>CAIRAO010000292.1 GCA_903876625.1 uncultured Gallionellaceae bacterium | reverse complement strand
TAGCCATGTCCACGTAACTACAGACATCGAAAAAGAAATAGCAAACCACCAAGTCAAACGACGGTTTCTGAAATACGAAGCCAGATATTTCAGGTGAACCGGCAAATAGGCCGCCCCGTTTTCAGTCAGACCAGTAATATTCGTCCGGTGCCTGTTTCGGTAAACTGTCGCGATGTACCGCGACCAGTAGACCTTTGCATTGTTCTGCCGTTGTTCGGTCAAGGATTCCGGGCAACCTTGCCACCAAAACCTTACCGTGCACATTGGCTTCCAACACTTCTACCTTGCGCCACGGTTGCTTGTCATTACCTAAATACCACGCATCGTAGTCAAGCAAACCATCCAAGTACTCGGTGAAAGTTTGAATTTTCACCCAGCCGAGAATCCCCTGCGCTCCAACGATACGCCCCATGATCACCATGGGGTCTAGTGCGTCAACTTCCATTGCGCCTCGCCTCGTTTGTCCCCTCTCCCACCAGGGGAGGGTTACACCCGCGAGGAATAGGCCGTGGTTGTACGGGGCATGCGCCCCAACAACACACGCTCGGTTGGGGAAAACGAGCATGGCGACTCGCCATGTTCGTTAGGCTTTTGCTGTTGCACCAGCGCGCTTAACCAGCTTGGCCACGGCGTCGCTCAATTGCGCGCCCTTTTCTTGCCAATGAGTGACACGGCCCAATTCCAGACGCAAACCCTCTTGACCTTCAGCAGCCAAAGGATTGTAGAAACCCACACGCTCGATAAAACGACCGTCGCGACGATTGCGCGAATCAGCTACAACCACGTTAAAATATGGACGATTCTTGGAACCGCCGCGAGACATACGAATGATAACCATAGTCAAAACCCAATAAAAATATGTTTGGTCGAAGCCAAAGGGCGCGAATTCTACGACATTTTAGTGAGGTATGGCAAGCAAAAACTCCCTTAGAGCAACTCGACTCCAAAACGACGAATTACTAATGCAAACAACCCGAAGCAAATAACGCTGATGATCATACAGGCAAGCAAGGTCGGCCAAAATCCGATGCGAGGAAGCAGCACTGGAAACACCAAAAACATAGGCAAAGTGGGAATTACGTACCAAAACGTATACCAGGCATGATTTGCGATTTTTTCCTGCGGTTGCTTCTCGACATATAACCATATCAGAGCAAGGACAGTTACCAGCGGTAGTGCAGCGACAAAACCACCCAGCCTGTCACTACGTTTTGCCAGTTCGGACACAAGCACGACAACGGCCGCGGTCAGAAAATATTTTGTTATGATCCAAGTCACTTCATCTCCCGAAAATTCATTCGCGTAGCTACAAGAACGCACAACTTTCGAAGCATCGTGCCTTGAATCAAATTTAATTTCAAGTGAAATGCAGCCTTTCAAGTGATCAATTGACAACCTGCGCAATTAACTAAGGAAACTCCGATTAACTCAGTTTTTCTCCCTCTCCCCGAGGTAGAAGGGACTTATTCGGCGCATTTCTGACTTGTTTTACGTGAAATTCTCATGTGAGTGAAGTAAACTTAGACCCTGCTTGCAAGGTGACAATTTGGAAGCAATACCTAAAATAAAAGAGAGGAGAATCAAATGCCGCAAACCAAGTTTCTGCTGGATGAGTCGGAGATTCCGACCCATTGGTACAACGTCGTGGCTGATATGCCAAACCCGCCAACGCCACCACTGGGTCCAAACGGGCAACCCATAGGACCGGAAGCATTAACCGCTATATTCCCAATGAGTTTGATCGAGCAGGAAGTTTCGGGAGAACGCTGGATTGCAATTCCAGAACCGGTGCGCGAAGCATTAAGACTTTATCGTCCCTCGCCTCTGGTACGGGCTCATCGTCTGGAAGCCGCACTGGGTACGCCAGCCAAAATCTACTTCAAAAATGAAAGTGTTTCACCGGCGGGCTCCCACAAAGTCAACACCGCCATTCCACAGGCATACTACAACAAGCTGGCAGGCATCAAACGTCTTGCGACTGAAACGGGTGCGGGTCAATGGGGCTCATCGATCGCGCTGGCGGGGCAGATGTTCGGCTTGGAAGTGCGCATCTTTATGGTGAAAGTAAGTTATGACCAAAAGCCATTCCGTCGTTCGATGATGCAAACTTGGGGCGGACAAGTATTCGCCAGTCCCAGCATGGAAACCCAAACCGGCCGCAACATATTAGCAAAGGACCCGGACAATCAGGGTTCGCTTGGCATTGCCATCTCAGAAGCGGTAGAAGAAGCCGCGTCGCGTGCAGACACCAACTATTCGTTGGGCTCTGTACTTAACCATGTGATATTGCATCAAACCATCATCGGTCTTGAAGCTAAAAAGCAATTTGCAAAAGCGGGCGACTATCCTGATATGGTTTTTGCACCCTGTGGCGGTGGGTCCAACTTTGGCGGCGTGGCATTTCCCTTCTTTGCAGACAAGGCTGCGGGTAAAAACGTAAGATTGGTTGCAGTCGAGCCCACTTCGTGTCCAACCTTGACCAAAGGCACCTACGCTTACGATTTCGGCGATACAGCAGGCTTCACTCCATTGATGAAGATGTACACCCTCGGCCACGATTTCATGCCGCCGGGGATTCACGCCGGCGGTTTGCGCTATCATGGCGATTCTCCCCTCGTATCGCAGCTGTATAACGAGGGACTGATCGAAGCCGTGGCAGTACCGCAATTGGCTACCTTTGAAGCCGGTGTCCTGTTTGCGCGTTCAGAGGGCATTATCCCCGCACCGGAATCGAATCACGCCATCCGCGCTTGTATTGACGAGGCACTACGCTGCAAAGCGTCAGGCGAAAAGAAAACGCTGTTCTTCAACTTGTCCGGACACGGACACTTTGACATGGCTTCTTACGACAGATATTTTTCCGGAAAGCTGGAAGACTATAGTTACCCGGAAGAGGCAATACGCGCATCACTGGCCAACCTTCCCAAAGTGGGTTAATGGCATACCAAGCTTGAATGCATCGCCCATTGTAGCGGGCGATGCAGGTATTCCCAGTAACAACAAAAAACCCGCAAAGCTATTAACTGTGCGGGTTATTGCGTATTTCTGAGACTGCCTGAAACACTATTATGGTGGTGATAGGTGGATTTGAACCACCGACCTCAGCGTTATGAGTGCTGCGCTCTAACCACCTGAGCTATATCACCGACTTTACGCTAACCAATTTTAGGAAATTGACCATCGTTTTCAAAGAGGGCGGCATTTTGCTGATTTCGGGCCCAACTGTCAATTGCCATGAATCAATTGCATTGAATCTGCCTGGTTTCGCTGTCGGGGAAATCTTTGCGCAAGCTCGTGACTTTGGAAGCGGTTGCACCATCTAAGCGACTGAGCACAAACACAGTAAATTTAAGCTTGCTTGTGCGTGGGCCAATCTTTGCGCTTCTTACTCCCTGTTCGCGCAATTTAGACAAATAATTTTTGGCTGACTCTTCAGTCTTAAACAAGCCCAATGAAATTGAATTTTTCCAAACCCCCGCTTCTTTCATGACAAAATAATCTTCAACCTCGAATTTTTTAAGCTGCTCGATCTTCTTTTTAATTTGCGCCGGACTCTTCAAGGGTGGGATATAAACCCAATAGCCACTGACATATTCAACAGTGCGTTTTTTTGACCTGTCGCCCAAGTTCAACTCTGCCAAGGTTTTCTCTGCCTGCCTCAAGTCCGCGCCTGAAAATTCGCCCCACTCCATACAACTCAGCGCAGCTGGCGCAGAAGCCGCAACTACAACAGGAATGACCGGAGCACTGACTACTGCAGGCGCAAACGTAACCGCTGAAGTTGGCAATGGCGAGGAAGCAGGAAGTATGCTGACTATTTTTATCTTGTCTGCATTGAATGGTGCCTGGGTAGGCGCGACAGTCTCAGCCGTCAGAGCGCTCCCCCACTGCATAACAGCAAAGAACACCAGATTTACCAATATCAGCAAACCAAAAATCCACTTCATCATGCGCTTGCTTCCCCGATTAATTTTAATCCTTCAAGCACCAGATTATCTACACGTTCAGCACGCATGCCAAGATGCGCCACTATTTTATCTGCTGCTCCTCCGCTCAAGATGCAAGACACCATTTTATTCGTTCCGAAATTTTTCAGTAATACACCTTGATGTTCAATGGCGCCAAGTGTGGCTTGAATAACTCCGCTGTAGATAGCGTCCGCAGTGTTGCGCGGAAAGCTTTGCAAACGTCCTTCTTCCTCCTGCAATTGCGCCGTATTGAGTTTCAAACTTTGTTGCATGAGTGTAATACCGGGGATGATCAACCCACCCATAAATTCGCCCGCATCCGAAAGTGCATCCACCGTGGTGGCTGTCCCGCAATTTATGACGAGGCAGGCATGTCCCAACCTATGCCAGGCTGCAATAAGCGCCGCCCACCGGTCACTGCCCAAGCGTGAAGGAGTCTCATAGGAATTTTTAACTCCGCATTGTTCAGATTGCGCCAAAACGAATTCCGCTTGCACAGGCCACTTTGAGCAAATATTACGCAGACGCTGCGCCATCTCCTCACCTCCCACATTGGAAATGATAATTCGGGAAGGACGGGGTAACAAATCAAAGTTTCTCTGGAGCACCAACCATTCCGTATTCCCCACAACGCCACCATGCGTCCACACGTTATGCTCGGTGCAAGCCCATTTACAGCGACTATTTCCAACATCAAGCAATAGCACTATGCCTCCCGCAAACTGATTTCGCCAGCATTGAAAATCTGCATCCCTTTTGTTGTTTCAACACGCAAGGCACCCTCATCGGTCACACCGCGAACAACGCCGATGACGCCTGTACCATCCGGCAAACTCATTATCACCCGACGATTTTGATAGAGGTGATATCTTTCCCATTCGGCGCGCAACGATTTAAATCCCTGCTGTGCGAACTCACTCATTATATTTGCCAGCTCTTGCAATAATGTTGCAAGCAAGTGATTCCTCTCCGGCAACGCTGCCTTGACATGCGCCAAATCGCTGACAGGCTGATCAATGCGCTGCACGATGGTTTGCGGTAAACACCAATTTAATCCGATGCCGATCACAACCAGACTCGGCCCTAACATATCACCCTGCGCTTCGATCAATATCCCGGCAATTTTTCCCTGGTTATTTAAGAGATCATTAGGCCATTTTAGTCCTACACCCGTGACATCCAATTTACTTAACGCGCGCATCATCGCAATACCCACAACCAGACTTAAGCCGGATAAGGCAGACAAACCAAAATCAAATCGCCATAGCACAGAAAACGTCAGCGCTTTGCCCAAACCGGTATGCCAGGCACGCCCCAATCGACCACGCCCGGCACTTTGCCACTCTGTTGCATAAACACTGCCACGCGCTGCTCCTGACACAGCTCCCTTCATCAATATCGTATTCGTTGATGGCGCAGTATCAGACAATTCAATTTGAAAAATCTCTGGGGTGTTTAAGTTGGCTTTGATTTTATCAACCTCAAGCCATTGCGGAGCATCCAGCAAGCGGTATCCGCGTCCCTTTACACTGAAAATAGTCAAACCATACTGATCAACGCGTTTCAATGCATTGCTGACACTGGTTCTTGATACGCCAAGCTTGTGAGCCAATATCTCTCCGGAATGAAATTCACCATCAGACAATAAACGTAGCAAAGAAAATGTCAGAGGTTTGGGTAGGGTATCTTCTGGAACATTCATTGCGAAAGAGTGTTTTCAGGCTCGTGCTCACGTTGCCCCAGAAACTCGATGATCTCGTCTTTGCGTTTCATCGCGTCTTGATAGCCCAAATCGATCAGTGCACGGCAATACGATTTGTCGAATAAAAGATAACTCACCAGATTGGCCCCGTTTTTTCGCATCACGCCAACCGCTCTGAGCAAGACACGGATCGTCCACGGCAAACCGTGCAAATGGCGTTCGGCAATTTTTTCCAGCGGTTTGCTGGGTGAGATCACCAACGCATCAACGTGGCGTAAATTAATTTGCAGAAGTATATCCTCCGGAATCAAACTGACGATCTTATTGATGCGCCGCAGACGCTCCAGATCAATTTCCATCCCGTCTAAAAAAATACTGTCGAGTGCATGACCTGCTATCTGCGCAAGAGAGGGATATTCATCGATCTTGTTACGGCTCTCGTTATCTTCATACCCTCCGGGCCCCATGCCTATAACTAGTATACGGTCCGCGCCCAGATGTAACGCAGAACTGATGGGGGAGAGTTGGCGCATGGAGCCATCGCCAAAATGTTCCCGATGGATATGCACCGCGGGGAAAATAAACGGGATCGCCGCTGAAGCTAGCAGATGCTGTATCTCAATTTTTGTCGGCAGTCCCACGCGCCTGGCGCGCCGCCACGGTTCAATATCTTCGGCCCCCTGATAAAACGTGACAGAATGCCCGGACCCATAGCCGGAAGCAGTGATGCTCAGCGCATACAGCGCACCGCAATCGATACTCTCCTGTATTTTTTCGCAAGGAAGCGCACGCTCCAGCAATTCGATCAGTGGCGCATTGTCCAACAAAGAAACATAATTTAATTTATCGCTGCCAAAACTGCTCAATATCAATCCGGCAACCCAGCGCACCCCGTTGTAAAACACGCCGACAAAATCGGAACGATACACTTCGTGCACCCGAAAATCTTTCCAGACATTGAGCAGGTAATTCACGCCCTTGCGGAAATGCCGGGCGTTAATAGCCAAAGTTGCCGCGTTTAATGCTCCCGCCGAGGTGCCGCATATGATCGTAAACGGGCTCTGCGAAGAACGCGGCGAAAACTCGGCTATCGCCTTTAATACGCCAACCTGATAGGCTGCACGCGAGCCACCCCCGGTTAAGATCAAGCCGATTTTTTGTAGACGCATGGCGACTGCTCGAGCCTTTTTCCTACTTTACGCGTTTGACGCAACAAATTCATTCGCCGCATCCAGTGCATCCTTCAGTGTTTCTTCCGGAAGTTCATTAACAAATCGCGACAACAGTTCAGCCGCCTCGGCAGTTTCCGGTGGCAATTCACCGGCATCCGCATTGGCGACCAGCAAAGCTGCAGCCCCTACCACACTCAACAAACGAGCGCGTTCTCTCATCAACATCTCGATTTCTTTACTGAGCAATTCAACTTCCTGCTTGTTCATTTTTATTTCTCCTTAATGTGAAACTCGCATAGCGATTCTTTTGCCCCTCTCCCTCCGGGGGAGGGTTGGGGAGGGGGAAACGGGTATCACGAGTTTCATTTTTTGGGGTGACACAATCGCCATTCTCGTTATTGAGTCTTTACGCTGGCCACCGCCAACGCACTCATATTCACGATACGACGCACTGTAGCAGTCGTGGTCAGAATATGCACCGACTTATCCGCACCCAACAATATCGAGCCAATGGTGATGCCATCGCCCGCTGTGATTTTAAGCAGATTGTAAGCGATGTTGGCTGCATCCAGATTCGGCATGATGAGCACATTTGCCACACCCTTCAGTCGGGAAGCAGGCAAAGCTGCCAAACGCAAAGTTTCCGAGAGCGCAGAATCACCGTGCATCTCTCCCTCTACTTCCAGTTTGGGTGCCAGTTTTTCCAATATTTCGCGGGCATGGGCCATTTTTAGAGCCGATGGATTTTTGTGAGTGCCAAAATTGGAATGTGATAGTAGTGCGACCTTGGGGACAATGCCAAAGCGGCGCACTTGCTCTGCCGCCAACAAAGTCATCGCTGCAATCTGTTCGGCTGTCGGGTCATAATTTACATGGGTATCGCAAATGAATAAAGTGTGTCCGGGCAGCAACAAAATATTCATCGCTGCATAGATTTCTGCACCTTTGCGCTTGCCGATCACTTCGTCGATATAACGCAGATGGCTCAAGGGTTGCGAAACAGTACCGCACAGCATCGCATCCGCCGCGCCCATGCGCACCATCATTGCCGCAATTAAGGTGTTGCGGCGGCGCATATCACGCTTGGCCGCGTCTGCTGTGATCCCGTTGCGCTGCATCAGCCGATGATATTCATTGCTATACTCGCGGTAGCGGCTGTCGTTTTCCGGATTGACCAGTTCGTAATTTTCACCTGCACGTAAGCGCAAACCCAGCTTGGCGATACGTTGCTCGATCACCGCAGGACGACCCACCAGTATCGGATAAGCGATGCCTTCATCCACCACGGTCTGAGCTGCATGTAATATTCTTTCGTCTTCGCCCTCTGCATATGCCAGCCGCTTTGGATATTTTTTGGCAAAGTCGAACACAGGCTTCATCAGCATGTTCGAGTGGTAGAGGAACTCAGTCAGCTTTTGCAGATAGGCGGCCATATCGGTGATAGGCCGTGTGGCTACACCGCTATCCATGGCGGCCTGTGCCACTGCAGGAGCGATGAGGGTAATAAGTCGCGGATCAAAAGGTTTCGGGATCAGATAATTGGGGCCGAAAGTCAGGCTCTCCTCACCATACACTTCAGCCACTTCATCCGACTGTTCTGCCTCGGCGAGTGCAGCGATGGCATGCACTGCAGCCCGTTTCATCGCTTCATTGATCGTGGAAGCACCGACATCCAGCGCACCGCGAAAAATGTAAGGGAAGCACAGTGCATTGTTCACCTGATTCGGATAATCGGATCGCCCTGTCGCCAAGATCGCATCAGGCCGCACTGCCTTTGCCTCTTCCGGCAATATTTCAGGATTTGGATTCGCCAAAGCAAAAATGAGCGGTTGTTGAGCCATCAACTTGACCATCTCTGGCTTTAACACGCCTCCCGCCGACAGCCCCAAAAACACATCCGCACCGGCGATCACTTCTGCCAGCGTCCGCGCCTTCGTCTCTATCGCATAGCGCACTTTGTTGTCATCCATCTCTTCGGTGCGCCCCTTGTAGACCACACCTTTAATATCAGTGACGATGATGTTTTCCATCTTCACACCGAGCCCAACCAGCATATCCAGGCAGGCTAATGCAGCGGCTCCTGCACCCGAGGCGACCAGCTTGATCTTGTCTATTTTCTTGCCGACCACCTTGAGTCCGTTTAACAGCGCCGCACCAACAATGATCGAAGTACCGTGCTGATCATCATGAAAAACCGGAATGCGCATACGCTCGCGCAATTTGCGTTCGATGTAAAAACATTCGGGTGCCTTGATGTCTTCGAGATTGATACCGCCGAAGGTCGGCTCAAGTGCAGCAATAATATCGACTAATTTATCCGGATCGTTTTCTGAAATCTCAATATCAAACACATCAATACCGGCAAACTTTTTGAACAGCACACCCTTGCCTTCCATCACCGGCTTGCCAGCCAATGGGCCGATATTCCCCAGCCCCAGCACTGCGGTGCCATTGGTGATGACTCCCACCAGATTTCCGCGTGCGGTCAGATTTCGCGCTTCATTCGGGTCGCGTACGATCTCTTCACAGGCTGCAGCAACGCCGGGCGAATAAGCCAAAGACAGATCACGCTGGGTGACCATCGGCTTACTTGAAACAACTGATATCTTTCCTGCAGGAGCAGTGCGGTGATATTGCAGTGCGGCTTCTCTTGTTTGTTTGTCCATTTTTCACCTTCACTTGAAATTATTATGGGCAGATTATCCCAAAATTTTGACTGCTACCGGAATTCTTGAATTAGCGCCACATTCTTATCAGCCTGGCGAGGAAAATTGTTTTAAGCTGTTTTCACTATTCTAACTGTTTAATCCGGCCAACATCTTCTCTAAGCGCTTTACCGAAACAATGACAGGGGTTTTTAGTTCCTGTGCAAACAATGAAACTCGCAATTCCTGCATCATCCAGCCAAAGTCCTCCAAACGTGCATCAACTTCGCCCTGCTGTGTGGATAACTTGCGCTGCCATTGTTGCAGCAACGGATTCATCTGCGCAGTCACTTGCGCATCTCTTGCCGGATTAGCGCGCAGTTTCTCCAATCGCACATTGATCGCCTTCAGATAGCGCGGCGTATGCTGCATTCGTTCGTAGGGAGTTTTAGCGATCCACTCTTTACCCAAAAGCCATTGGCACTGGTTGCGAATATCCTGCTGCACCAGTGTATGCGCCTTAAAAGCGGGTAATGACTTTTGTAGAATCTGATTTTCTGCCAGAACCGCAGCTACCAGGCGTGCGATTTCCTGTGCCACCAGATTCAAACGTGCCTTTGCCTCTTTGCTGCGCGTGGCAAAATCCTTTTCATTTTCCGGCCAGGGTTCATTCAAACAACAGCGGTCGAAGGTCACCGCTAAAATCTGTCGTTGCAAATCCTGCTGCGAACCAAAAGGTAAAAATTTCATTGCCATCGCCTGCATTCCAGGCAGATTTTTTTCCAGATATTTCACTTGCTCTTTAAGTGCGAGCATGAATAAGCGACGCAACCCCAGTCGATGTAATGCAAATGCCTCGTCGCGCGTGTCAAAACTTTGTAGCGTTACTGCATCGCCTGCGTCTACCAGTGCGTTGAATACGGTGATGGTTTGTCCGGCACGGGATTCTTGAGAGGTTGGTTTGAAGTCGCCAAAATCCCATTCCACTAAACGCGTTACCCCCTCCCCAGCCCTCCCCCGATGGGAGAGGGAGTTAGATAGCTTGTCAACTTGGATTTCTCCCAACGATTTCGATGAGTTGAGGCCCGTGTTAAATCCTGCGGTTTTAGTCCCTCTCCCTTCGGGGGAGGGGTTGGGGAGGGGGCTTGAAGTAATAGAAGACTTCAACGCCAATTCCCCCCTCAACTGCGCAAAATTCCGCGACAATCCAAGCTGCCTGCCATGTTCATCCACCACGCGAAAATTCATCAACAAATGCGCAGGTAATTGTTCCAACCGAAAAGCATCCAGTGGTACTTCAAGCTGCTTTTGTTCACGAATATAACGAGCCAACGCTTGTAACAACGGCGTATTGGAAGGCGACACTTCGGCACAGAATGCTGCCGCAAATTCAGGTACCGGCACGCAATTGCGGCGGATCTTCTGCGGCAAGGATTTCACCAATTGCGCCACTTTCTCTACCCGCAGGCCGGGCACCAGATATTCGCAGCACGCTGACGAAACCTGATTCAGCAAGGCTTGAGGCACGGTGAGTGTTACGCCGTCATCATTCTTGCCCGGTGAAAAATTATAGCCAAGCGCGTAGTTGACGTTATTCATCAGCAATTGCGGAGGAAATTGATCCGTCGTGATCCCCGCCGCCTCGTGCCGCATCAGATCATCTTTTTTAAGATAGAGCAGCCGCGGTGTTTCGCGCTCGGTTTCTTTGCGCCAATGTTCAAATGCCGCACCATTGTGAATACCCGCCGGAACACGTGCATCATAAAAAGCAAAGATCAATTCGTCGTCCACCAACACATCTGGACGACGTGCTTTATGCTCCAAAGCTTCGATATCGGCGATCAGTTTTTGATTGTGCACAAAGAATGGAGCTTGAGTATTGAACTCCCCTTCTACCAGCGCCGTACGAATGAAAACCTCGCGCGACTCCGTTACATTCATCGGGCCGTAATGCACGCGTTTTTTGGGATTAAGGATCAAACCGAACAACGTACTGCGCTCCCACGCTGCCACCTGCGCCGCTTTTTTCTCCCAATGTGCATCATAGTAATGACGCTTGATCAAATGTCCTGCCACTTCTTCCAACCACTCAGGCTCGATGCGTGCCACGCAGCGCGCAAATAATTTGGTCGTCTCCATGATCTCAGCCGCGACAACCCACTTGGTGCCTTTTTTCGCCAATACTGAATTAGATGCAATGAAGAATTTGATCTCGCGCGCGCCGAGATAATAAGGCTCGCGATCCACGCCTTTGCAACCGATGTTGCCCAACAAACCCGTGAGTAAGGCTTTGTGGATTTGTTCGTAGGTGGCGGGTTGAGAGACTTCCGCTACCGGCTCAAACGCCCCCTCCCCAACCCCTCCCCCGTTGGGAGAGGGACTAAACCCGTGAGCTCCGGCGCTAACTCCCTCTCCCCCCGGGGGAGGGCTGGGGAGGGGGTGCTTTTGCCTTTCCCCGCCAAACATGCCCATCTCCGCCACCTGCGCATGTAGTTGTTGATGAAGTTCATGCCATTCGCGCAGACGTACCGGTGATAAAAACTTCTCCCTACACTCGTTCGCCCACAACTTGTTACTCTTCTTGTGTTTCACCGCATCCTGAAACCAAGCCCATAATTTCAGGTAGGCTAAAAAATCCGATCGCTCGTCATTAAACCGCTGATGTGCCTGATCTGCCGCTTCGCGGCGCTCGGCTGGACGATCACGCGGATCTTGCAAGGACAATGCGCTGGCGATGATCAGAATCTCATTTAAGCAATGATACTGACGCCCTGCCAATAATAGCCGCGCGACTTTAGGATCAAGCGGTAACTTGGCAAGTTCATGTCCCAAGGGAGTAAGAACTCTGCTCCCTCTCCCCCCGGGGTAACCAGCGACTTGCCCGCTTCCGGGCTTAGTCGAATGGCTAGTTGTTCCATCAGAGGGTTGGGGAGGGGGTAGATTGCCATCCTCAATCGCCCCCAACTCAATCAACAACTGATACCCGTCCGCAATGGCGCGCGAACCGGGTGGTTCGATAAAAGGAAATTCGCTCACCTCGCCCAACCCCAACGCACTCATGCGCAAAATAACGGTGGCGAGCGACACCCGAAATATTTCGGCATCGGCAAACTCCGGCCGCTGCAAAAATTCTGTCTCGTCGTACAAACGAATGCAGACGCCGCTCATCACCCGCCCGCAGCGCCCCGCTCTCTGGTTTGCTGAAGCACGTGCGATCTTTTCAATGCGTAACTGCTCCACTTTTTGACGCACGCTATAACGATTGATGCGCGCCAAGCCACTGTCGATCACGTAACCGATATTCGGTACGGTAAGAGAAGTTTCAGCAACATTGGTTGCCAGCACAACACGGCGTATTCCGGAAGCCGGCTTGAATACACGGTCTTGCTCGGCAATCGAAAGCCGTGAAAATAATGGCAGGATTTCGATTCCCTTATGCTGATGTTTGCGCAGCGCCTCAGTCGTATCTCGTATCTCGCGTTCACCGGGTAGAAATACCAGCACATCACCGCGCAAGCCACCAATGCTCAATTCATCCAGCGCACTGCAAATTGCCTGAGGTATGTCTTGCAGATCGCCTTCTTCATCTTGCTGAGGAGGGCGGTAACGAATTTCTACAGGATAAGTTCGGCCTGAGACTTGGATGATGGGGGCGAGTGGGGTTTTAACATCTGTCTCAGGTTTAACTTCTTCCCCCTCCCTAATCCCTCCCCCGATGGGAGAGGGACCTAGACCGGCGCTGTTCGAATTGTGCTCCCCATCCCCTGAAAGTTCATTAAACCCAAACGAATTTGCTTTTAACTCCCTCTCGCCAGATAGATGACTAAACCCTGACGCATTTGATTTTAACTCCCTCTCCCCCCGGGGGAGGGTTGGGGAGGGGGTAGCTTTCGCACTCAACCAATCAAAAATCGTTTGCAACACACCCTCAGTATTTGTCAGCACCTCATTATTCCAAAAACGCAATACAGTAATTCCCTGCGACTGCAACCAGGTTGACCTTTTTTCGTCGTATGTTTGCTGAGTATCCTCTGCGTGTTGCCCACCATCCAACTCGATCACCAGTTTTACTTGATGACAATAGAAATCCAGAATGTAGTCACCTAAAGGATGCTGGCGACGAAAACCGAAACCTAAAATCTGGTTTCTGCGCAATAAATGCCACAGCAAATTTTCGACGTCTGTGGCCTTGCTACGTAATTCTCGGGCATACGCAAGTAATTGCTGAGGAAGTGCTGAGTGATGTTTGGCTTCACCCGAAACCCCCTCCCCAACCCTCCCCCGGGGGGAGAGGGAGCTGGTTGCGAGCGGTGCCGGGTTTAAGCTCTCTCTAGTTGAGAGGGGGCTAGTTTCGAGTAGTGTTGGTTTTAGTCCCCCACCTCTAGAGAAGGAATTAGATTCGAGTGGCGCTGGTTTTAGTCCTTCTCCACTTGAGAAGGAGTTGGCTTCGAGTAGTGCTGGGTTTAGTCCCTCTCTAGTTGAGAGGGAGTTGGCCTCGATCAGTGCTGATTTTAGTCCCTCTCCCCCCGGGGGAGGGATTAGGGAGGGGGAGTGTCCAACAACCATGTTCACATGTCCCCCAAAATGCCTCGAAAACCTTTCCGCATCCAGCGTCGCCGACGTAATGATCAACTTCAAATCCGGACGTCTTGGCAAAATTTGCTTGAAGTAACCCAACAAAAAATCGATATTGAGCGAACGCTCATGCGCTTCGTCAATAATGATGGTGTCGTAATTTTTCAGCAGCGGATCATGGTGTATCTCTGCCAGCAAGATACCATCTGTCATGAGTTTGATGCAGGTATCGTTTGATACCTTGTCGTTAAAACGCACTTTGTAACCGACCAGCCCGCCAAGCTCAGATTTCAATTCATGCGCAATTCGCGCCGCCACCGAACGTGCCGCAACACGTCTAGGTTGAGTATGCCCGATCACACCCAACACGCCGCGCCCCAGGCTCAAGCATATCTTCGGCAATTGTGTCGTCTTACCCGACCCCGTTTCACCGCACACGATAATGACCTGATGTTTTTCGATGGCCTGTGCCAATTCCTCGCGTCGAGCAACCACGGGCAGGTCGGCGGGATATTCAATTGATGATAGTTGTTGCACACGCGCCAAACGGCGTTGCGCGGAAAGAGATAATGCTGGATTCATGGTGCGCGATTTTACCGCATCACGCTAGAGTTTAATATTCAGCCCAGCCTGTTTCAGGATAGCGTTAGCCGTATTTCTGGAAACGATACTGGTTGCAACAGGGAATCGACATTGTGTGACTGGGCTTTGCCAAATTTCATGGCTTCCTTTTCCTTGTCGCACAAAAGAACAGCCCCGCTCCAGCAAAGTCTTCCGCAACTGCGGGTAATAACCGCTTCCCACCGATCACATAGCCGAGCGGTGATCGTGAGCGGATTGTACAAACTTGAAATTTAGGCGCAAGGAATCAGGGTCTATCCCCAGCCCGTTAGCTTCAATCATATCTGGAGCCAACTTCCACACGCGCTCAGTCAAAGCCTCAAAGCTATCGGCTTCTGTCACCAAATGCAGCGTATCGCATTCAGCGGTGAACATTCCCTCACCGCGCGTTACCTCAACGTCAATCGGTTGATTGTCGGTTGGCTTTTTGAAGGCGAGGATATTTGTCATAGTGCGTACATCTTACCCGACTTAACAGGTCAAAACAAATACTATACTGACAAGGCAGCCACTGAAGGCAAAACATCTCCAGCCACCGGAAAGTCCGGATAGTACAAAAAACAAGGGAGACCGAAGTCTCCCTTGTTTTTTGTACTACATCACTTTTTTTGACAGGTTTCGGTTAAACCTTAACCCCTCTTACGCAAGCTTGCTATTAGAACAGTGCATACAGATTGATGGTCCATGAACTGCTACCATCCGCATTAGAAGTTGCTGTATCCCAAGCTGTTCCAGTCTGGTTAACCCAAGACAGACGAACCAACTGATTCTGTGCCAGTTTGTAAGTGGCTGTCAGAAAAATAGCATTGTCGGTCATGTTATCGCCATTAGCATCAGCTGTACCTGTTTTGGCTTGGCGGATCGCTCCACCGATCGTCGCTACTTCAGGAACCACGCCAACTTCAGCCGAGATATTGAGCGATGTTCTATCCAAGGTACCACCTGGATTGAACGCATTACCAACAGTGTTAGTTGCTGTAGTATCAACTGTTGGAGCTTTCCCGTAGCTGAAGTAGATACCAACTGGCATGCCACCCACTTCACCTTGAGCCTGACCGTCAATCACGGTCGCTTTGGTATCTACGACATTGTTAGATCCAGGAGCTAGACCCACAACGTCAGCCGAAGAACCACTATAACTCTGTATACCTAGGGCTGAATCCCAACCGGCGAGATCAAACGTAGCCGCGATACGAATATAAGTCGAACCCAAATCACCTAAGTTGCCACCAGCGACACCGCCCTGGTCAAACTTGGTCACGTTGATGAAGCCCATTTCGTTTGCTACCACCACCGCTGCACCCGTATCGTTACCGTCCATACCCAAGTATTCAGCAGCAGCAACCGCTTTGATGTACTGACCATTCAGACCAGTCGTGTTGGTGATCGAGTGGATCGGGCTTGCGCCGGTATTCAGCGTTTCAAAGCCGTAGGAAGCGCCTTGACCATCCGTTGAGAATGGAACCACACCCACACGCGTACCGCCCACATCGAACAGAATTGGCGTTTTCATCGAGCCCAAAGCTGCAGTAGGCGCCAAACCAATTTCAGCCAAGTAACCCATGTTTTCGCTGCCACGTCCACCTACGAACAACGATGATTCTCCGCCTGTACCGGCCACATAGAAGGCACCTGTAGAAGCACCACCTGAAGAAACCTTTGCAGAAGTAGTTGGGTCTTGCACAGCATTGGTCATTTCATAGCCCAAGCTGGTCAGGATGGATGCATTCAATGTAGCAGGAATAGACAGTCTGTCGCCTTCGACCAAAGCTTCTGTGCCCATCATGGTGAAACCACCCGCTTTAAACGCACGACCGAACGCATTCAGCAATGGAAAGTGTTGATAGTGACATGCGTTACAAGCCATGCCGACTTGACGTGCAAATACTGGAAGCGCGGACGCTTCCGGAGCAAATGTAGCAATTGCAGCAATGCTCGCCAATGTGAGAGCTAGTTTTTTCATTGTTTCTCCTCGAGGAAAAGTTAGTTTAGTTTCATACATAGCCGAAACCCCTTACAGCTATGGGTCGCCAATTTACTGAAGCATCAAATTAAAGTCAAATAATGTATGAGTGAATCAGTCGGGTTGTTGCAGTTTTGCAACAGGATTTTTAAAAGATTCTGATATTCAGGTTAGTAACCAAAACTCTAAAAGTGGAATTTCAACTCATTTTTCCATCAATAAGCGCTGTAGCACCGCGCCTGCCAAGGTAAAACCAAACAGTGGCGGCATGTAACTGATGGTGCCATTGACAGCACGGGGTCGCCCCCTGCCGGTTGGCTCGGGCGGAGACGGCTCACTTGGGTATTCGTCCGAAAACACGGTGAGCACTCCTTTGTAGACTTCTTCGTTGCGTAGCCGTTTGCGCATCTCACGTGCCAGCGGACACATGATGGTTTCGCTGATGTCGGCGATTTTGATACGCGAAGGGTCAAGGCGATTACCTGCGCCCATGCTGGAGGCGACTTTCAAACCGCGTTTGTAGCTCTCAACCACTAACGCCACTTTGCAGGAAAGCGAATCGATGCAGTCGATCACATAATCCACATCGGATGGCACCAGATCATTTACGTTTTCAATACCGAGGAAGTCATAAAGCAAAGTTACTTTGCAATCCGGATTGATGTCCGCGATACGGGCGCGCATCAAGTCTGCTTTGGGTTGACCCACAGTGGAAAGCAGGGCGGGCAATTGGCGATTGATATTGCTCACCACTACGCTGTCGTGGTCGAGCAGGGTTATGCGGCCAACACCCGCCCGCACGATCGCTTCTGCGCAATACGAACCGACTCCACCCAGCCCGGCGATAAAAATGTGCTTGGATTTTAGTTTTTGAATGCCTTCGTCACCTAGCAGTATGTGGGTGCGGGTGAACTGGGGTGGGGTGGTGTTTGGCATGGCGGGATTATACGTGTGAGGTAGTGTGGAAGTAATTCATTGCTTGTTTATGGACGATTCCTTATTGTTCTTACGTGTGAAATTTGTCGAGTGCTCCCCCTCCCTAGCCCTCCCCCGGTGGGAGAGGGAACTAACTGCAGAGTTCAAAAGTTTAGAGGAATACCCAATCCCCTCTCCCACCGGGGGAGGGCTAGGGAGGGGGTTGTTGCACACATTGAAAACTCTATTTCATCCCCAACAAAACACTCCTCGCATTCTCTGTCGACACTCTTGCAATCTCTTCCAGCGACAAGCCGCGCAACTCAGCCAAAGTCTGCGCAATCATCGGTAAATATTTTGGTTCGTTTGGCAATCCGCGTTCCAAAAATTCCGGCGGGATATCCGGTGAATCAGTTTCCAGCACGATGCACTCCAGCGGCAGTGTCGTGGCAAGTTCGCGCAATTTGGTCGCACGTGAATACGTCATTGCCCCACCAAAACCCAATTTGAAACCTAGCTTGATGAATTCATCGGCTTGTTGGCGGCTGCCATTAAAGGCATGTGCGATGCCGCCACGCACTTTATGCTGGCGCAAATATTTTAGGACGGTGTCTTGCGCACGGCGCAGATGCAGCAATACGGGCAAGTCGAATTCCTGCGCCAGCTTGAGTTGTTCGATAAAAAAATGTTCCTGAGCGGCTTGGTCGTAATGTTTAACGAAAAAATCAAGGCCGATCTCGCCTACTGCGATAGGTTGGTGTTTTATTAAATATTCGCGCAATATTTCCAGATCGCCCGACACTGTGTCATCCACATACATTGGGTGAATGCCGTATGCAGGTGCGCAATTAGAATATTGCCGGCACAGCTCACGCACAATATCGAAATTGCTGCGCGACACCGAGGGTACGACAATATGGCTAACGCCTGCTTCTTGTGCGTTGAGTGCGATGTTGGCTTGCGCACCTTCAAATTCGGCAGCATCCAGGTGGCAATGGGTATCGATGAACATAAGGGAATGACGGCATTTTTTGAAAACATTGCTATGTTAAACTTGCGCCATTAATTAAGCGAGACAACTTCTATGTCTGGAAACACTTTCGGCACTCTGTTTACCGTTACCTCTTTCGGTGAATCGCACGGCAAGGCCATCGGCTGCATTGTGGATGGATGCCCGCCGGGAATGGTTTTAAGTGAAGCAGATATACAGCCTGATCTTGATAGGCGCAAGCCGGGCACCTCGCGCCATGTTACGCAAAGACGCGAATCCGACACGGTGGAGATTCTCTCTGGCGTGTTTGAAGGCAAAACTACCGGCACGCCCATTGCATTGTTGATACGCAACGAGGATCAGCGCAGTAAAGATTACGGCAATATCTCGGAGACATTTCGCCCAGGCCACGCTGACTACACTTACTGGCAAAAATACGGCATTCGCGATCATCGCGGCGGCGGACGTGCTTCTGCGCGCGAAACCGCAGGGCGTGTGGCGGCCGGTGCAATCGCAAAAAAATGGTTAAGCGAACGTTATGGGGTGACAGTGCGCGGTTACTTGGCACAACTCGGCGAGATCAAGATTCCTTTTAAAAGCTGGGATGACGTGCACGCGGAAGGCAACAGCTTTTTCGTGGCGGATGCAAGCTATGTTGCACGGCTGGAAGAATATATGGATGCTTTGCGTAAATCAGGCGATTCTATCGGTGCAAAATTAGCAGTGGTAGCCAACAATGTTCCTGTTGGTTGGGGAGAGCCGGTGTTCGACAAACTGGATGCCGAGATCGCCTATGCGTTGATGGGGATCAATGCGGTGAAGGGAGTTGAGATCGGCGCGGGTTTTGATTGCGTCACGCAAAAAGGCAGCGAGCACGGCGACGAACTCACCCCGCAAGGATTTTTGTCCAACAATGCGGGTGGCATCCTTGGCGGCATTTCTACCGGACAAGACATCGTTGCCCACTATGCGATCAAACCCACCTCCAGCATCCGCATTGCGCGCAAGTCGATCAACAAAGCAGGCGAAGCGGTGATGATTTCCACCGAGGGTCGCCATGATCCCTGCGTCGGCATCCGTGCTACGCCGATTGCCGAAGCGATGCTGGCGTTGGTTTTGATTGACCATGCGCTACGGCATCGCGCACAGAATGGGGATGTGGTTTGCGAGACGGTGAAGCTACGTTAAAAAGAGACATTCCATAAAAAAATAGACGTCATTCCCGCGCAGGCGGGACTATTACTTAACCCTGCGATACAACCAGAAGCGTTCATTTTTGTCTCCGGTGCGCGAGCCGTCCCAGACTTTTTTCCAATTTACCTTATCGTCAACTGGCGGTTTTGCGGTATTACCTTGAACCAGCATCAGACTGCAATCCTGTTTGGGCCTTTTGCTGATAGTGATATTGCCAAAATATTGCAGCATGGCCCTTTGCCCGTCACCTACTTCTATCCCGTAAATACAATTATACTTAGCGGGCAGCGCATGTTTAAGACTGGTGACCATGAACCGGTAACTTTTACCGCTGTTCAACCACGGCATCCACAACGTTACGGCCAGCAGCCATAACAAAGTAACTCCTGCAGCCCAGTTGATGACCGAACGCCGGATCGAACGACCCACACGCCAAACCAGCACCATCCAGAGAAAGGTGACAAATACTGCGATCCAGAATTGATTTATTTGGAGAATGGGTTCAAAGCCGGGACGGTAATCTTTTAACAATTGTGTGATTCTGGCAGGACTATCTACGAGCAATCCTGTCCAACCCCACCAGAGCAGTATGGCGAGCAAAGCAAACGTCATGATCCCGAACCAATCCAACGCATTTGCAGCACCGCGTCGCAAGGTAAATAATGCAGCCGTGGCAAGCAAACTCAAGGGCAAAAGTAAAGGCAATGCCGATAGTTCGTCTATCGTCGTTGATAAACTCAGTGTTAGCAACATCACGACGAATCCGACTATTAGCAATTGAAACTCTTCTGACTGTTTTAATTTTTTGCGTGCTTCCCACACCGCCCAGATCGCCAGCGGAAATGCCGGCCATGCAAACCAGGGCAAAATGCTGACGTAATAGAGCGTATTTAAATGAACAGCGTCGTGTACATGATTGATCCAGCGCCCAACGTTGAGTTGCCAAAACCATTCGGCGAAAAATTCCGGCGAGTACATATAGATCATTACTGGCCAGATCATTAGCCAAGGCAACATGCTAAAAAGGGCAATGCCTAGCGAGATGTAAAAATTACGTGTTCTCCAGAGCGGGAAGAAAAGCAGAGCTACACTGATTGCGAGGAAAAAAACCGGTGCGATAAAACCTTTGGAAAGGAAACCGATGCCTATACCGGTTCCGATTAAAAAACCGGCTAACCGGTGACGCCGCGCAACCGATGTATATCCGTAGAACATCATGGCGCATCCGGTCAGCAATGCCATATCGGTGACCATTAAATGCGCACGCACCAACAAACCCATACTGCCGATAAGAATTATGGTGGATGCCCAGCCCGCACTCTTGCCGAATAATTCACGTCCGCACAAGCCGGTGAATACCATCGTCAAGCCCATGTAAAAGCCGGTGGCTAGACGCGCTCCGTCATGTATTGGTAAAAATGGAGTAAACACCTTGGCGAAGAGGGCGGCCGTCCAATAATAGAGCGGAGGACGATCAAGAAAAACATCTCCTGCCAGAGTGGGAACAAGCCAGTCACCATTCTTAAGAATGTGGAAAACCAAGCCAAAACTAGAAGCTTCGTCAGGCTTCCACGGATCGTGTCCTATCAAACCGGTCAGCAACCAGACTGCGCAAAGCAAGCCCAGAAACACCGCTTTGGTCGGTGAGATAAGCTGGTCTTTTTGATAGGGGTAAGAATACATACCAGTATTTAATAACGGATTTGCAGAGATTGTCTATTATGCAAGCAACCGGGCTGCAAGTGGTCATGCAAAAACAAAAAAGGCAGCCATTGCTGCCTTTTTTAGTGTTTTCAACGCTGGCCCTTCAAGCCGCTGCTTTTGTGGCGCCTTTGTTGTATTTCTGACGGAATTTCTCAACGCGACCTGCCGTATCCACGATCTTCTGAGTACCTGTGTAGAAAGGATGACACTCGGAGCAAACTTCGATGTGCAAAGGTTTGGCAAGCGTCGAGCGGGTAGTGAATTTGTTACCGCAACTGCAGGTGACGGCAATCTCGGCGTAAGCTGGGTGAATGTCGGTTTTCATGTTTAGTTTCTTTCATCAATAAGCGGTGCGGCAAGGGAGTACGCACACATGAGGGCGCGGATTATCCACGAAAGTTGATCGCTGTGCAACAGAAACGCAAAAATTTGGCAATTCTATCCATGCAATCAGTTAAAGGATTGTCGTGATTTAGCGTGCTTTGATCAGTGGTTAACAATTCAGGTTCACCCCCTCCCTAGCCCTGATGAACTAACTAGACATCTCACTAAGCTGCAAAAACGCAGCAAGTGATTGGTTATCCCCCGGTGGGGACTTTGCTACGAGTAGAGCGTAACTTCCAGTATGACAACTATCGCGCGAATGGCACTTAGCTTCCCTCTCCCACCGAGGGAGGGACTGAGGGAGGGGGAAAAGCCCCACACATACACCGCATTTATGAAGCTTTATATTTGTCCTTATCGTTACAGGGGTCGAGGTGCGCCGCGCATTACTGTAGAATGCGCGCCCTGTGAATGGAACTCGGCATGAATACACGTTTACGCGAAATCCCCTACAACTACACTTCTTTCTCCGACCGGGAGATTGTCATTCGTATTCTCGGCAATGAAGCCTGGGATATTATCAACTCGTTGCGTGATGAGCGCCGCACAGGACGTTCGGCCCGCATGCTGTATGAGGTACTCGGGGACATTTGGGTAATCAACCGCAACCCTTATCTGCAGGATGATTTACTGGGCAACAGCAATCGCCGAACTGCCCTGATCGGTGCATTGCGCCATCGCCTGCATGCGATCGAGGCGCGCCGTCTGGAAACAGAAAGTGCTTCCAAGCCAAACTTCGTCGAAACTGACCATAATCATCCGGTCAAACGTTTGCTCGCCCTTGCTCACGATGCAGTGAACGAATTTGAGAGTGAATTTACTGCAACAGAGCAATTGCGCCGAAAAGCATTTCGAGTGTTGTCTCGCCATACTCGCAAGGACAATATTCAGTTCGATGGCTTGGCCAGAGTTTCGCATGTCACTGATGCGACCGACTGGCGCGTCGAATATCCGTTTGTAGTATTGAATCCGGACACCGAAGCTGAGTGTGCTCCACTCGTGCGCGCCTGTATCGAACTCGGCCTGACACTGATCCCGCGAGGTGGTGGCACTGGTTATACAGGTGGTGCCATACCACTGGATAAACGCTCAGCCGTCATCAATACCGAAAAACTGGATGCCATCTCGGCAATAGAAACAATCACACTACCTGACGCCCACCAACCTTACGCGACGATACATTGCGGCGCAGGCGTCGTGACACGACGGGTAATGGAAGCGGCAGAAGCCAGCAAGCTGGTTTTTGCCGTGGACCCGACCTCGGCGGATGCTTCGTGTATAGGCGGCAATGTCGCCATGAATGCCGGCGGTAAAAAAGCTGTATTGTGGGGAACGGCACTAGATAACTTGGCCTCATGGAAAATGGTGACGCCGGATGGACTATGGCTTTTCGCCGAACGGCTGGAACATAATTTCGGCAAGATCCACGATGTGGAAACGGCGCGTTTCCGAATCAGCCGTTTCGAAGCGGATGGGAAAACACCGCGTGGCGAAGTTGAAATTCTCAGCATTCCCGGCGGAAACTTCCGCAAGACCGGTTTGGGTAAAGATGTCACCGACAAATTTTTGTCAGGTCTGCCCGGCATTCAAAAAGAAGGCTGTGACGGTATCATTACTTCGGCGCGTTTTGTTCTGCATCGCGAATTTAAATTTACCCGCACCGTGTGTTTGGAGTTTTTTGGACAGGTGCGCGAGGCAGTGCCCGCCATCGTCGAAATCACCGGATTATTTAACAAAGGAAACAGGCATACTCGCTTAGCCCTCCCCAACCCTCCCCCGGAGGGAGAGCGAGCAATAGATTCGCTACGCGAATTTCACACCCCCTCGGCTTTTCTGGCCGGCTTGGAACATTTGGACGAACGCTATCTGAAGGCAGTAGGTTACGCCACCAAAGCCAAACGCATCGGGCGCCCCAAAATGGTTTTGATCGCCGATGTAGTGAGCGATGACGAAAATGCCGCAGCACAAACCGCATCGGAAATAGTGCGCCTGGCAAATTTGCGCCGAGGTGAAGGCTTTATCGCCGTCACTGCCGAAGCGCGTAAAAAGTTCTGGCTGGATCGTGCCCGCACCGCTGCTATCGCGAAACACACCAATGCCTTCAAGATCAACGAGGATGTGGTGATACCTCTTCCACGCATGGGCGATTACTGCGACGGTATCGAGCGGATCAACATTGAGTTGTCGCTGAGCAATAAAATAAAATTGCTGGGAGCCTTGGATGAATTTTTTGCCGGTGAACTGCCTCTCTATTATAAGGACGACGCGCAATTGGGTAACGAAGAGTTGCTCGGCAACCGCAAACAAGATGCGCGCAAATTATTAAGCGATGTTAGAAATAACTGGGAGTGGATGCTGGATAATCTGGACTCACCTAGCCGTGAGTTAAACCCTGCGGCCACAGCTAACAACTTAACTGTCTTCGACGCTATTCAAAGAAACGAACTACGCGCTTCATGGAAAAGCGAAGTACGCGAACCGTTGCGCCAGATATTCAGCGGCAGCACGTATCAACCGATACTTGACCGTTGCACTGCTTTGCATCAGATGATACTGAAAAGCCGGGTATTTGTTGCACTGCACATGCACGCCGGGGATGGTAATGTGCATACCAATATTCCCGTGAACTCGGACGATTACCAGATGCTGCAACAAGCCTATGGTGCAGTGGATCGCATCATGCTGCTTGCCAGAGATCTGGGCGGCGTGATCTCCGGTGAACATGGTATCGGTATTACCAAATTTGATTATCTGGAAGCAGAAGAGATCGCTCCTTTTATTGACTACAAAAACAGGATCGATCCGCAGGGGCATTTCAATAAAGGAAAGTTATTGCCGGGAAGCAATCTTGAACGCGCTTACACCCCCAGCTTTAATCTGATGGAACTGGAAAGTTTGATTTTGGAAAAGAGCGAGCTCGGTAATATTTCCGATTCGATCAAAGACTGTCTGCGTTGCGGCAAATGCAAACCTGTTTGCACTACCCATGTGCCACGCGCGAATCTTCTTTATTCACCGCGCAATAAAATTCTCGCTACATCTTTGCTGATCGAGGCGTTTTTATATGAGGAACAAACGCGACGCGGCATTTCGATTGCTCACTTCGATGAATTCAATGACGTGGCGGATCATTGCACGGTGTGCCATAAGTGTCTCAATCCGTGCCCGGTGAATATCGATTTTGGTAACGTCACCGTTGCCATGCGAGAATTTTTGCGCTCTAAAGGCAAAAAGAATTTCAATCCGGTATCAGCTGTGTCGATGCTCTACCTTAGCGCAACCGACCCAACCACCACAAAAATCCTGCGCAAGCTTATGCTCGAATGGGGTTACAAGGCGCAGCGTCTCGGTTATCAAATTTTCAAGAACCTCGGGCTGTTCCGCACCCAGATCGCGCATCCTGATGCAACCGTTGGCAAACCGCCGATCAAATCTCAGGTGATTCATTTTTTCAATAAACCGATGCCGGGCAACCTGCCCAAAAAAACGGCGCGCGCATTACTGGATATTGAAGACAACACAATCGTGCCGGTGATTCGCGATCCGCACAAAGTCAATGAAGAATCAGAGGCGGTATTTTATTTCCCCGGCTGCGGATCGGAGCGTATGTTCTCGCAAATCGGGCTGGCTACCCAGGCAATGCTCTACGAAACTGGCGCCATCACCGTTCTGCCACCCGGATACTTGTGCTGTGGCTACCCGCAAACCTCTATTGGAGACGAGGACAAGGGCAATCAGATCACCACCGACAACCGGGTGCTCTTCCATCGTGTGGCCAACACGCTGAATTATCTCGACATCAAGACCGTGATCGTTTCTTGCGGCACCTGCATGGATCAGTTATTGAAATACCAGTTCGATAAGATATTTCCCGGTTGCCGGCTGCTTGATATTCACGAATATCTGCTTGAAAAAGGTGTGCAACTGGAAGCGGCACGCTTGAAAGGTGCCTTACACTTGCCGCATATAGACCAGACTGATGCGAAGCCAGGAGAGCGGCAAGCCACCGCACTTCCCGCCCCAGCGCTGCGCGATGCCGTGTCAGTGCGGTACATGTACCACGAGCCATGCCATACACCGATGAAAACATATAAGTCATTGGAGGTGGTGAGCAAGCTGATGAATACGACAGTAAAGCTCAATGATCGTTGCTGCGGTGAATCGGGTACTTGGGCCTTGAGCAATCCGCATATTGCCACTCAAGTGCGTTTCCGCAAAGAAGAAGAATTACGCCAAGGCGCGGACGCATTACGCAGCGATGGATTTTCCGGAGAAGTTAAAATTCTGACCTCTTGTCCGGCATGCCAACTGGGCTTGTCGCGCTATGTCGACGATACCAATGCCACCCCGGACTACATTGTGGTAGAGATGGCCAAGTATCTACTCGGTGAAAACTGGCTGGCAGATTACGTGCAAAAAGCTAATAATGGCGGAATAGAACGTGTACTGCTTTAATATTGAAATGATTATTTGCGCGATTTGCGTTCGCAAATAAACTTTTGATCATATTGTATTTTAAGATCACCCATGCTCGATATAAAACTTGAACCTACCGATCCGCGTGCACGACCCGCTTTCATTGACAAACCCGGTTGCGAAGTTTGGCTTCAACAATTACAGCTGACCAACTTGCATCAAGCACATGGAATCCTTCGCTCACAAGTGGACGAACTCAACCTTTACCTGATGTCCGGCTTGGAGCGATTCAATACACTCGAATTACTTTGTGAAACGCTGATTCTTGTTCAGGCTGACTACGCAAAAAAACTGATCTCTAAAAAGCTCCCTTTTAGCGACGACGCCATGGCTACCTTCACCGCTATCATCGCTTTGTGGCGTGGAATCTTGAAAGGTTACCAACGTTGCCTTGTGGCTTGCCTCGATGGGGATAAACAACTTGAAAAGTTGGTTGCCTTATTAACACAACGTTGCATGCGCTATATCGGACTTCAGATATTCGAACATCAGCGCAACGGCTATGAGTTTGATGCCAATCTATGGCAACAACTTCACTCCCTGTACGCTTTTGCCGAAAAGCATGAATTCCAGCAACAAGTAGTAATGGATGCACTCCATTCACCCAATCACCCCGGCAACTGCCAGACAGTTTGGGTAAAAACGCTTCTGGTCAGTCACGCCCATCCGGACGAACTATCGCGAGCCCAGTTGCAAATGCTTGATCATTGGTTAAACCAATGGAGCCATGTCATCGAAGTTGGCAGCAAGTTCTCTGTTAGCGAAGCCGATGCTCCACCCTTGGCAGTGGATCTTTCGAGTTCACAAGGATTGCAGGGCATAAAGATCATCTCGAATTCAGGCGAGATGCGCTATTTTGCCATGGTGCCGTTGAGTAAATTGTTGCGTGTCAAAAGCATATTGTTACAACAGGGACAGGCGCCCCAGCAACTTGAGCTGGGAGACTGCAATAGCGTAGAGTGTGCTGAGTTTTTGAATAAATTGCATCAATACCTTTGCGAGCAAAATAGTTACCGTCAAGCTGATCGCCATACCGTTGAACAGACAGCGGAATTATGCTACAGCCTCGAAGCTATCTATGCGCACATTACGCTGAAGCCTTTTAGACAGCACAATAAAGAAGTCGGTGCAGACACAATGGGACTAAAACAATTAGTCACATTTGGCCGTGTCTTACCGGATACAAATCGTCAGAAAATAGTCGATCTTGGTTTCAATTTGGAAAGCTGGCGCATTGAGAATGAAAGTATTTCGGGAGCCAACTTATTGCGTGAAGAGCAGCAGGGTGAACGCATCGGAGCTCATCAGATCGTTGCTTTAAAAGCAGACGATGCAAATGCCTTCATGATTGGCAAGATAAGCTGGGTGGTCGTTACGATAAAGGGGAAGTTGCGGATGGGAATCCAATATTTCCCCGGTCTAGCTCAGCCGATTTCAATTCAAAATAAAGGACTCAATGACAATCCGACTGACAGAGCACATGCTGCTTTATTATTACCTGCAGTGCCGGCTTTAAAAACGCCACCCAGCCTGATCGTGCCCAGAAACTTCTTCCAACCCAACCATATTGCTGAAATCATCGACATTGAAGACAGGCATCAGACAGTAAAGTTAGGATTCAGCGTCATCAAAGGTCTCGATTTCGAACGCGTCAGTTTTACACCCGCTTAAGAAAACTCATTACGGGCATCTATTCCAAATGTCTCTTCGCAGGAAAAACTATGCTGAAGGTGCTGCCTTGACCTTCTTCGCTCACGATCTCCAAATGTCCCTGATGACGGCTGACGATGTGCTTAACAATAGCCAAACCCAATCCGGTCCCGCCCGTTTCTCTTGAACGGCTCCGATCCACCCGATAAAACCTTTCCGTCAAACGCGGGATGTGTTCCGGAGCGACCCCGATCCCGCTATCGCGCACACTGAATTTCAAGGCTCCGTTGACATGCTCGCCCCAGCGAATGATGATCGCACCTCCCTGGGGGGTATAACGTACCGCGTTGGATACCAGATTGCCAAAAGCACTGCGCAACTCCGCAGTATTGCCTTGCAACTTTGCCGTTGAATCCAGCTCCAGCGTCATCATGTGCTTTCCTGCACTCAGTGCCTGGCCTTCCTGCTGTATCGATTTCAGCAACAACGGGACATTTACCACTTCCTCTGCCAGCGTATTGTTCGTATTCTCGAGCCGTGAGAGGGTTAACAGATCGTTCACCAAGCCTTCCATCCGACGCGCCTGATCTCCCATTAAATCCAGTGCGCGGCGCGCCATATCGTTATCCAACTGCGACATATCCTGTAACGTTTCAACGAAACCATTAATGACTGTCAGTGGCGTGCGCAGCTCATGAGACACATTTGCCACAAAATCGCGCCGCATCGTTTCGATGCGTTCCAACTGAGTAATGTCCCGGCTGATCAACAGCTTTTTGTTTATGCCATAGGGAACAACTTTTATTGACAGCACCAACTCATCCTGACGGGTTCCGCGCAAAATCAACGGAGCCGCATAATTAGCGACCGCAAGGAATTGCACAAATTCGGGCTGACGTGCCAAATAGGTGATCTGTTGCCCGACATCGCGAACGCTATCCAAACCGAAATGTGTCTCTGCCAGCGGATTGCACCACTCGACATGATCGGCATCATCCAGAATCACCACGCCTTCAGGCAAGGCTGAAGTGGCTTGTTCGATCTGATGGAGAGCCGTTGCATACTTTTCGCGTTCTTCGCGCCGTTTGCGCATCATTTTATTCAGGCGCGTAAATACGTCTTCCCACAAACCGCTATCTTCCGGAACGTTGCGTGTATCCGGGGACAAAGACCAGAACTCCAACGCACCAAGCTTATGCAGATTGAAAAGCAAGCGCAGTAAAATTGCGCAGCCAAAGAAAAGTGCCGCGGGCAATGCTCCCAAAATGCTCCAAAGCAATAGAGACACCAACAGTATCGTCAGCGGGTAGATCAAAGCACGTTGCCAGAAATCAAACACACTTAAAATCCATAAATTTTCATTGCGCCATTATCCTATAAAAACCGGTTAACAGCGGTCTTCTGAAGAAATGTGAAACTCGCCCTGCTGAAAAAACCCCGACTGTTGTTGAACTAAGCCAAAAAACTGAAGTCCCAGCTTTCATTCATTTCCTTTCCGGACAACAAGTATAATGCGAAACATTTTTAAGCTTTCGGGTTTGCACATGAATAAAATATTGCTTTGGGCTTTACTGGCACTCGTTCAGGTGGCCACATTCAACGTTGCGCTTGCGACGCTGGAACTTGAACCCCGGCCTGATCAATCTCAGGCAGCGCATCTATCTGCCGAAGTGCTGACTCGCCACCATTACAAACATGTACCGCTGGACGATGAGATGTCTTCCGCCATTTTCGATAACTATCTAAAAACACTGGATAGCGAAAAAATATTCTTCTTGCAATCCGACATCGATTTATTCTCTCCTGCAAGAACCGGCCTTGATGAAGCTATATTCCATGAAGACCTGCACGTTCCATTTGCTATTTTCAATCGTTATCAGCAAAGTATTGAGGAACGTATTAATTATGCCCGCGCCCTGCTCGACAAAGGATTTGATTTTAAGGAGCATGAAAGTTATCAATTCAATCGAAAAAATGCAACATGGGCTAAATCTGAAAATGAATTAAACGACTTGTGGCGCAAGCGTGTAAAGAATGACTGGCTGCGCCTCAAACTGGCTGGCAAGGATGACAAATCTATTCGCGACACCCTGAATAAACGCTATGACAAAATGTTGAGCGGGCTATCCAAGATTAACGGAGACGATGTTTTCCAGTATTTTATGAACGCCTATACAACTGCGATCGATCCGCATACCAGTTATTTTGGTCGTCGTGCTGCAGAAGAGTTTGATATTTCGATGAAGTTGTCTCTGGTTGGTATCGGAGCGGTGCTTCAGGAAAAAGATGAATACACTATCATCAGAGAATTAGTCGCTGGAGGACCCGCATTACTTTCGGGAAAATTTAAAGCAGGCGACCGCATCGTGGGTGTCGGGCAGGGAAAAGAAGGTGCCATTGTAGATGTCATGGGTTGGCGTCTGGATGACACGGTAGCGATCATTCGCGGGACGGAAGACAGCGTGGTTGTTCTCGATATACTCCCGGTGGATGCCGGACCTGATGGAGAGCACAAGTCTATTTCACTGGTAAGAAAAAAAATCAGTCTGGACAAACAGGCTGCAAAAAAATCCGTGATCGAAGTTAAAGAAGGCAAAACAACGCGACGCATTGGCGTTATTTCCTTACCCGGTTTTTATCAGGATTTTGCCGCCCATCAAAAGGGCGACAAAGATTTCAGAAGTGCGACTCGCGATGTATCGCGCCTTTTGGAAGAACTAAAAAAAGATAAAGTGGATAGTGTGCTGATGGATCTGCGCAACAATGGTGGTGGTTCATTAGCCGAAGCAATCGAACTGACCGGCCTGTTTATTGACAAAGGGCCAGTGGTACAGCAGCGTGATTCAAAAGGTAATATTAGTGTCGAAAATGATACGCAGGCGGGACTTGCCTGGGATGGGCCGCTGGGTGTATTAATCAACCGTGCTTCGGCCTCCGCTTCTGAGATTTTTGCAGCAGCTATTCAAGATTATGGCCGTGGCCTCGTGATCGGCGAACCCAGTTTTGGAAAAGGAACAGTGCAAAGTGTGATCAATCTGGATCAACTTGTAAAAAACGAAAATCCCGGTTTTGGCGAACTAAAGATGACTATAGCCCAATTCTTTCGTATCAATGGAGGCACGACTCAGTTACGCGGCGTGACACCGGACATCAATTTTCCGGCGCAAGTTGAATCGAGTGAGTTTGGTGAAAGCAGTTACGACAACGCTTTACCCTGGTCGCAAATCAAGGCTGCTGACTACATTCCCGCCGGGGATCTGAGTGGAGTTGTACCATTGCTCAGAGCGAGCCATGATACTCGCGTTAGCAAGGATACGGATTTCCAGTACCTAACCAAAGAGATCGCCGAGGCAAACGAGCAACGTAAAAAGAATTTAATCTCGCTCAACGAAGCTGACCGGCGCAAAGAACGGGAATTGCAGGAAGCGCGAATTAAATCACACGGCAGCAGTAAGCTGGCAGTTGCAAATAGTATTGCTGATAGGCAAGACGATGGCCTGCAGTCTAATGAGCGGAATTTGGCAGCTGATTTGGCTTTGGAAAAAGCTCAAAAAAACTCCAAGGATGTTTTGCTAAACGAAGCAGTACATATTTTGAGCGATGAAGTTGACCTGCTGCAAAAGAATCCAAAATTTGCCGTTAACATATTGCCTAAACCGACCCTGCATTAGATAACAATTCTGATTTAGTCTGTCAGACAGCGTCAGAACCAAGCTTTCAAAGTTGGCAAATAAATAGTCGCGAATGACTGTTCTGCAGGGGAAGAAAACCAAGTGTGGACTTCCCTAAACGGCCCAATTGGGGTGTTCGAGCATCTTATAATAAACTACCCCACGCCCAGAGCGCGGGGTATTAACCGGCAGATTGTGTTAACAACGCTCCCTCATCCCAGCCTTCCCCCTAATGGGGAAGGAAAAAGCGCATCCCCGCAGCCAGACTGCGGGGAATCACAAGTTCAAATCAAGAGAATTTGCTTTTTACTGTATATCACCATAATATACACAAATGATTGATCTCACTAAGATTACCGATTTCGATTGGGATAATGGGAACATTCGCAAGAATGACAAGCACGGCGTTTCAACGGCTGAGTCAGAGCAGGTTTTTTTCAATAAACCGCTACTTCTGCTTGCAGACATGAAACACAGCGAAGGTGAACATCGCTTTCACGCATTGGGTAAGACAAATGAAGGGCGAACGCTGCATATCACTTTCACCCAGCGTAACACTGGCGGGAAAATTCGTGTGATTTCAGCCAGAGACATGCATAAGAAGGAG
>CAIRAO010000291.1 GCA_903876625.1 uncultured Gallionellaceae bacterium | reverse complement strand
CGTTCAGTATGAAGATAAAAATCGATGACTAAATACAATTGTCAATCATGCGGGAAAAAGAATGCAGCGGTCGCAATTATATATGGGCTGCCACTAGGGAATATTCTTCCTGAAATGGAAAAGCGTGGCGAAATCGAACTCGGGGGATGTTGCGTTTCAGGTGACGATCCCAACAGAGCCTGTAAGGCCTGTGGCTACAAATGGACAGCCGACAAGAAGTATAAAGCTGGTAAAAAAGTACTCTCGTTTCGATAACTCATTTTAATTCCTTTTTGGTTTCCTGCCCGGTGTTCGCTTTCCCTTAAGCATGCCCACCAAAAAAGCGATGTCCTCGACGTCACGCAATCGAGCCGCTGCCTCTGACTGTAGCTTGCGCATCTCGCGTGTCTGACTGCCGTCCTTCCAGTTCCAGTGATCTCTGCCGCGCAGTGAGGCTCCGCCGTGCATTTTGCAGCGGCTTCTATTCAGTGATGGTCGTCGCTTGCAAGCTGAACCCGTTCGCGTCTTTGCGCCACAAAATGTTTTTGATTTTTCCATCACGACGGTCTGCATAAAATTATGGTCTAGCGGTATTATTCATGCTGCTTTTTGCAGCCTTCTCATCCATAAACGATGACAACATGAAACTAGATTGAATAAGTAAATCCGCTTCCTCATGGGTTCCACCCGCTTCAACAGTACAAACCCACATTGATGCACTGATCCAAAGGATTTCATTAATATCTGCTTCGTCTGAGTCGATTGGATGCATTAGCCTGCCTGTTCCAAATAACCAGTCTTCTTTGGCTCTTTCGATAAGTAACTTGATGCGGGGTAGTACTTTATTAACTTTTTGATCCATATTTCTGCGTTCTGCTCTATTCATATTATTTCTCCTATTTCAATTTTCGGTAACGCTGGTAACAGCGATAACGGTAGTAAAGTGGGGTATGTCGGTAACTGTGGTAGCGGAGGTAAGTCGGTAACGATAGATTCGCTCAAGCCCATGAACATATCGGCCTGATGGTATCTGGCGCTACCAGCGTTACCGCTGTTACCACCATTACCATTGCTACCCTTGTTACTGTCGTTACCACTAATACTCTCTACACACCCCCAAAAAAAAGAGTGTGTGTAGAGAAATAGAAGGCATGGCTAGTTATCATAGCGGCCATCAATCCCAAGGGTCAGCTGGAAGTCGGCAACCATTGAATGAAGCAGCTTTCGTATGGTGCCCGGCGGCTTGCCCAGTCGGTCTGAAATCTCTTTGGGCTTCAGCGGACCAGTCAAAGTTAGCAAGTCTTTAACTGCCTTCCTTTCTTGGGAGATGAACCAGACGTCCGCTTTTCCTAACCAATCCCAGCCGCCTTTATCAAGCTTCTTAATTGCAAACTCGCCATCTTGTTCTATGTCTCGCCCCACAAGGGTCAGCTTCATGGTTGCATCACCACGGTTGCCGTCAATCACCAGCGCACCATCCACCGCACCCATTTGCCCGAGTGTGCCGCTTACCATTTCGGTAGCATCACCCTCAGCTTTGCCCTTGCGGTTATGAGTGACAATTACAATGCAGCAGCGGTATTTATTCGCTAAATAGGTAATCGGCGAAAGAGCGTTATAGTCACCTTCGTAAGCATTGCCGTTCCTGCCTGAGGGCGCACGTATTCTGGCAAGTGTGTCGATCACTAATAAGCGCGGTTTTTTATCAATCAGAAGTTGCTCAATGTCAGCCACTCCCCCTTGGTCACTTCGCTTCCAATCTGTATGTAGAATCAGATTCGGCGTACCCCAGTTTGATCGCAATTGCCCAAGACGTTTTTGAAGTCGGCGTAGGTTTTCTTCGAGTGCAAGATAAATAGCAACACCCTGATCCACCTGTCTGCCCCATAGGGTGTCACCATGAGCAACAGCAATACATATTTGAAGAGCAAGCCAAGACTTACCAACTTTGGGCCGCGCTGATAAAAGATAGCACCCCTCGGGTAATATTTCGTCAATGACCCATTTCAAAGGTGGGAAAACTTTAGTGGCTAACTCATCGGCACTGATGCCGCATGTATTCACGATTGGCAAATTAACAAAAAATTCCGTCTTAACCCCATCCAAAATTGAAGCGAAAGTTTTCAGCGTGCCGCCAATACGTTCAGGTCGATTCCACGATTTTATATTTTCAGCTTCGTCATAATGACTATCACCGTCATTGACCCATTTTGAATAGTCATCAAACAGTTTCCAAACTATTGCATCCGGCCAT
>CAIRAO010000290.1 GCA_903876625.1 uncultured Gallionellaceae bacterium | reverse complement strand
TCCCTATAATGCGCGCCTGCTTTGGGAGCATATTTCAGCGGTAGAATATTTCCTCGACAAGGAAAAGGTCACTGGTTCGATCCCAGTTGCTCCCACCATCTAATTGTCTAAAGACGTCCAACATAGGCCACAAAATCAAATTCAAAAAAAGTTTGTGGTCTTTTTTTGCTTCGAATTGCTGAAAAATTAACTTCTTAAATTAGAGTGTAGGTCTGAAGTATGGCAATATATTGCTATGGTGACTTCAATATGCTGAACCATGTTTGAAGTTAAAATCCGTCTAAGGTAACGCTGAAATATTCTACTCACAAGTTTGATTCATTGTATAGGAGGTAAGGTTGAAGATTCTAGTTTCAGTCAAAAGAGTGATGGACTATAACGTCAAGGCTCGGGTGAAATCCGATGGCAGTGGCGTTGAGCTGGCGAACGTCAAGATGTCAATGAACCCATTCGACGAGATCGCGGTAGAAGAAGCGGTACGTTTAAAAGAAGCGGGTATTGCGACTGAAGTGATAGCGGTGAGTTGTGGCTTGGCTACCTGTCAAGAAACGCTGCGAACCGCGATGGCTATTGGTGCTGATCGTGGTATTTTGGTTGAAACCGATGTTGAACTGCAACCACTGGATGTCGCTAAATTGCTTAAAATGCTTGCGCTGCAAGAAGACGTTAAACTCGTCATTATGGGAAAACAGGCCATAGACGACGATAGCAACCAGACCGGCCAGATGCTTGCTGCATTGTTGGATTGGCCGCAAGGAACATTCGCATCAAAAGTGACCGTAGCTGATGGCAAAACTGTGGTGGCACGCGAAGTCGACGGTGGTACTGAAATACTGGAATTAAACTTGCCTGTAGTGGTGACTGCTGACCTGCGACTGAACGAGCCGCGTTACGCCACTTTGCCCAACATTATGAAGGCGAAGAAGAAACAGCTTACTGTGGTTAAGCCTGCAGATTTGGGCGTAGATGTTTCACCTCGCCTGACCACCTTAAGTGTCGCAGAACCCGCCAAACGCAAAGCCGGAGTGAAGGTGGCCGATGTGGATGCGCTGTTGGATAAACTTAAAAATGAAGCGAAGGTGATCTGATGGCTATTCTTATCATTGCAGAACATGACAACAAATCTCTGAAGGCCGCCACGCTGAATGCGGTTACTGCTGCCGTCAAAATAGGTGGAGAAATTCATTTGCTGGTGGCTGGGCATAATGCAACAGCAGTTGCGCAGGCTGCCTCAACAATAGCTGGCGTAAACAAGGTATTGCTGGCCGACGCATCTCAATATTCCGATCAATTGGCAGAAAATATGGCTGCATTGGTTGCTGCTACGGTTAAGGCGGGCAGCTACTTTCATGTGCTCGCTGCTTCGACATCTTCAGCAAAGAATTTTCTACCGCGTGTGGCGGCTCTTCTGGATGTGGCACAAATTTCCGACATCGTTGGCGTGGTGGATGCAGATACTTTTGTACGTCCCATTTACGCAGGCAATATTTTGGCCACGGTGAAGTCGGTTGATGCCATCAAAGTCATCACCGTGCGCACTACCGCGTTTGATGCCGCTGTTACTGGCGCCGCTGCTCCGGTGGAGACACTGGCTTCAGGTCCGGATACAGCATTGAGCAAATTGGTCAGACGCGAATTCACAGTCTCTGCAAGGCCTGAGTTGAGCGCTGCAAAGGTGATCGTTTCCGGTGGAAGAGGCTTGGGTAGCAGTGAAAATTATCATAAAAATTTGGAACCCTTGGCGGACAAACTGAATGCGGCTTTGGGGGCTTCACGTGCTGCAGTCGATGCTGGGTTTGTACCTAATGATTATCAAGTGGGTCAAACCGGCAAGATCGTGGCGCCTCAACTTTATTTTGCTATTGGTATTTCCGGTGCCATCCAGCATCTGGCAGGAATGAAAGACAGCAAGGTGATTGTCGCGGTGAATAAAGATCCGGATGCGCCGATCTTTCAAGTTGCGGATTATGGACTGGTGGCTGATTTATTTCAGGCTATACCGGAGTTGACATCTAAACTTTGAGGAGATTCGAAGCATGAGTATTTACAGTGCACCGATACGCGACATGCAGTTTGTCATCAATGAACTTGCCGGAATGAATACGGTGGCATCTCTACCGGGTTTCGAAGAAGCGACTCCTGATCTGGTGGATGCGATTCTTGAAGAGGCCGCAAAATTTGCCAGCGGCGTGCTCGCTCCGATCAATTTTAGTGGTGATCAGGAAGGATGCCACTGGAAAGATGGCGTAGTCACCACGCCCAAAGGATCCAAAGAAGCATATCAGGGCTTCGTCGAGAATGGATGGGGAGGTTTATCTTGCCAACCTGAATTTGGCGGACAGGGTTTGCCCGGTCTGTTATCGACGGCCGTTAGAGAAATGTGGAACGCGTCCAACATGGCTTTTTCACTGTGCCCTTTGCTGACGCAAGGCGCAATACACGCGTTGATGTTGTGCGGCTCTAATGAGCAAAAGCAAACCTACTTGCACAAAATGGTGTCAGGTGAATGGACGGGTACCATGAATCTGACCGAACCCAATGCCGGTTCTGATCTTGCCGCCGTGCGCACGCGCGCGGAACCTCAAGCTGACGGAAGTTATAAGATCACCGGACAGAAGATATTCATCACGCACGGCGAGCACGATATGTCTGAGAATATCATTCATCTGGTGCTTGCCCGTACACCGACTGCCCCTGCTGGTGTCAAAGGCATCTCACTTTTCGTGGTGCCAAAGTATTTGGTCAATCCGGATGGTGGCCTGGGAGAACGCAATGATGCCTGGTGTGCTTCAATCGAACATAAGTTGGGCATCCACGCCAGTCCGACAGCGGTCATGGTTTTCGGCGATCACGGAGGCGCTATAGGCTCACTGGTAGGAGAAGAAAACCGTGGCTTGGAATACATGTTCGTGATGATGAACGAAGCTCGTTTTGCCGTCGGCCTGCAAGGACTGGCAATCTCTGATCGAGCTTACCAGCAAGCACTTGCTTATGCGCGTGATCGCATTCAAGGCAAAGACATGCGCGTGAAGGATAATACGTCAGTCCCTATCATTAGACATCCGGATGTGCGCCGGATGTTATTACTGATCAAGTCGCAGACTGAAGCAATGCGTGCACTTGCTTACGTGGTGGGGGCTGCATTAGATCATGCACATGCCAATCCCGATGCTGCAGTGCGTGCGCACAATCAGGCATTCGCCGAACTGATGATTCCCATTGTAAAAGGGTGGTGTACTGAAAACGCCATTGAGGTGACTTCTCTCGGAATACAAATTCACGGCGGTATGGGATTTATCGAGGAAACGGGCGCCGCTCAACATTTCCGCGATGCCCGCATCACTGCAATCTATGAAGGCACTACAGGCATTCAGGCGCTGGATCTGATCGGGCGCAAAATCCTTCGTGATGGCGGAGCAGTAGCCAAAAATCTATTGACGGAAATGAGCGCGGTGGCAACTGAGCTCTCTGCCTCCAGTGAACTTGCAGATATCGGCAAGTCTTTAGAGAAGGGGATTCTAGATGCTTCAAATTGCGTTAAGCATATCGTCACTCAATTCAAAGATCAGTCAGCACAAGTCACTGCTGGAAGTGTCCCTTTTTTAAAACTGATGGGCATTGTTTGCGGCGGTTGGCAGATGGGCCGAGCCGCCTTGATTGCGGCTAAACGCCTGAAAGAAGGTACGGGTGATACTAATTTCTATCAAGCCAAAATATCAACTGCGCGATTTTATGCACAACAAGTGTTACCTAACGCAGCGGCTTTAGCGCAAACTGTGATTGGCAGTGGTGAACTGGTAATGGCGTTTCCTGAGGATCAGTTTTAACTGGAAATGAATAAAAGGAATACGCCATGAGCCGGGAATCAATGCAATACGACGTGGTAGTGGTGGGAGGCGGGCCATCGGGTTTGACCACTGCCATTAGATTGAAACAATTGGCTGCTGAAAAAGGTGCCGAGATTTCCGTTTGTGTTTTGGAAAAGGGCTCTGAAATTGGAGCTCATATTCTTTCCGGAGCAGTTCTAGAACCTCGCGCGTTGGAAGAGCTTTTTCCTGACTGGAAGGAGCGAGGGGCGCCTTTAAATACTCCGGTAAAGGAAGATCGTTTTCTGTTTCTGACAGAGAACAGTTCTTTTCGTTTACCCACTCCGCCCCAGATGAATAATCATGGCAACTACATTATCAGTCTTGGCAGCTTATGCCGCTGGTTAGGTGAGCAGGCTGAAGCATTGGGTGTTGAAATTTATCCGGGTTTTGCCGCCGCTGAAATTCTTTACGGTACGGATGGTTCTGTCCGTGGCGTAGCAACAGGCGATATGGGATTAGGAAAAGATGGGCAGCCCACTGCCAGTTACCAGCAAGGCATGGAACTACTCGCACGCCAGACTGTTTTTTCTGAGGGCTGTCGGGGCTCACTCACTAAACAACTTTTTGAGCATTTTTCATTACGCGAGGGTGCTGATCCACAAACCTATGGTATTGGCATCAAGGAATTATGGGAGATAGAGCCGTCGAAACACCAGCCCGGTTTGGCGATGCATTCTGTAGGTTGGCCGTTGGCGAGCGATACTTACGGCGGTTCGTTCATGTACCATTTTGAAAATAATCAGGTAGCTGCCGGATTTGTTATCGGGTTGGATTACAGTAATCCTCATTTATCGCCATTCGAAGAATTTCAACGTTTCAAATTACACCCTGACATCCGTCCCTATCTGGAAGGTGGTCGCCGTGTTTCATATGGTGCCCGCGCACTTTCCGAAGGTGGATTGCAGTCCTTGCCTAAACTCACTTTCCCGGGTGGTTTGTTGGTGGGTGATACAGCAGGCGTTCTCAACGTACCCAAGATTAAGGGTACGCATACGTCGATGAAATCTGCCATGTTGGCTGCAGAATCTCTGGTAGAAATTCTTTTGAGTGAACAGAATGAAACTGAGGCGAAGCGCTATACGGAGAAATTCAAGCAGAGTTGGTTGTGGAAGGAGCTGCACGCTGCACGAAATATTCGTCCATCCTTTCATTGGGGACTTTGGAGTGGCATCGCTTACTCGGCTGTCGATACCTATCTGTTCAGAGGCAAGGCTCCTTGGACATTAAAAATACACGCTGATCACACTTCGTTGAAAAAGGCATCGGAATGTGCTCCTATTTCCTATCCAAAACCCGATGGAATAATCAGCTTCGATAGATTGTCCTCGGTATTTTTATCCAATACCCATCATGAAGAACAACAACCTTGCCATCTTAAATTGAAGGATGCCAGTGTTCCAATCAACATCAATCTGGCTTTATATGACGCACCGGAACAGCGCTATTGTCCTGCCGGTGTGTATGAAATTTTAAGTGACGACGACGGTAGTAATCCTCGCTTGCAGATCAACACGCAGAACTGCGTGCATTGCAAAACTTGCGACATCAAAGATCCGACACAGAACATTAACTGGGCAACGCCACAAGGCGGTGAAGGGCCGATCTACCAGCAGATGTGAGGAGCATTGATAAAACTTAGCGCAGATTTTCCAGTAAAAAACTCATATAACTTCCCCATTTTAAGTTAATCAATGTTGTTATCAGTAATCACACCTATTCACCATCCGGATTCACGCTCAGGTGTAGCGCTGATTTTATGGATACTGAGGTCTGCACCATTGAATTCTTCTTCTGCATCAAGACGAAGCCCGACGGTTTTCTTAAGCACTCCATAAATAATCAATGCACCGACAACCGCAATGCCGATACCGAGCAATGTTCCTATAACTTGGGATACAAAACTGACGCCACCAACTCCCCCGAGCGCTTTGTTACCGAAGATACCAGCGGCAATCCCACCCCACGCACCGCATAAGCCATGCAAGGGCCAAACACCAAGTACATCGTCGATTTTCAAACGGTTTTGCGTGATCGTAAACATCCATACAAATAAACCGCCAGCAACACTGCCAACAATTAGTGCCCCGACCGGATGCATCAAATCGGAACCTGCACACACGGCGACTAATCCGGCCAAGGGGCCGTTATGCACGAATCCCGGGTCATTTTTTCCAACCCAAAGCGCCACCAATGTACCGCCAACCATTGCCATCAATGAATTGACGGCAACCAATCCGCTGATCTTGCCAATCTCTTGGGCAGACATCACGTTAAAGCCAAACCAACCAACTGTAAGTATCCACGCACCCAAGGCAAGGAATGGAATACTGGAAGGTGGGTGTGATGAAATGCGATCACCTTTGTAGCGCCCGGTTCGAGCACCCAGAAGTATCACGGCGACCAGTCCGATCCAGCCTCCGACTGCATGCACCACGACTGAACCGGCAAAATCATGGAACTCTGCTCCGAATGATGCATTGAGCCAATCCTGTATCCCGAATCGATGATTCCAGGCAATGCCTTCGAAGAACGGGTATACAAATCCGACCAGCATGAAAGTCGCGGCCTGCTGTGGGTTGAATTTGGCTCTCTCGGCAATACCACCTGAAACGATAGCGGGTACAGCTGCAGCGAAAGTAAGCAAGAAGAAAAATTTTACTAATTCGTAGCCATTTTTTTGAGCCAAATCTTCCGCACCGGATAAGAAGTTAACGCCATATGCTATGCTGTAACCGATGAAAAAATAGGCAAGTGTTGATATGGCGAAATCTGTCAGAATCTTTACCAGTGCATTAACCTGGTTTTTTTTGCGTACTGTACCCAATTCTAAAAATGCAAAGCCGGCATGCATCGCGAGCACCATAATGGCGCCCAACAAGATAAATAATGCATCACTGGCAACCTTCAAGTTTTCCATATTTTCTCCATTTAGGTGCAAACCAAAAACCTGCATGCAAACCTTATGCCATCAACATAGATTAGAAACAATATTGATTT
>CAIRAO010000289.1 GCA_903876625.1 uncultured Gallionellaceae bacterium | reverse complement strand
TTTCGGAAGAGTCTACCAGAAAATTATGGATCAGTTTAAACCAATTTTATTCCTCTAAAATTATTAAAACAAATTCTGCATTTTATTGTTAGTGGGTTTTTATCATGTGTATGCATTAAAAAAAGCACCCGTTCTGAAATGCATCAATGTTTCTTAACGCCGGCGACTGCCAGAGCACTCATGTTGACGATACGTCTAACCGTTGAGGAAGTCGTTAGAATGTGCACCGATTTGTTCGCCCCTAGAAGGATAGAACCGATGGTGATCCCTTCTCCTCCGGCAATCTTGAGTAAATTGTAGGAGATATTTGCAGCATCAAGATTTGGCATGATGAGCAGGTTTGCTTCGCCTTTCAAACGTGAAGCTGGAAATGCATTGGCCCTTAGAGTTTCCGAAAGAGCGGAGTCGCCGTGCATTTCACCTTCCACTTCAAGATCAGGAGCCATTTTCTCGAGTAATTCGCGTGCATGTCCCATCTTTAATGCCGATGCATCCTTGTGCGTGCCGAAATTTGAATGTGACAATAGCGCAACTTTGGGAGTCAGGCCAAAACGCCTGACTTCTTCTGCCGCGAGTATCGTCATCGCTGCGATTTGTTCCGCGGTTGGATCGAGATTCACATGCGTATCGCAGATAAACAAGGTATGTTTAGGCATCATTAGGATATTCATCGCCGCATATACTTTTGCACCCGGATGCAGGCCAATGACTTCATCAATATATTGCAAGTGCATCAGTGGTTGAAACACCGTGCCGCACAACATTGCATCTGCCGCCTCCATCCGAACCAACATTGACGCAATCAAAGTGGTTCTACGGCGCATTTCGCGCTTTGCCACATCCGGTGTCACGCCGTGGCGTGCCGTAAGTCGGTGATACTCTTCGCAATATTCCCGGTAGCGACTGTCACTTTCGGGGTTCACCAATTCGAAATGTTCACCCGCACGAATACGCAGGCCGAGTTTGGCAATTCGCCTCTCGATAACGGAAGGACGACCGACCAATATAGGATTGGCAAGCCCCTCATCCACCACGATTTGAACTGCATGTAATACCCGCTCATCTTCGCCTTCGGCATAAACAAGACGTTTCGGATTTTTCTTGGCTATATTGAACACCGGTTTCATCAACATGTTCGACTGATAGAGGAATTGCGATAACTGCTCCCGGTAAGCGTCCATATTGAGGATGGGACGTTCGGCTACACCGCTGTCCATCGCGGCTTGCGCGACAGCCGGAGCAATGCGCGTGATCAGACGTGGATCAAAGGGTTTTGGTATTAAGTACTCGGTGCCGAAAGTTAGATTCTCTTCGCCGTATACAGCAGCCACTTCATCCGACTGTTCTGCTTTGGCGAGTTCAGCAATCGCATAAACAGCTGCACGCTTCATCTCTTCATTAATGGTGAACGCACCCACATCCAATGCACCGCGGAAAATATAGGGGAAGCACAAAGCATTGTTCACCTGGTTCGGATAATCGGACCGGCCGGTTGCCATGATGGCATCGTTGCGTACGGACTTAACGAGTTCAGGTAAAATTTCCGGAGTTGGATTCGCAAGAGCGAAAATCAAAGGTTTGCCTGCCATCAACTTCACCATCTCTGGTGTTAACACTCCGCCAGCCGATAGTCCTAGAAAAGCATCTGCTCCTGCAATAACTTCTCCCAAGGTTCGGGCAGAAGTTTCCTTCGCGTAGCGCGCCTTGTTGTCATCCATTTCTTCGGTACGACCTTGAAACACCACACCTTTAATGTCGGTAACAATGATGTTTTCCATCCTTACCCCGAGTCCGACCAGCATGTCAAGACAGGCAAGAGCGGCAGCGCCTGCGCCACTTGCTACCAGCTTGATTTCTTCAATCTTTTTGCCGACTACTTTGAGTCCGTTCAAAAGCGCTGCACCGACAATGATGGAAGTGCCGTGCTGATCGTCATGGAATACCGGGATGTGCATGCGCTCGCGTAATTTGCGCTCAATGTAAAAACATTCTGGTGCCTTGATATCTTCAAGATTTATGCCGCCAAAGGTAGGCTCCAGCGCCGCGATGATATCCACCAGCTTATCCGGATCACGCTCATTGATCTCCAGATCGAACACATCGATACCGGCGAATTTCTTGAACAGCACGCCCTTGCCTTCCATGACAGGTTTTGCCGCCAACGGACCAATAGCACCAAGACCCAGAACTGCAGTGCCATTCGTGATGACCGCCACCAGATTGCCGCGCGCTGTCATGTTGCGCACCTCGGCAGGATTTTCTACGATAAGCTCACAAGCTGCCGCGACCCCGGGCGAATAGGCCAGCGAGAGATCGCGTTGTGTGATCATGGGTTTGGTTGCGTTGACCGAGATTTTGCCGGAGGGCGACTGGCGATGGTATTGAAGTGCGGCTTCGCGAAGTTGTTTGTCCATTTTAATTTTTCCTGACTTTCATCTTTGTTGATTAGCTCCTGAAAACCAAATTGAAACTGATGTAAATCGTTAATCTATCTATTATCTCAACGCTGATCTTGAAACAGCTATACTTTGGTTTATCTCTCTGCGCAAAATTTTTCCATTTTTTGTGCGTGGAAAATCCTTCGATATATATATAGTTTTCGGGGCTTTGTAAGCGGCCAGATGTTCACGGCCAAATGCTAGCAATTCATCTGCGGTCGTCGTGCAGCCCGAATGCAAAATTGCGTAAGCAACTACCAGAACCTTATCTTTTTCGATTTCTTCGCCCACAGAAGCACAATCTGCAACTGAGCTATGTGATTTCAACACGCGTTCAATTTCATAGGGAGATACTCGGTAGCCAAAACTTTTAATGATGTCGTCTTTTCTCCCCAAAAACCAGATGTAGCCATCTTTGTCGTAACGGGCATAGTCGCCGGTGAAAAACCAGCCATCGTGACGCAGCTTTGAAGTTTCTTCTGGCATGTTCCAATATTCAAGAAAAAGTCCCGGGTCATTTTCAGGGACACAGATCATTCCTTCTTCTCCTTCCGTTACCGGTTGCAGGGTTTCAGGGTTAAGTAGTTTTATCTGGTGACCGGGTTGCGGAAAACCTGCTGAACCCGCACGAATCGGGCGTGATATGGTCTGGGATAAATAGTACGAGAACTCCGACATACCCACAGCCTCGTAAATATCCACACCAAAACGCTCGCGCCATTGTGTCAGTACTTCATCTGACAAATGCTCACCCGCACTCATGCAGTGGCGCAAACTGGGCACGTCTGCCCGGGTCAAATCACTTTTTTGCACAATTTGACGGTAGATTGTCGGTACACCGATAAATATTGTGGCCGAATGTTTTTTGATCAGACGCGGCCAGGTATCGGAATCGTTTTTGCCTTCATGCACGATCACAGTTTTACCCAAATACAGAGGATCCATCAATCCGGAACCCAGCACATAAGTCCAATTAAATTTGCCCGAGTGCATGATGCGATCGCCGTCTTTTGCAAAATTGAACCAGTATGTCGAAGCCGGAGTACGGCCAATTAAAGCACGGTGCGCATGCAGAACGCCCTTCGGATAACCGGTTGTGCCCGAGGTATAAACCAGATATGCCGGATCGGATGCTTTTGTTGCATGCGGCGCTTCCCATTGCTGGATTTGGGCTAATGCTGAATCAAGATCCTGAACATTCAGCCCTGCAACTTCCAACACTTTTCCCGGGCCCGACAGCAAAACGTGACGCAGATTTTCAGCGCCTTCAAGTTTATCTTTTAGTTTTTCCCAGGCTTCCTTGTCTGTCACCAACACCGATGCGCCCGCATCTTTTGCCAGATAAGCAACTTCTTCGGCAGTTAACAAAGTTGAAGTGGGCACAGAAATGGCACCACTTTTCATCGCACCCAAAAAAGCCGTGGGATAATCCAAGCAATTGGGTAAACGAATCAATATTCGTTCACCGGGTGCAATTGCGTAATTTCTCAGTAGTTGAGCAAACCGGCTTGTGCGCTCCGACAAATCTGAAAATGTAATTTGAGAGGTGCCGAGTTTGTCGTCTTCCACGATCATGGCAATATTATTTGCTTCTGGTTTTCCCAGATGAGCATCAGTGCAGGCGACACCAATATTGAAATTTTCCGGCACTTGCCAGATCCAGGGATCGAATGGTTTGAAACTTGACATAAATATTCCTAAATAATTAATTTTTACAAAATAACGCCGTATGGCCAGTTTTCGCGTATCACCTGAGGCGGCATCAATGCCAGTACCTTCAGGGCAAACTCAGTATCATCGGGTGTTAGTGCACGAAGTGCATGTGCTCTCAACAAAGTTTGCAAAGCCTTGCCGAACATAGGAGGATCTAGCATTTCACCCTCGAAACGAATAGCGCCACCCAGTAGCGCATCTGCCTCAATAGCTGCTTTGAGTATTCTGATTTTTTGCGAAACTTCAGTCGGTGACGGTGTATAAGCCACCTTGCAAAGATGGATATGCCCAGGATGAATAACCTGTTTACCGGTAAGGCCCATGGCAGACTCTTGGCAGGCATGTTTGTAAACTATATGGGATTCATTTTCACCATGTAAATCGAGCCAGCGGCGCACATCATGAGGCTCAACAAAGTTCTCTGGCATGCTGCTGGATCCAATTAAAGTCTCAACACCCCCGATAACGCCTTTACCGGCAATGCGTGCTTCAAACATAATCTGGTTTAGAAAATATTTAAGTTCTTCGGTCCAATGTTCAGGCGTGATTTGGATTCCCATCGCTTTAGAAAAATCGTGAATACCAAACACAACGTGCTTCACTGTGCTGTATTGCATTAAATCAGGCGCGATCTTCAACGATTTGGGATGTTCGATAATGGGCTGGATCGTGATCGGATGGTTAAGTCCGACCAAAAAATTTGATAAGTCGCGCACTTCGGGTGCGCCATATGCTTCTCCTGCTTTTGCCAACATCACCACATCAATATGTTCGGCCAGATCCTTGACCAATTTCATGTCCAGATCGTATTCTTCTGTACGGAATGGATTAACGCGAATCGCAATGGCAACTTCACTGCGCCGGGAAAATTTAGGCAGTTCTTGCCTGAGCAAAGTCCGACTCAATTCTTTCTGGCGACAACCGTCTTCCAAGTCAAATATTAGTGTGTGAGCATGTGTCAGGTGCGCGTGTTTTTTCATGCGCAAAGCTGCAGCTTCAAGATCTTCGTATATTCCAAGCGAAGGTGCATATTTCACTGGCGGGTAATACAACTGGATGCCCGGCCAGAATCCGCCCAACATGCCAGTATTGACTAGGCGGCAGTAGTCTCCGCCAGCATGTTCACAGTGAGTTTTCGCCAAATTTTCCATATTTCTCCCAATTCCAATCCTGCTCGTTAAGGCAGGCTATTTGTTAGTGACACTTCTGTTAGTTAAGCTCTGATTTTCTATTTAGCCCTTCATACCCGAGCAGATGGAGATGAAAGAATTTGTCCTGATAAAAAGTAATGATTCAAAAATAGTCTGTAGTTCTGCTATTCAAGTTGATTGAAATAATAGTGGTCATCAGTGAGACACAATCCCAATCGCCATTCCATCGGTTTATCACCATAGGTATAAGACAACCTTTCAATGCTAAGTAGCGGCGCTCCTTTTTTCAAACTTAACAGATTGGCCACTTCAGCAGTTGCCCCGACAGCAATGAGGCGCTCGTCCGCTCGTACCATACTAATACCCAATTGTGTTTCGTACATACGGTACATGGAGCCATTAAAAGCTTCTATACGCTCAGATGTAACACCTTTAAATACTGTTGCAGGCAAAATAATTCGATCTAAAATCACCGGTTTGTTTGAGAAAAGCAACAGGCGTTTGATATCAATGACGACACTGCCTGGTTTGATTTTCAGCTTAATCGCCATATCGTCAGTTGCTTTTGATCGCACACAACTCAACAACTTGTTATCGAGCAGTTCCTTGCTGCCATCCTCGGCAACCAATCTCAGAAACCTGAGTTTGATCACCTCTTCAGAGTGAGTCGCAACAAAAGTTCCTTTGCCTTGGCGCCGTACCACAATGTTTTCCGAAGCCAGTTCATCGATGGCTTTTCTTACCGTACCCTGGCTTACGCCAAATTTGGCGGCAAATTCCATTTCACTGGGTATCGCATCCCCAGGTCCCCACTCACCCGAGATGAGGCTTTTTGTTAAAAGCGCTTTGATCTGCCGGTAGAGAGGCTGAAACAGCGGAGTTACGATTGTTTCATTCATGTCTGAAATAAGGAAAAGTTATGTTCCCGTCATTTATAACTGACAGAATTTATAATGTCAATTGTTTTATATCTTATATAAGATATAATTATTTTGTTGACACCGCACTTTACCGACTATAGAATTAATACGGTTAAATTCGTGCATCACATATAGTTTTAGCTATTCAACAGGGATCAACATGAACAAGTATTTTCGTCCACGCCGCTCAATGCTTTATGTTCCCGGCTGCAATCCGCGTTACCTGGAAAAGGCTCGTATCCTTCCTGCGGATTCGGTCATTTTGGATCTGGGTGATCCAATCCTGGTTGCGGCAAAAGAAGTCTCCCGGCAATATGTAGTGGATGCAGTAAAACAAGGAGGCTATGGCGCGCGCGAGGTTGTCGTTCGTGTGAATGACCTCGACTCGCCTTGGGGGCAGGATGACATTAAAGCAGTCGCAAACTTAAATGTTGATGCAGTATTATTTTCAAATGTGGAAAGTAAAAATGACGTCCTGGCAGCGCTTGAGGCGCTCGATCAGGCAGGAGGCAAAGACAAGCCAGTTATGGTGATGATTGAAAGCCCTCTAGCCGTGCTGCATGCAGAAGAAATTGCCAGCGCATCGAATCGCATTGCCTGCATGATAATGGCCACTTCTGATCTTATTTCGCAAATGCATGCCTGCTCGACCAAAGACCGTTTCCCGCTGCTTACCAGTCTATCTCTGGTGATACTGGCAGCAAGAGCCTATAAGCGGGGCGTTGTTGATGGCATCAACAGCCATTTGAAAAATATGGAAACCTTTGAGTATGCCTGCCGACTGGGGCGCGATATGGGTTTTGATGGCAAATCACTGGTGCATCCATTACAGCTAGCCTATGCGAATGACGCATTCAGACCCAAACTGGCTGAAGTTGAAACTGCACGCGATATTATTTCCGCTTTGGCGGCGGCTAATGCTGTAGGTCGAGGTACGGTCGTTTTAAATGACCGTTTGGTGGAGCATCATCACATTGAGGCTGCTACACGGCTTTTGAAATTAAGCGAAATGATTAACAAACTGGAACAGGCTTAATGAATACACAAGCCAAAAAACCCGAACCCGGCCGGGGAAATTTTTTTGAAGATTTTCGCCTTGGCCAAATATTTCATCATGCTACACCCCGTACAATAAACGAAGGTGACTGCTCTCTTTATATCGCGCTCACCGGTAGCAGGCATGTTTTGCATTGTGCGCAACCGGTAGCACACGCGATCGGATATCCTGGCAACACGGTTGACGACCTGCTGGCCTTCCACATCGCTTTTGGTAAAACCGTACCAGATATTTCTGTCAATGCCATAGCCAATCTGGGTTATGCCGATATTCGCTTTTTAAAACCGGTCTACCCGGGTGACACTTTGCACACCTCGTCCACTGTCATCGGCCTCAAACAGAATTCCAATGGAAATAGCGGCGTGGTGTATGTGCACTCGGTATCGCAGAATCAAAACCTGCAACCCGTCATCGAATGGAAACGCTGGGTGATGGTGCACAAGAAAGACTTGGCGCAGCCTGCCCCCGATACGGTGATTCCTGAGTTACCTCCTAAAGTGTTAGTGCAAAACTTGTGCGTGCCTGACTTTCTGGATTTCAGCAATTTTGAAACGGCGCTTACCGGCAGTCAAATGTTATGGGACGATTATACCCCGGGTGAACGCATCAATCATCCCGCAGGGATGACGGTAGACGATAGTGACCATACTTTAGCCACCAAGCTTTACCAGAACAACGCGCGTTTGCATTTCGATGAAAAAATGATGAAAGACACACAGTTCGGCCGCAGGTTGATGTATGGCGGGCACGTTATTTCGATTTGCCGTGCACTCTCTTATGACGGTCTTGAAAACGCACTGTGCATTGCCGCGATCAACGCCGGTACCCACTGCAACCCCAGTTTTGGCGGCGATACTTTTTATACCTGGACCGAAGTTTTGGAACACTGGGAATTACCGGGCAGAAAAGATCTGGGCGCATTGCGCCTGCGCATGGTTGGCCTGAAAAATATCCCGGCTAGTACTTTGCAGAACACGCATATCGAACAAAATGGCAAACAGGTCTACCACCCTAACGTGGTACTCGATCTTGATTACACAATTTTAATTCCGCGCAGATAAAGGAGTCAGCATGTCACCAGCAGTTCACCCAAATCAGGCCCTGTTCGGGGGAGAAAAACCATTCCCCGTCATCCCAAGTTGCGAGCATTTTGCAGGGAGCGAAAATCTCATTTTAAAGGCACTCGCGCTTCAGGATACGCTCGGCCCAATCTTTGACATCACTTGCGATTGCGAAGATGGTGCGGCAGCAGGTCAAGAACGCGAACATGCGGGAATGATTGTCAGCACCTTGAATTCGGCTGCCAACAAACATCGCATGGCTGGAGCTCGCATTCACGATTACACACATCCCGCTTGGCGGCTGGATGTCGATATTCTGGTAGGTGGTGCCGGCAATGTACTGGCTTATATTACCATTCCCAAACCGACCAATTCAGAGCAAGTCGCTGAGATGATTGCTTATATCCAGAAAGTAGCAACCAGCAACGGCATCACGCGTCAAATCCCGATCCACGTATTGATCGAAACGCATGGCGCACTTCATGATGTTTACAAGATCGCCGCACTGCCCTGGCTGCAGGTGATCGATTTTGGCTTGATGGATTTTGTGAGCGGACACCACGGTGCCATTCCCGCTTCTGCAATGCGCAGTCCCGGCCAGTTTGAACACCGTTTGCTTGCCCGCGCCAAAGCAGAAGTCGTCGCCGCAGCGCTGGCCCATGGCGTTGTGCCCGCACATAATGTGACACTTGATCTGAAAAATACCGAAACCACTTTTGCCGATGCCAAACACGCGCGCAACGAATTTGGCTTCTTGCGTATGTGGAGTATTTACCCAACTCAAATTCAGGCGATCGTGGATGCCATGAAACCGAATTATGATGAAGTCACCGATGCAAGCAACATATTGCTCGCCGCCCAAGCCGCCCAATGGGGACCGATTCAATATGACGGTGAATTGCATGACCGCGCCACTTATCGATATTTTTGGGAAGTGCTACAAAAAGCAAAATTGACAGGAGTTGAAATGCCTGCACAAGCTTCCACTGCTTTTTTCAGTTAGGGTAGCTACTGCGTAGCCCCAAAAGTATAACTCAGCTAGACCACAATATTTTTTGCATAAAGGTGGCGAAGGAGGCAATTATCAATTTATAAGTTAATTGCTTCGCTAGACTCAGTGGCGATACTTTGTTTGAAATGCTCCGGAAAGTAATGCCTTACCACTTCACCGTCATAACGTAAGGCATGGCATCCACCTAACGGGGTTGGACGGTTCACAGAGTTATCCTCCGAAATATTACTTCTATTTTGCTTATCTTTCGAAGACCATCCCACTTGAAACGCAATTGTAGCCATAGTAGGTAGCATCTCGGTCAGATGGGCACAACCGTCTATGCCTTTAAACAGTTGCTTTACCTTTCTAGTAAAACCAGGCTCAATTCGCAAGCCAATAATCTGACGATATTTGTCATTGATTGCACTACATATCCGATAAGGGCTTTGAAAAGTAATCGTACTGGCATCCCTTATGACAAAATCTCGATCGATCGTAATAATGAACTTCATTTCGTGAAGTGCATCTCCCGGAATTAAGACCCCTCTTTCTGGCAAAGTAAATGGTTGATGTTTGACATCAATCAACGTACCTTCAATATCTATGAGATCATCATCGCGAGAAAACGCCTCGCAAGTTATAGTGCGAGTGTGAAGTTTTTTTGTTCGGTGGATCGCAGCATTCATATTTAGTTTAGATTGCGTTCGGGAATTAATAAATGCAAGGTAGGAAACTCGTTGTTAAAGTCGAAGCAAATATTTTTTATCTATTTCTCTTAACTTTAATTTTACATTTTCCCGAGGGAAATCCAGCACTTTGGATGACCAACACTTTGGATGAAGAGAGAAAGTTTACTGACTGTCGAACCATTGCATAAACGGTTGGAATGGAGTCATTCATCGTGTTAGATGCAAACTCTATCACCGGTTTACGGTGTAGAGTCCTTTACTGTGTTTTAGACGGCCATCTAAAACTTGATTTAATTGGTCGGGGTGGAGAGATTCGAACTCCCGACATCCTGCTCCCAAAGCAGGCGCGCTACCAGGCTACGCTACACCCCGAAGAGGCGGCACTATACAGATGCCGAGAAGAAAAATCAATTTCGTTCTGTAGTTTTTTTTGTTATTTGTGGTATCGCCAACATCAAGTAGTAGACCATAGACCACAAAGTAAGCAAAGCTGCTATATAAATTAACACTGTTCCGAGTTTTTCGATGGGAATTGAAAGAATTGATTCGTGATAAAGCAAAAACACGATAGCTAGCATTTGGAAGGTTGTTTTTATTTTTCCAAGCATTGAAACAGCAATGCTTTTGCCGCTACCCAATTGCGCCATCCATTCACGAAGTGCGGAAATTGCAATCTCTCGACCGATGATGATAAAGGCAACTATCTCATCTACATATCCCAGCTTTAGTAAAACAATCAACGCTGCAGAGACCATGAGCTTGTCTGCAACCGGATCAAGAAATGCACCGAATGCTGACATTTGATTTAGATACCTCGCCAAATAACCATCGAGCCAATCTGTAATCGCGGCAGCCACAAACATGAGTGTGCCGATCAAGTGTTTATTGTGAATACTGATCGTATCATCAGACACATAAAACACAGTGATGAACACCGGTATCATCAGTATTCTGAACCATGTCAGTAAATTGGGTGTATTAATCGGCATAATCAATGAAATCGTTGGTAAATTTTTTCTGCCAGCAGCGGGCTTATTCCCTCAACACGCGCCAATTCTTCAACACTTGCCTGTTGCACTCCCTTTAAACCGCCAAAGCGAGCCAAAAGATTTCGGCGACGCTTTTCACCTACGCCATCTATTTCCTCAAGTGATGAAGACATGCGAATTTTGCCTCTTTTTGCCCGGTGTCCGGCGATTGCAAAACGGTGAGCCTCATCTCGTACCTGCTGGATTAAATGCAAGGCTGGATTGTCCGCACTCAATTGTAGCGGCTTTTCTGCCAAGGGACGAAACAATTGCTCCATTCCCGGCTTGCGTTCCACACCTTTTGCCACTCCGACAAGTTCAATATCAGTCAATCCAAGCTCTGTCATGACGTCTATTGCTATGCCCAATTGCCCTATTCCACCATCGATCAAGATGAGATCGGGACGCTTGCCCTCCCCTTGTTTTAGTTTCTGATAACGGCGCGTCAATGCTTGTCTCATCGCAGCAAAATCGTCTCCTCCCGTGATGCCGGTAATATTGAAACGGCGATATTCATTATTGCGCATTGCCAACTCGTCGTAGACCACACATGAAGCAATCGTTGCCTCTCCCCTGGTATGGCTGATATCAAAGCATTCGATACGATTGAGTTCCGGCAAGTCCAAAGTATTTCGGAGCGCTTCAAGGCGGAGCGATTGACCAGCCTGCTGGCCTATTCGTTGTCTTAGAGCCAATTCGCCGTTGCTGAGTGCCATATCCAGCCATTTCCGCCGCTCGCCTGTGACTGCATGGCGAATAAGCACTTTGTGACCAGCTTGTTCTGAGAAAAGACTTTCAAATTCTTCCGCAAGAATCTCGTTGCTGATCAAAATTAAAGATGGAATTGTTTGGTTCAAATAATGTTGCGCCAAAAATGCTTCCAAAACCTCTCCGGCACTATCTCCTGCGGCATTTTGGGCAAAGAAATGTTTGTCTCCCAAATGACGTCCACCGCGCACCACTGCCAATGTCACGCACATTTCGTCTTCAAGTTGGGCAACAGCAATGATATCCGCATCTGTCGCTTTACCGCTCTCCATATACTGTTTTTGTTGGACGGTACTCAAAGCCTGCAGTTGGTCGCGCAAGGCTGCGGCATGTTCGTAACGCATTTCTTCAGCTGCACACTCCATCGCGCTGCGAAGGCTTATTTCGACTTCGTCAAATTTCCCATTCAACAACATCGCCGCATTTTTCACATCAACAGCATAAGCTTCGGTGGAGATCAGTTTTACACAGGGCCCTGTGCAACGATGGATCTGATGTAATAAACAGGGGCGTGCGCGATTACTGAAGACACTGTCTTCACACGTTCTCAGCTTAAATATTTTTTGCAGTAAATTGATCGTTTCCTTGGCCGCATAGGAATTGGGATACGGGCCAAAGTATTGATGCTGCTTTTGTGTAGCCCCCCGATAATAAGCCACTCGCGGGTATTCATGCCCCGTCAACACAATAAAGGGATATGACTTATCGTCGCGAAATAAGATGTTGTAACGGGGCTTTAAAGACTTGATAAGATTGTTTTCTAATATCAACGCCTCCGCCTCCGAACGCGTCACCGTAATATCAATACGTGCGATATGCGAAATCATTAATCGAATGCGTGGGGAAATATTGGTTTTATGAAAATACGAACCTACACGTTTTTTCAACTGTTTCGCTTTGCCTACATACAGAACAGCTCCTTCCGCATCTAGCATCCGGTATACACCGGGCAATAGCGGTAAAGAAGCGATGAAAACCTTGGCATCAAAGTTTGGCTGATCCAAGATAACCCTTGATGGATTTGAATACCGAGTGGAACATCGGCGTGGTTAAGCGTTTGGTTTGAGTATTATAGCGACTACAATGGTAGCTATCATAAAAATGTATTCCACTAGGCAAAACATGTTCAGCGGCATGTTCAAATTTGTAATCCTTTGCACGCAAACTGCTCGCTCGCAACACTGCCTGATGCGCAATTGTGCCTAGCGCCAAGACTGCGGCGCCTTGAGGTAAGTCTTCAAGTTCAGATACCAGATAATCATTGCACATTTTGATTTCATCCGGTTCTGGCTTATTTTGTGGCGGCAGACAGCGAACCGCATTTGTAATTCTGCAATTATTCAAAACCAATCCGGAATTTGCATTTCCTTTAGAATCGAGCGGTTCTCCGCTAGTGGAAAATCCAAAGGTATGCAAGGTTGAGTAGAGTAAATCGCCGGCATAATCGCCCGTAAAAGGGCGCCCGGTGCGATTTGCACCATGCATGCCGGGTGCAAGACCCACTATCAAGAAACTGGGCTTTGTAGTGCCAAAAGAGGGAACTGGTTTGGCAAAATAATCGGGCTGAGAGGTTTTAACCTCATCCAAAAATGTTGCTAATCTGAGACAGCGCCTGCATTCACTTGAAAATTTCATTTGAAATCATTTGAAAGAAGGTGCAGAATTGTAGTGCACTCGTGGGTGAAAACCCTCGGGTTGGTTTGAATTATTTGAGGAGTGCATGATTATGGCCGTCAATTCTGTATCACCAGGAAGTTACAATTCGCCCTCGGTTCAGCCACAAGCGCAAGCAAAGCAGCCTCAAGAGAAAAAAGTTGAGGCTAAACGCGAAGATACACACAAGTCTCCACCTGAACGCAGTGGACCGACTGTTAATACGAGCGGACAAACTGTGGGGACAATCGTAAATACTAAAGCCTGATATTTTTGCGGTTTAACAGTTCCCATCTTAATTTCCGCCAAACTTTTATAGAGTTTGTTTTTGTTGCTGTTCCGAGCCTAAATTAGGTATTTTTCAATTTTTTAAGTTGTTTTCGAATGTCCGCTATCTCAGCATGGGTTAGCTTTTTTCTACCCTACTCTCGATTTCAGAAATATTATTTTCTTTTGCAATTATTAAAGTCTTTGCCATAAGATTAAGGCAGAGGCTCCTCAGATATTACTCAGTTGCACACTAACGGGCATGACAATTGTGCCACTCAGAAAAATGAAACTCGCTATGCCCGTTTTCCCCTCCCCAACCCTCCCCGGGAATCCGAAAAGCTTTTGTCAGGGCACCCAGGAGACCGGGCGAACGAATCGCTACGCGAGTTTCACGTTAAGTTTTGAAAGTGTGCCGCAAAAATGACCAAAGTTGTAATCAAATAAATTACTGAGCAGGTGGAGTTGAGGTTTCTGCTTGTGGAAGCAATGCCTTCATACTCAAACGCATCCTGCCTTTTTCGTCTGCTTCTAGCACTTTCACTTTAACGATCTGGCCTTCTTTCAAGTGGTCTGACACATTCGCAATCCGCTCATTGGAGATTTGAGAAATATGCAATAAACCATCTTTACCCGGAAGAATATTGATGATCGCACCAAAGTCCAGCAGTTTAACGACTGGTCCTTCGTAAACTTTTCCAACCTCAACTTCAGCCACAATGGCTTCAATTCGTTTCTTGGCTAATTCACCTGCTTCTCCGCTTACGCAAGAGATCGTGATATTACCTTCGTCGTCGATGTCGATGGTCGTGCCCGTTTCTTCAGTGAGTGCGCGAATCACTGCACCACCTTTACCGATCACGTCACGTATCTTTTCCGGATTAATTTTCATCTTGATCATGCGGGGTGCATGAGCAGATACTTCCGGACGTACAGCCGGCATAGCACCTTTCATGATGCCGAGAATATGCACGCGACCTTCACGTGCCTGGCTCAACGCTACCTTCATAATCTCTTTGGTGATGCCGTTAATCTTGATGTCCATTTGCAGCGCTGTAATACCATTTTCGGAACCGGCAACTTTAAAGTCCATATCGCCCAGGTGATCTTCATCACCCAAGATATCAGTCAACACTGCGAAGCGATTGCCGTCTTTGATCAAGCCCATTGCAATACCCGCAACGTGAGTTTTGACTGGTACACCTGCATCCATCAATGCCAAGCATCCGCCGCATACTGATGCCATTGAACTGGAGCCATTCGATTCAGTAATCTCCGAAACTACGCGCATGGCGTAACCAAATTCTTCTTCTGTCGGCAATGCGGCAACAAGCGAGCGCTTGGCTAAACGACCATGCCCGATTTCACGACGCTTTGGTGTGCCTACACGGCCAGTCTCTCCTGTCGAATATGGAGGGAAGTTGTAATGCAGCATGAAGCGGTCGGTAAACTCGCCTTGCAGCGCATCGATTTTTTGAGAATCGCGCATACTGCCCAACGTAGCCACAACCAAGGCTTGCGTTTCCCCGCGTGTGAACAAGGCTGAACCGTGGGTACGTGGCAAAACTCCAGTACGTATGGTGATAGGGCGCACAGTACGCGTATCACGTCCATCGATGCGAGGCTCACCACTGAGAATCTGACCGCGAACGATTTTGGCTTCCAAGGCGCCGAATTGCTCCCCAAGCAAATTTTTTGAAGCATTTGGAAATTGCGCTTCCATTGCTTCAAATACGCGGCTTCGAATCGCTTCGACTTGCATTGTACGCGCTTGTTTTTGGCGAACAGCGTAAGCTGCCTTGAGATCACTCTCAGCCAACTCAGCTAATTTTGCTATCAGTACCTCATCCTTTTGAGCCGGTTCCCAATCCCATGAATCTTTACCCACAGTATCAGCCATTTCATTGATGGCATTGATAACGGCTTGCATTTGTTCATGGCCGAACACGACCGCGCCCAGCATCACTTCTTCGGATAGTTGTTGCGCTTCTGATTCAACCATCAGCACGGCTTGAGCTGTTCCTGCAACGACGAGGTCCAACTGTGATGTTTTTAGCTCATCGGAAGTCGGATTCAATAAATATTGGCCATTTGCATACCCCACGCGTGCAGCGCCGATAGGACCGTCAAATGGAATTCCCGAAATAGCCAATGCAGCTGATGCACCTATCACAGAAGGAATATCGGAATCAATCTGACTGTCAGATGACATCACCGTTGCGACGATCTGCACTTCGTTATAAAAACTTTCCGGGAACAGCGGACGCAACGGACGATCGATCAAACGCGATGTCAAAATTTCTTTTTCGCTTGGACGACCTTCACGTTTGAAGAACCCGCCGGGTATCTTTCCAGCTGCATAAGTGCGTTCTTGATAATCCACAGTCAGCGGGAAAAAATCTTGTTCAGGCTTTGCATTTTTTGCGCCGACAACGGTAACCAACACCACGGTATCGTCGAGGCTAACCATTACCGCCCCTGTTGCTTGACGTGCTATCTCGCCCGTTTCCAATGTCAGCTGATGTTTGCCGTAACTAATCGTTTTTTTATAGTGACTCAAGGTAGACCTCTCTCGTGATGACGTGGCGCAATTACGCCAGATGAATTTAATTACTTAAAAATAAAAATCGACAACAAAAACGAAGCGGGCCGCATCTGCGACCCGCTGTCATAAATACTGTTACTTGCGCAAATCCAAGCGCTTGATGAGCTCACGATATCCATCTTCGTTTTTGCTCTTCAGATAATCAAGCAATTTACGACGACGACTAACCAGGCGTAACAAGCCACGGCGTGAGTGATGATCCTTATTGTGCTCTTTAAAATGATCTGTCAGGTAATTGATACGAGCAGTGATCAATGCTACTTGAACCTCAGGGGAACCTGTATCGCCCTTTGCTCGTTGATAATCGGCAACGATTTGCGATTTTTGTGCCGTGGTAATAGACATGTACTTCCTCTCCAATAAAAAAGTGCGGCATTTTACCCTTTAATGGGCTTCTTGCTCAAGATAAATTCATATAATTAATCAATAGCCTCAGATTTTATATTTGCTGCACATTTAGCCACACTGGAAATAAGCCTGCTCGGCGCCAAACGAGTGCCAAGTAATTCCCCGACCCCGACAAATTGTCCAGACGAGTAAAGCCGAATCTTGCCATCAGGCAAACCTAGATCTTTGCCCAAGCGCTGACCTCGTGCCATACGCTTCAATTCATTTGTATCAAGTTCCAATGCCGGAAAATCCTGCAACATACAGTCTAATGGCAGGATGATGGCATCTCGTTGTTGATCGTCCATCGCTTCTAATTGTGGCAGGGTATAGGCAGTCTGCAATTTGAAATGCGCAATGGCAGTGCGGCGCAAAGAGGTTAAATACCCGCCACAGCCCAAGGCTTGACCGATATCTTCGCCCAAAGTGCGCACATAGGTTCCTTTGCTGCATCGAACGACGATTTCCAATTCATTTCCCTCAAAACGCTCCATGCTCAGTTTATGGATGATCACATCGCGTAATGTTCGCTCAATTGTTTCCCCTTTGCGAATATATTCATACAATGGCTTTCCTTGGTGCTTTATCGCGCTATGCATGGGTGGTAACTGCTGTATAGCTCCACAAAATCGTTGGAGGACTTGATTGACTTGCTTTTCATTGACGCTAACAGGTCGTGTCTCAATGACCTCACCTTCAGCGTCGCCTGTAGTGGTGGTTTGACCTAAACGTATCGTTGTTTTGTAGGTTTTGTCAGCATCCAGCAAGCCCATAGAAAACTTGGTCGCCTCACCAAAACATATGGGCAATAGTCCGCTTGCCAATGGATCAAGTGTGCCGGTATGGCCGGCTTTTTTTGCCTGATACAATCGACGGACTTTTTGCAAAGCGTTGTTGGAGCTTAGTTCAAGAGGTTTGTCGAACAAAAGTACGCCATCGAGTGGACGCCAAGTATTACGAACCATAATGGCTGGGAGCTACTCTTTTATTAGTTTGGCGTCGCTAGCTACCGCTTGGTCGATGAGCTGTGACAGATGTGATCCGCGTTCGATGGATTCGTCATAAATGAAATGCAACTGCGGGATAATTCGCAACTTCATGGCGTGAGCCAATTTGCTGCGCAAGAACCCTGCAGCACGATCCAATCCTTCTTGCAGTTGCTTGTTAGTGCCATCCAGAGTGGTGTAAAAGACTTTGGCATGCGAATAGTCGCTAGTGACTTCAACACAAGTGATAGTCACTTTCTGCACACGTGGATCTTTAACTTCAAGCCGAAGGAGATCGGACACATCGCGCTGAATCTGTTCAGCGATCCGATCAGTTCTGGCGTAATCCTTAGCCATTACAGCGCGCGTGCAACCTCAACAATTTCGAACACTTCAAGCTGGTCTCCGACTTCCAGATCGTTGAAACCTTTTACTGATAAACCGCATTCGAAATTGGACTTCACTTCTTTCACATCGTCCTTGAAACGTTTGAGTGAGTCGAGTTCTCCGGTATGGATAACCACGTTGTTTCGAAGCACGCGTATTTGCGAACCGCGCTTAACAATGCCCTCGGTGACATAACAACCCGCAATCGTGCCCACTTTGGAGATGGTGAATACTTGTCGAATCTCGACCATACCAATGACGCTTTCTTTTTTGTCTGGTGTCAACATACCCGACAAGGCCGCTTTGATCTCATCTACCATGGCGTAAATGATGTTGTAGTAACGAATATCAACACCCGAAGATTCAGCCAGACGACGGGCAGTTGCATCAGCACGTGAGTTAAAGCCGATAATGATCGCTTTGGACGCGAGCGCCAAGTTGACGTCGGATTCTGTGATACCGCCAACCGCACTGTGAATCAAATGAACTTTGACTTCGGCAGTTGATAGTTTTTCCAAGGAGCTTGCTATAGCCTCGCAGGAACCTTGCACGTCGGCTTTGACAATGAGAGACAATGTTCGTACTTCTCCATCCGACATTTGCTCGAACATATTCTCCAATTTCGCAGCCTGTTGTTTGGCTAGTTTCACGTCACGGAATTTACCCTGGCGGAACAATGCGATTTCGCGTGCTTTCTTTTCATCTGCCAATACGATGAAATCAGCACCTGCCATAGGAACTTCAGACAATCCTTGAATTTCAACCGGGATCGAAGGCCCTGCCTCATGGATCGATTTTCCATTTTCATCCAGCATGGCACGAACACGTCCAAATACCGCTCCTACCAGCATTGCGTCACCGCGTTGCAAAGTACCTGACTGAACCAGCATCGTTGCAACCGCGCCCTTGCCCTTATCCAAGCGGGCTTCAATAACGATTCCTTTGGCAGCTGTTGTTTTTGGTGCCTTCAGCTCCAACACTTCTGCTTGCAACAAAATGCCTTCCAGTAAAGTGTCGATACCCTGACCGGATTTCGCAGATACTTCAACAAACATTGCATCTCCACCCCAATCCTCTGGAACAACACCTTCAGCAACCAACTCCTGGCGAACACGCTCAGAATTGGCATCCGGTTTGTCTATCTTGGTGATTGCCACGACAATGGGCACACCTGCCGCTTTGGCATGGTGGATCGCTTCCTTGGTTTGGGGCATCACGCCATCGTCCGCCGCAACAACCAGAATGACGATATCGGTGACCTTCGCGCCGCGTGCACGCATAGCGGTAAAAGCTTCGTGACCTGGCGTATCCAGAAAGGTAATCATTCCTTTGGGTGTATTTACGTGGTACGCACCGATATGTTGCGTGATACCGCCCGCTTCGCCACTCGCCACGCGAGTGCGACGAATATAATCCAGCAAGGAAGTTTTACCGTGGTCGACGTGACCCATGACGGTAACCACTGGGGCACGTGGTTCAAGCACTACATCTTTGTGTTCAGTCGAATCTGTCATCAGATAAGCATCGGGGTCATCCGCTTTTGCAGGTTTGGCAATATGCCCCAGTTCTTCGACAACAATCATGGCAGTCTCTTGATCCAAAACCTGATTGATCGTAACCATGCTGCCCATCTTCATCAAAGCTTTAATAATCTCAACAGCCTTAATGGACATCTTTTGCGCCAATTCCGACACACTGATCGTTTCTGGCACCATCACTTCTTGGACAATGGGTTCAGTCGGCAATGAGAATGCGTGTTGTCCAGTTGGCGGTGCAATTTCCTGTTTGGCATGTTTATCATGACGGCCTGCACGTAACGAACCGCCCGGACGAACACCCACTCCGGCGCGTGCGTCTACATTGCGTGATGGCGGACGTTTCTTGTGACCTGCCTGATCCCAAGGACTATCTTTATCGACCATTTTTTCGGCCTTCTTGGGTTTGGATACTTTGTCACCCGGTTTCATTGTCGGTTTGTGCAAAGTGCCGCCAGGTGCCACAACATCCGGCACCACAACGGGAGCAACCACTTTTACTTCCACAACTGGCTCTATTACTGGTTCAGGTGCAACAACAGGTGGGGGTTCAACTGGTGGTGGTGTTACTATTTTGCGTTTACTGGTGCGCGCTTGTTTCGCTTGTACTTCGGCAGCCTGGCGTGTAGATAGTTCTGCCTGAAGTCGAGCTTCTTCATTGCGAGCTTTTAACTCATGGTCATCCAAAACCTTTGCGACTGGAACAGCAACAGGAACGACTGGAACTACCTCTTTAGGTGCTTCACCAGCGGGTGCCAGAGTGCGTTTTTTACGCACTTCAACCTGAATAGTTCTTGATTTTCCAGTGCCATCGGCTTTTTTGATGGCTGATTTTTCGCTGCGAACCAGTGTGATCTTGTTTTTCCCACTTCCATGCGAGTTACGCAAGTGCTCCAGCAATTGTGATTTGTCGTGCTCGGAAACGGAGTCGCTTTCCTGCTTTTTGGCGACACCTGCCGCCTGTAGCTGTTCCAGCAACAGCTCAACCGGAAGTCCAAGCTCCCCGGCGAATTGTGCCACGTTCATTTTTCCCATTACGACCCCTTAACCCAAACCCAGACGAATCCGTCTATGAAATTTCTCGTTACATAATAATCATTCAATCAAGCGAACCATGGAGCACGTGCGGTCATGATCAATTGATTTGCGCGTTCGATGTCCATGCCGGTCATTTCAACCAGTTCATCGCCATCCAGATCGGCCAATTGTTCCTGTGTACCTACGCCTTTGGAAGCCAATACTCGCGCGGTACCCTCATCGATACCTTCGATCTTGAGCAGGTCTTCAATGTTATGCTCAACTTGTTCCTCGTTGGCGATTGCCGCAGTCAACAGTGCGTTACGAGCACGACTACGCAATTCATTTACGGTAGCCTCATCAAAAGACTCGATTGCCAACATCTCATCCAGCGGCACATAGGCCACTTCTTCCAGCGTATTAAAACCTTCTTGCACCAGAATGTCCGCAACCTCCTGGTCAACGTCCAACTTGGCCACGAACAAGTCCCTGATCTTGGAAAATTGTTGCTCGTTCTTTTCAGAGGATTGCTCTACCGTCATGAGATTAATTTCCCATCCGGTCAATTCACTGGCAAGGCGTACATTCTGACCACCACGTCCGATGGCCTGTGCCAGATTTTCTTCTTCGACCACCACATCCATGCTATGGCGATCTTCATCGACCACGATACTGGTCACTTCGGCCGGTGCCAATGCATTAATGACGCTGGTGGCAGGATCTTCCGACCAAAGAATAATATCCACACGTTCGCCGGCCAATTCATTGGTCACTGCCTGCACACGAGAACCGCGCATTCCAACACAGGTACCAATCGGGTCAAGGCGCTGGTCATGGCTACGTACTGCAATCTTGGCACGAGAGCCCGGATCGCGCGAAGCACTGACAATTTCCAACAAACCCTCTTCAATTTCAGGAACTTCAAGTTCAAACAATTTGGTCAAGAATTCTGGTGTAATACGTGACAAAATGATCTGTGGGCCGCGCACGGTGCGATCTACACGCAATAGATAGGCACGTACACGATCACCAACCCGAAGATTTTCTTTGGGGATCATTTGATCGCGCGGCAACAAGGCTTCTATTTTGCCAAACTCGACGATAGCACTGCCGCGCTCGATACGTTTGATCGTACCCGAAATGAGATGTTCCTCTCGCTCCATGAAGTCTGCCAAAATTTGCTCACGTTCGGCATCACGAATCTTTTGGAAGATGACTTGTTTGGCAGCCTGCGCGCCAATGCGTCCGAAATCTATGGATTCAAGCGACTCTTCAATAAACTCATCCAGTTGAATACCCGGATTTTGTTTTTGCGCTTCATTTAACTTGATGTGAAGGTCGGGTGTTTCAAAAGTTTCGTCGTCAGTTACCTGCCAGCGCCGGAAAGATTCATACTCTCCAGTTTGACGATTGATGCTAACCCTAACGTCAGCCTCGTCGACATAACGTTTCTTTGTTGCAGAAGCCAAAGCCGACTCCAACGCTCCAAACACGATCTCCTTATCCACGTTCTTCTCACGCGCCAAGGCATCCACTAACAATAAGACTTCACGACTCATTACCTTCTCCAACCGTTCGAGCCACTCGCACCATGCAAGTAGCCGGGATATTCAACAATTGCCAAAACTAAAATACTGGAACCAACCGCGCCTTATCCAGATTTGACAAATCAATTCCAACAAAATTTCCATCTACATCCAACTGCAATATTCCATCACTAAGCTCACCCAACACACCTACAAAATTTTTACGTCCTTCCAGTGGAATGCGCAATTTCAGTTGAACTTTCTTACCGCGAAAGCGAACAAAATCTGCTTGCTTCTTGATGGGTCGATCCAATCCCGGTGAAGAGATTTCGAGGCGTTCAAAATTAACACCTTCCACGGTAAATAATCGTGTCAGCTGATGACTTACGCGCTCGCAATCTTCTATGGAAATACCTTCGGGCTTATCAATAAACACTCTCATCAGCCCACGAACAGACAACTCAAGGTCAACCAACTCATATCCCAAGCCGGTGAGCGTTGTTTCAACAAGCTTTGCTACTTCCATATCCGCACCCACAAATAAAAAACGGGCCGAGGCCCATCACATAACGCTGCAATTATAGCAAATTCCCGGGCTAAAGAAAACAATTCTATGTATATTCAGCGAATAACTTTCTTTAGGTGCGCTACTTCTTTCAAAATGCTAAACTGAAGCACACATGTCGCAATAAATGACCGAATTTTTCATTAATAAATATTTCCAGGGTTTATCAAATACCAGCAGCATGACAATCATCGCAGTATTCAATCAAAAAGGTGGCGTAGGAAAAACAACCACTGCGCTCAATCTTGCCGCAGCACTCATTCGTAGCGGACGCAATGCTTACGGTTTTGATCTCGACCCACAAGCGCATCTTAGCTCTATCACAGGTGTCACAGCTAAATCCGGTGAAGAAACAATGTTGAGCCTGTTTCAGCACAACCGACCACTGCGTGAGCTTGTTATAGAATCATCGAGCGGTATCAGGATCATCCCTGCGCATACAGAATTATCCAAAGTCGACGCGCTATTCGGCAAAGGCTACAACATTGTTAATAGACTCAATGTCGGACTGCAATCGGAAAGTTTTGGCAAGAAAGACACCCCGATCATTATCGATTGCAATCCGATAATTGGAGTTTTGTCACTGAATGCCATTTTTGCCTGCAACGGATTGATCATTCCAATTTCAGCCGACCACCTTTCCACAAAGGGGGCAATACAGATCGAGAAAGCCTTAAACGCCTTGGAGAAAGTGCTGAAACGCCGAATATCCAGAAGATACTTGCTTACTCGCTTCGACGGTCGACGCCGTATGGCTTGGGATGTGTTAAAAATTGTCGATGAACACTTTGGCGCGGAGGTTTGCCAGACAAGAATCTCGGAAAATGTAAGTCTGGCTGAAAGTCCTGCGTTGAATATGAATGTATTTGAGCACGCTCCAGCCAGCCGTGGCGCCCATGATTATGACGAACTACTGGCAGAATTATTGAAAGACGGATTTATCGAGTAACTATTATTTTGAAAGAGCAACTATTATTTTGAAATTAGCGTAAGAATGTCCTCAACTGACATCGATTGAGAAGTCTTACTACTGCCGCTTTCATCTTTAGGAATACAGCGGACAATTTCACAGTAGCGATACATCTGCTTTAACTTTCGCTCTGCTTCATTCTGGTCAATCGCCGAGATCACTATACTTTCGATCGGCTGTCTGTCTTTCGTCAATATCGAAAAATCAAATTTCAACATCGTCTCCCCCTATTAACATTTTTAATCTTATCAGCAATACACCATCGTAACCTATTTGAAAAATACTCGCTGCCTTCTCGCCTCATACAAACAAATTCCGGTGCTGACTGATACATTTAAACTCTCTACACTGCCCAGCATCGGGATACTCACCAATTGATCGCAAGTTTCACGCGTCAAGCGCCGCAGACCTTCACCCTCCGCCCCCAGCACCCAGGCAATCGCACCGGTGTGTTTAAATCCGTTCAGATCGGTTTCTGCATCACCATCTGCGCCTACAACCCATATTTCGCGCTCCTTCAATTCTCGCAGTGTACGAGAAATGTTGGTAACGGTGATATAAGGTACGGTCTCTGCAGCACCACAAGCCACTTTTTCGACTGTCGCATTAATTCCCACAGCGCGATCTTTGGGTGCGATCACCGCATGCACGCCAAATGCATCTGCGTTGCGAAGGCAGGCACCCAGATTGTGTGGATCTTGTACTCCGTCTAAAACTAACAATAAAGCGGGTTCTGTTAATGTATCCAACACATCATCAAGATGTTGTACTCGCTGCGCAGCATCAACTTTAGCCACGACTCCCTGATGACGGTTGTTGCCGGCCAATCCATCCAATCGCTTTCCATCATATGGCACGACACGTACTCCGTGAGTTTCTGCGAGTTTAAGTAAATCACGGGCTCGTGGATCCCTGCGTTGTGAATCAACATATATTTCAGTGATGCCATCCGCATTCTGGCGTATGCGGGCAATCACAGCATGGAAGCCATGAATAATGCGTGTCTCAGCCATGTTTCTTACCCGTCTTTCCTACAGTTTTTTTGCTGGCACCTGTTTTGTTTGCTTCTGATTTGCTGGTGACAGGCTTGGGTACTGCCACTTTTTTAACTTTTTTCGGAGCCTTATCACCCCAGGCTCCGAGATTGAATGCAGGCGCGCCGCCATTCTCAAGCTTGTCACCTTTTTCATTTATTTCGACTTTTTCACCTTCAAGCGTGAAATCAATCTTGGTGCTCTCCATATCCACCCGCACCACTTTAACTTTGACCCGGTCACCCAAACGATAACGCTTGCCGGTGCGCTCTCCCAGCATCTGGTGTTTGGCTGCGTCGAAATGGAAATAATCCGCGCCCAGTTCTGACACGTGAACCAGTCCTTCAACATAGAGATCATCCAATGCGATAAACAAACCAAAACCGGTCACTGAAGAGATGGTGCCATCGAACACACTGCCAAGATGGTCGCGCATATAAAAACATTTGAGCCACGCTTCCACATCACGCGTGGCATCATCAGCACGACGTTCTGTCATCGAGCAATGCACGCCAAGCTCCGTCCACTTCAGTTGAGGTTTGTACTGCTTGCCTTCAAGCACCGCCTTTATCGCACGGTGCACCAGCAAATCCGGATAACGTCGTATCGGAGACGTAAAATGCGCATAAGCCTCGTAGCCCAAACCGAAGTGACCTGCATTCTCCGGTGAATACACCGCTTGGCGCAATGAACGTAACATCACCGTTTGCAAAAGTCCGGCATCGGGTCGACCTTTGATCTGCTTGAGCAACTTGGAATAATCGCCCGCCTGCGGATCATCGCCCCCCCCCAATTGCAATCCGAATTCTTTGAAAAACTCCCGCACAGCTTCCAACTTTTCTGGTGTAGGTCCTTCATGAATCCGATACAAGACTGGATGTTCATGATCTTTCAAGAATGCGGCTGCACAGACGTTAGCGGCCAACATACACTCCTCAATCAGCTTGTGTGCCTCATTGCGCACAACCGGTATGATTTTCTCGATTTTGCCCTGAGCATTAAAAATCATTTGCGTCTCAACCGTTTCAAAATCAATTGCACCGCGTTTCTCACGCGCTTTCAGCAAAGTTTTAAACAGCTTGTAGAGGTTGTTGATATGCGGCAATACTTCTGCATATGTTTTCGCATTCTCCCCCTTTGGGTCAGCCAACATATCTGCAACTTGTGTGTAAGTTAAACGCGCATGAGAGAACATCACCGATTGATAAAAGCGATGTTTTTGAATATCTCCTTCCGCACTGATCTGCATATCGCACACCATGCATAGACGCTCAACATTGGGATTAAGTGAACACAGTCCGTTGGACAATTCTTCCGGCAACATGGGAATTACACGACGCGGGAAATACACAGAATTGCCCCGGTTGATTGCTTCTTTGTCCAGCGCGTCACCTGATTTCACATAGGCGCTAACATCGGCAATGGCGACCACTAAACGAAAGCCATCCCTATTGGGTTCACAATAGACCGCATCATCAAAGTCACGAGCAGTCTCGCCATCAATCGTCACTAACGGCAGTTTTGCTACGCTCTCACGTCCTGCATAGTCACCGGGCTGAACCTGGGGAGAATATTTTTCGGCTTGACGTTTCGCATCTTGGGGAAATTCATTGGGCAGATCGTGCTTGCGCAACGCGATCTCAATTTCCATACCCGGGTCGGCATAATTACCCAACACTTCTACGATACGTCCGATCGGTTGGGCATGCTTTGAGGGTTGCTGCAAAATCTCAAGCATGACCACTTGCCCGGCTTTGGCTGCGCCACTCCCTCCCGGCGCGACCAGAAAATCCTGGCTGATGCGGCGGTTTTCGGCCACCACAAACTGGATGCCGTGCTCTTCAAACAAGCGCCCTACCACACGTGTGTTAGCAGGCTCCAGCACTTCTACGATATTCGCTTCGCGCCTGCCACGTCTATCTTCACCGCCAACTCGTGCCATTACGATGTCACCGTGAAGCGCCTTATGCATCTCCTTGGCACTCAAGACCAGATCGGCACTTCCGTCGTCAGGAATCAGGAATCCAAATCCATCCGGATGGCCTTGTACCTTACCTTTTATAAGATCAAGCTTGTCCATCACACAGATCGCGCGTTTGCGGTTGCGCATGATCTGTCCATCACGTTCCATCGCCTTCAAACGGCGACTGAAAAGTTCTTCTTCATGTAATTCTATTTTTAGCAAACTGCACAATTCATCCTGTTCAACTGGCACCCCTTTCTCTGCCAGCAATTGCAAAATGAATTCACGGCTAGGTAGCGGATGTTCATATTGTTCGCGTTCTCGCTTTAAAAAAGGGTCGAGTAGGCGGATATTCTTTTTCTTAGTTGTCATTGACAGCAAATCCTATAGCAATTAAAGTGCCCACCCTCAAGCAATGCCCGAATGGCGGAATTGGTAGACGCGCACGGTTCAGGTCCGTGTGCCGCAAGGTGTGGAGGTTCGAGTCCTCTTTCGGGCACCAGTAATACAAACCCAAAAGCCAAGCAATCAGCGTGTTTCTGGGCTTTTTTGTTTTTTCTTTTCACAATTCTATTTTCACACTTTACCCATGAAACCCGCATTGTCGCGCCAAATTACCTGAGCATAGCTACAAATTTTGCGGCAACTTTGCGACTGCTCATCCGGTAATAACGACAATATAGCTAATATTCGAAAACGCGGCGATACTTGATTTGATGAAGTCAGACGCAAGGGAATTATTAAATTCATGTACCTTCCCCACCAAAACACAAGCGGGCATTCTAGCAGGAAAGACCGGCACCATCCCCAACAAAACCATTGGCGATCTTTTTGACCTAATATGCTTAAAATATCTCCAACAAGAAAAAGTCAAACAATGGAAAGTTCTCAGCATCAATAAGTTCAAGCGAGCTTCAACCACGAATGCGTATTTAAAAATGTTTGCATCTATTTCGATTCCATTACCCATACTCCTGACCAATCTTCTGGAGGCGGTTTTTTTTTGAAAAATTTCGCCCGATCAATATAAAGCTGACTGGGTTTATCGACTGGATTAAGCGTGAGACATTCTCCAAATAACCGGATTGCAGCCGCTTAAAATGGGCACG
>CAIRAO010000288.1 GCA_903876625.1 uncultured Gallionellaceae bacterium | reverse complement strand
TTACCTCCAGTTTAGTTTCGTGAGAAGCGCAGGCGCTTAACCATGCCAGAATTATTGATATGGGAATCAGTTTCCAGAACATACATAATTCCAACTCCAAGAATCTGCTGCACAAACTATAAGGTGCATACCACAAAAAATACAGGGAAGAGAAAAGCAAAAATTAGGCTTTTCCTAAAAGCGCCAGTAAAGTTTGGCGATTCCCCTTTGATAACCTGACCATATGAAAAAAATACACATCCTAATAATCCATATATAAATGAAAACGCACCATATCGAGCAACTTCAACAAACCTTTCGTGAATAAAATCCTCTTTGGTAGAAGCCCCATCCATACCCTTGAGTTTGCGCAACACGGGTTGTTCAGTTGAGCTTGTGTTTGGTTGTGTCACCAAAACACGGTAAGAATTTGCTTGATTATTACCAACATAAGGCTCTACCGAAAGCCAGTTATACCTCACCAATCCTACTATCAATGGCATAGAAATAAAGATCCACCAGATATATTTCTCAAACTTGCAGAAGGTTTCTTTAGTCATGGTTAATTCATTCATCAATTAGCAATATAAGAATGGCATGAAAAGACAATTTAAACAGATTTCCGTGTAGTAGTCACGCAGGAATAATCAGCCGTGAGAATAATTATATGGATATAGTACTCGGTAGTCTTCTTGATAGTTGTCCAAGATTCTTTCTGAATATATCGCTTTCTACGATACTCTAAAAACTTGGTGCTACCTTTGGAAGTAAGCGTTGTTTATCGAGATTCGGTTGCAGGAATGAGCTTTCTAGTTTATTCTGCGCGCCCTTTCGGAGAGGTGGATGAGTGGTTTAAGTCGCACGCCTGGAAAGCGTGTTTGGGATAACATCCCAACCGGGGTTCGAATCCCCGCCTCTCCGCCAACAAGTCGCAATGCATTGATAAATAAAATATTATGTTGGCGTAAACCCCACGGTTGGCGAGGCATGTGGTAGAGATGCATTTCTCTGTTTTGCGTGCTACTTTCTTCTGATTACATTGATGTAATGCGCAATTAAGTCACTGTTGCCCTCACACTTTGACCTCCCGGATCAACCCAGCATCATCCCTTACCCCGACTTTATTCACATCACGACTCACTGCCCACGCCTGCATAGTTTCAGCATCATGCGGAAGAATTAACGGCAGCAAATTCTCCACGCTTCGTTCTTCGTGCGACAACCACTGCTCCCAGTTCTCAGCATCCAGTATCACGGGCATACGGTCATGGATCGGCTCCATCAGGCTATTTGGTGATGTGGTAATGATGCAGCAGGACTCTGTGTCACCCCATGTCTCCCAGATGCCTGCTAGCGCCATAGGATTACCTAACTTGAAGCTCATATAAAACGGCAGCTTCAGCTTGCCCTCAATTTTCCATTCGTAAAATCCTGACGCGGGAATGATGCAGCGCCGTGCTTTGAACGCAGCACTAAACAACGGCTTTAAGGCGACGGTCTCGCCTCGAGCGTTACTGATCATTTTGTTTGACCATGATGGCGTAAGTCCCCAGCGCTGAGTGCGCAGTGATCGCAAGCCTTGTTCATTGGCAGTGATTGAGCAGATTTTATTGCTGGGCGCGATGTTCCATGAGACGTGGTAATTCGCCTCTGACGCAAGTTTAAAATGTTCGGCTAGTACTGCGGGTGGGACTGCGTTAGCGAAGCGACCGCACATTTGCGCTCCTTTACTTGATGAATCCTTCTGCACGTCGTGCAGCAAATACACTTGGTCTGGCCACAATGCGTGCAAGGTAATCTGTGATTTTAGGAAATTGGCTGAGATCAAAACCAACTCCGGCACTCCAGTTTAATACGACAAACAAATAAGCATCGCAAACTGTAAATTTGTCGCCCATTAGGTATTGAGTTTTAGACAATTGGGTTTCAACCAAACCCAAGCGCCGTGTCAGTTGGTTACGAAAGTTAGTTTTGACTTCCTCAGGGAACGCCTTATTGAACATCGGACTATATGACTTGTGAATCTCGGTTGCAATGTAGTTAAGCCACTCCTGCAAACGATATCGTTCCAATGTCCCCGCTTTGGGTGCCAAGCCTGAGCCGGGATTCTGGTCGGCGATGAACTGCAAAATCACGGCACCTTCAGTCAGGATATTTCCGTCATCCATCTTTAGCGTTGGCACATAACCTTTGGGATTGATCTCCAAAAAGTCCGCGCCGCTTTCAGTCTTCATGGTCGAAGGTATGAGTTTCTCTGTTTCAAAAGATAGTCCAGATTCATGCAATGCAATATGAGACGCCTGAGAACAAGAGCCGGGGGCGAAATAAAGTTTCATCGGAATTCTCCTTATTTAGTAAAACAGGGGCTTTTTATAAATTGTAGATCAAAACAAGTATCATTACTTTATCCCTTTCAATCGACATGCGCGAACGTATTTTGTATACGACGCAGGAAGGAGCACAGTAATGGCATAGCTCGTCAAACACGCGGCATTATGAATATTCGCAATCTATAAAAGTCCAAATTTCAAGGTTTTTAGAACCGGATTGACAATAGAACGATCGTTCTGTATCGTGTTATTGTTGGTAACTTTCCACTTCCATTTAGCGACACTTTGAAGAATGAATCACGTTGCAGAACATACCCCAAAAATTGAGACTGAAACGTATCTTTACAGTCTCAACCCCGCACAGCGCAATGCCGTAGAACACGGCATGGGCCAAGATACGGTTGCGCCTTTATTGGTGATTGCCGGCGCCGGGTCCGGCAAGACCAATACGCTGGCACACCGCGTTGCCCATCTGATTGCTCAAGGCACTGATCCGGGGACTATTCTGCTTTTGACTTTTTCACGTCGGGCGGCCGATGAAATGGCACGACGCGCTGAGCGCATCGTGCGCCTACTGGCTACTGAACGTCCGCGTCTGGCTGGTGCAAAATTAAGTTGGACTGGCACTTTTCACAGTATTGGCGCGAGGCTGTTACGCGAATACGCAGGCAGAATTGGTCTCGACGCGGGCTTCACCATTCACGACCGGGGCGATTCGGCCGATCTTATGAATCTGGTGCGGCATGAGCTTGGTGCATCCTGCAAGGCGAAGCGCTTTCCATTAAAGAACACCTGTCTTTCGATTTACTCCGCTGCGGTCAACACGATGTTACCGCTCGAAGAAATACTACAGCGTCGCTTCCCCTGGTGCAGCGAATGGCAAGACGAACTCAAGCACCTGTTTCTCTCCTATGTGGAGGCCAAACAAAAACAGCACGTGCTCGACTACGACGACTTGCTGCTTTATTGGGCACAGATGGTCGCTGAGCCCATGCTTGCGGAAGAGATAGGCGCACGTTTCAACCATATTCTGGTAGACGAATATCAGGATACCAACGCACTGCAAGCGAACATCCTGCTTGCACTCAAACCAGATGGCAAGGGACTGACGGTGGTCGGAGACGATGCCCAGTCTATCTATGCTTTTCGCGGAGCGACTGTGCGCAACATTCTGGATTTCCCTGCACACTTCACACCGTCGACGAAGATTGTCACACTGGAACAGAACTACCGCTCTACACAACCTATTCTGGCGGCGGCAAACGGTGTGATTGGACTGGCTACCGAGCAATATAGCAAGGAATTGTGGAGCAACAGAATTTCGAGCGAATGCCCACAGCTCATTACGGTTCGCGATGAGACGGATCAAGCTGGCTTTGTGGTAGAACAAGTGCTTGAGCGTAGAGAAATGGGCATTCGGCTCAAATCGCAGGCAGTGTTGTTTCGCGCTTCGCATCACAGCGCGACGCTGGAGATTGAGCTGGTCAGACGCAACATTCCCTTCGTCAAGTTTGGCGGATTGAAATTTCTGGAATCTGCCCACGTCAAGGATGTGCTCTCAGTGCTGCGCTGGATCGAAAATCCCCGCGACAGGGTTGCCGGGTTCCGCGTGTTGCAACTGATTCCCGGTATCGGACCGAAAACATCCGCGCAGATAATTGATAACCTTGCGTTGACACA
>CAIRAO010000287.1 GCA_903876625.1 uncultured Gallionellaceae bacterium | reverse complement strand
GCCCACTGAAAGGTTGTATAACCAATCGTATTAATTGAAGTATGACAGGTGTCACAGGATGGCGATGCCGAAGTAGGAATATGCCCCAGACCGATCAAAGAACTCTTTCCCTGTGCATTTTCAGATGTTTTGCTGCCATCGTGACACGTAAGGCAACCCCCAGCAGGTGGCGAAGTGACACCCTGATGATAGAGTGCCCCCGTAAAGACAGTGTAGTTACTCGTGTTATTTTTGGTGTGACATTTAGCGCAATCTGTATCTGTCTGTGTAATATGGTTTCCGCCCATGCCCATTGGGTTCAAGGCAGAATTGGGTGAACCAAAGGTACCCGTATGACAGGTGATGCAAGTTCCCGGGTTTGTCACCACCTGATGATAAATAGCGCCCGTGAACGCAGTGTAGTTTTGTGTATTAGCCGCGGTATGGCATGAATCGCAAGACGCCGTTGTGGGAATATGCCCCGTCCCGGCAGGCATACCAAGCGCGTTCCAGGCGGTAAAGTTTCCGTTGTGACAAGTTGTACACGTGCCCGGTGTTAAAACCGTCTGATGATAGACCGAGTTCTTGAAGGTGCTGTACTGTGAAGTATTGGTCGAAGTATGACATACATCACAGGCGGCATTTGAAGTCGGTATATGGTTCGTGGCGGAAGTTAATCCCTGCGCCAATTCCGGCGCGGCAGTCTTTGAGCCGTCGTGGCATGTGCTGCAACTACCCGCTGTAACTGTAACGCCGGGTGCCCCATGATAGGTGGAACCTGCAAATGATGTGTAATTAAGCGTGTTGATATTGGTGTGACATGCATCGCACTTATAACTTTGGGTGGTGATATGGCTGCTTCCTTTTGTCAAAACTCCGGGATAAGCGCCCGTATGACAAGTATCACAACTGCCCGTCTGAACACCTGCATGATTATAAGTCGCACCCAGAAAACCGCCTGGTGTGGTATAGAAATGACAAACACTGCAATCGTTTCCAGCAGGTATCGTTATATGATTTGCCGGGATAGGCGGCACAGCTTTCACACCAACAGTTTGCCCGCTATGGCAACTTGAGCAGCGTGGTGTGCTGTTACTGCCCGGTGTAAAAATCACACTTGCGTGGTTATAAACTGCACCCAGGAAGTTCGTAAAGCCCGTATGGCAAGCGTTACAATCGGCAGCGACGCCATTGACTGTGATGGGAATGTGTGTTGCAGCGTTGAAGCTGACCACGTTGGTGAACGTTCCTACAGGCCCCGGCTCCCCGGCCGGGCCACCGTGACACTGGTAACAGCCACTCGTGATTCCAGCATGTCCGGTTGTTCCCATTTGCCAACTTACAAAAGTGGTTGTGTTTTTGTGACACTGCTCACAAGGTAGATTGGTCGGAATGTGACTTGCCGGTTTGCTGAGTACGCCTAAAGACTGGCTGTTGTGACAAGTCGAACACTTGTTTGTCACACTCAGGTGATTAAAGGCCTTGACTTGGAAGTTGGCAGTACTCGTATGACACGTGTCACAAGCGGCAGTTGTCTGTACGTGATTGATCGGCTGAGGAGTGGCTCCAACCCTGGTGCCAACTGCATGACAGCCCGAACAATCCTTGGGCGTATTTTTGAATATGCCATCGACGTGACATTGTTCGCACCTGAGTGTGAGGTGCACATCTTTTAGTATGAATCCGGTTTGGGTATGGTCAAACTTTGTTGACACAGTCGTTTTTGTTGCCGCATTCGCATGGGACGAAAAAACAAACATAATGGTCAGCAACGTTGCCGATACTATGCTGATGAGTTTGTTGTTTATAGTTAGCGTTTTCATAGCCACACCCCAAATTCTGAATTCATATCAATATACGCTTTACAGTACCCCGGTAACTTTCCCTCCTGTTACCAGTTATAGCAATTCTAGTTTATCTGATCAACTTTTTGATACTGCCATTTGTCCAGCACTTCTCGCAACGGATAAACGGTTAACTCATCCGACGAACGATTTATTTTGGCAGATAAACGTAGTTAATCGTTCCAAAGCCTGCCTCCCACCGTAATCTTTTTCCACGATGAGCCGATGTGGCAATGATCACACTGCTGGCCGAATGCGCCATCATGTTTGTCGTCTTTTTCATGGCAATAGAAACAAGTTGCCGGCATCGCTATCTTCTTTTTGACAGGAGTGTAGTGACAATCCATACATTTAAGCTTGCTGTGTTTGCCGGTTAGCTTAAAGTTTGTCTTGTCGTGATCAAAATCCCAATTTTTCCAGTCACGTGTGTTATGACAATTTTCGCAGGCAGTGCCCAGTGTCTGTTTATGTATATCGTCCTTTTTATGGCAAGAGTAACAATCTGATTTCGCCTCCTTGAATACCACGGTCGCGTGACACTTCTTGCACTCGATCAGAGAATGCTTGCCGGTAAGCGGGAAGCGGGAAATACGGTGATCGAATTCCACTTTTTTCCACGAGTCCTCATGGTGGCAAGATTCGCACTTCTTGCCTTCTTCGCCTTTATGTTTGTCATCTTTCTCGTGGCATGAGAAGCAGTCTTTTTTCAGTTTGTCTTTATACAGATCGCCTTTATGACAGGCGACACATTTCGTTGTGCGGTGTTTTGCCAGCAGCGGATATTTGGTCTTTTTGTCATGATCGAAGGTGATCTCTTTCCAGCTGCGATCGACGTGGCAATCTTCGCATTTCACGCCAAAGTTGCCTTTGTGTTTGTCGTCTTTCTTGTGGCATGACAAGCAATCCATCTTCAACTTGTCTTTATACAGATCGCCTTTATGGCAATCCGCACACTTCACTTTTTCATCTTTATGCTTACCCGTTAAAGGGAATTTGGTTTTTTTGTCATGATCAAAGGGAATTTCCTTCCAGCTGCGTTCGATATGGCAAGACTCGCACTTGGGTCCGAATTTGCCCTTGTGCTTGTCATCCTTCTGGTGACATGAGTTGCAATCCGTTTTCAGCTTGTCTTTATACAGATCACCCTTATGACAGGCGACGCATTTTGTTGTGCGGTGCTTGCCCAGCAGCGGGTATTTAGTCTTTTTGTCATGATCAAAAATAATTTCTTTCCATTGCCGGTCATTGTGGCAATCGTCACACTTTGGACCAAAAGTACCTTTGTGTTTGTCATCTTTTTTGTGGCAGGCAACACACGCCATTGGTGTATCTTTGTACGGCTCTTTCAGATGGCAATCTTTACACTTGACGTCGATGTGTTTGCCAGTCAGCGGAAAATGGGTTTTGCTGTGATCATAATGGGTTGTCTTCCAGTCTTTTTCTTCGTGGCAATTCGTACATTCTTGTCCGAGATTTCCTTTGTGTTTATCTGTTTTTTCATGACAACCAATACATTTGACGGGCGCCTGACGATACTTCTTTTGCGGAGGATGACAATCTTTGCAAAGTATCTTGGGATTTAAATGCCCGCCTTTTAATGTATAACCGGTCGTTGCGTGGTCGAAGCCCGATTCGGTTATTTTTGAGATGTTCGCATCACGCCCTTTGTGTTCCGTGTGACACGCTCTACATTCCTTTTGCTCTTTCATCAGGCCGTGAAAGTGTGTTTTTTCGTCCAGGTCCTTGGAGATCTCTTTATGGCAATCCTTGCATAGTCCCACCTGTGCAGGTTTGTCATAAGGCTTGTGACACTTTGCACAATCGCTGTCAAATTTGGCATGACCTGCAATCAATTTGCCGGGTGACAGCAAATCATTGGACGTATCAGCTTGCGACGAAGCAGGGACGAACAGGAAAACAGCCGCACATGCAATTGCGGCTGTTATTGATTTAATTACAGAAAATTTTCCAATCATTAGGGTCATTAATATTTATGCACCGCAATTACATGCCAAACGCCGCTAAAGACCAACATGAATACAAGTGGTACATGAAAGATATGCCACAAGGAAAATAGATATTCATAAGTTTTAAAATGGGCGATGTCTTCAATCGAACTAATGTAATTTTTAATAAAGTCCCTGTTCTGAAAAAACAATTGATCCAGGCGTTTCATTTGGGCTTCGTTCCACTTTTTGAGGTGTGCATCCGAATACATCGCATCTTCCAGCGCCTCCGTCACCTTCATGGTGAGCAGCTTCGCCTGTATTGATAACTTCACAAATCTCCATGGGTTTACCTGGCTTACTTTTTCCGGATCCAACGCCATGTCTCTATACTCGGTCAACATTTTTTGCACTTCCGGTGCGAAATTTATGATCGATTGATTTTTTTCCGTCCCGAGCAAGCCGCCTTGCATCTGCTCCATCGTCGAATGCCGTCCATAAAGCCCATAGTGAATCTTGGTATAAAAGAAACGGCCGAAAATTCCGCTGCCGGAAACCAACATCATGCAAACAAATGCCACGGTTGCATTGGTCGACCTCAGTACGTAAGTAGTATGAAATACGATAATGGCCGGGCCGGCAATCCCGAATACCATGTGCCACCTGAACCAACCCGGTAGCAACCACCAGTTTCTTAACACCTTCCACCGCTTGCGCAACGGATAGATGAGCAAAGTGACCATCATGATCCCGCCAGCCAAGCCAAGATTGTAGCCAATATCGTCGCCGGCTTTGTATAAATGATCCCGTGAAGGGAAATACCCGGCAATCATCAAAACGGTGACAACGATGAGAAACATCGGCCAACCATAGTCTCTTTTTGGCTTTTGTCTTGCTTGACTTCGTCTATCTACAGTCGGTGCTTCTTGCGTCTGAGCTGTCGCGGTCATAAATATCAGTCAATACTTGATGTTGAAATTTTAGGTTTGTCTTAGGTTTGTCGTTGCACAGGGCAATCTGTTTATCCTGTACGCATGCCGTTGCAATACTACCTAGAAATCACTTGTTTGACCATCCCCTGTTTGTCCATCGGCTTAATCAGCGGATAAACGGTCAACCTCACCGAAGATCGTTTAGATGCCCAGTTACAGATTGGAATATTGATTACAATTTCAGAAAATTATCCCGGTAGTGCTTCATTTCTTCTATCGATTCATAGATGTCTGCCAATGCTTCGTGCTTGCCATGTTTTTTGATTCCTTGCGCAACTTCGGGTTTCCAGCGTTTGGCCAACTCCTTGAGTGTGCTGACATCCAGGTTGCGATAGTGGAAATAATCTTCCAGCTTGGGCATCCAGCGCGCCATGAAGCGCCGATCCTGACAGATTGAATTTCCGCACATCGGGGATGTCCTGGCTGGCACATGCTCTTTTAGAAAAGCCAGGAATTGCTCTTCGACTTGAGTTTCATCCATTGTCGAGGCCTTGACTCGATCAATCAGTCCTGATTTGCCATGAGTAGATTTATTCCAGCTATCCATCGCCTCCAGCACGCTATCCGGCTGATGCACTACCAGCGTCGGGGCTTCCGCTATGGTATTCAGGTCGTTATCTGTCACAACCATCGCAACTTCAATGATGTGATCGGTTTCGGGAACTAGCCCCGTCATCTCTAGGTCCAACCAGACGAGGTAGTTTTGATTTTGTGCCATAATTGACCGCCTTGCTTATTAATTATTTTTCAAACCCGTATTGTGGCACAACAGCAGGCTTCGTTGACAGACACTTATTAGAATTAACCTTTTTGGAACAAATGACAACCTCAATTTTCACTACCCTGTTTATAAGCGCATTATTACTCACCACACTCATCAAGTTGTGGCTTGTTCAAAGACAATTGCAGCATATCGACACTCACCGCGAGCGAGTACCCGAGGCTTTTCGCGATCAAATCGATCTCGCCTCGCATCAAAAAGCGGCGGATTACACCAGCGCCAAAGATCGTTTATCCATGCTTTCGATATTGTTCGAAATGCTATTGCTTTTGGCATTTACCTTGGGCGGAGGCATTCAGTTTCTCAGCGACTGGGCACTCACCACCTTTCATGGCACGATGTTGCAAGGCGTGAGCGTCATCGTTGCAGTGCTGGTCATTAGTTCGATACTGGAAGCACCCTTCGAGCTATACAGCACCTTTGTCATTGAAGCCCGATTCGGTTTCAACAAAATGACGCTGGGATTATATTTGCTGGATGCGCTTAAAGGTATCCTGCTGGGCACTATCCTCGGCTTGCCCTTGTTGCTCGGTGTACTTTGGTTAATGGGAAAAATGGGTTCGCTTTGGTGGGTATATGTTTGGCTAGTATGGATCAGTTTTAACCTGCTGCTGTTATTTATCTACCCGAATTTCATCGCCCCGCTATTCAACAAGTTTCAGCCCTTGCAAGACGAGGCCCTGAAAGAACGCATAGACGCCTTGATGAAGCGCTGTGGTTTTACTTCCAGCGGATTGTTTGTGATGGATGGCTCAAAACGCAGTACGCACGGAAATGCCTATTTCACCGGCTTCGGCAAAACCAAACGCATCGTATTTTTTGACACCTTGTTGCAACGGCTGACTCCTTCCGAAATCGATTCTGTACTGGCACACGAACTTGGCCATTTCAAACATCGGCATGTACTAAAACGCATCGTGTTCACCTTTATTCTTAGCCTCTTATTTTTGTGGTTACTGGCTCAATTAATGCAAGCAGAATGGTTCTATGAGGGACTGGGAGTCAACATACATCCTGGCGATACATTACAAACCCAATCAACCGCCTTGGCCCTGCTATTGTTTTTCATGGTCTTGCCTGTGTTCAGCTTTTTGTTGCAGCCGCTAACTTCTTTCTATTCGCGTAAACACGAATTTGAAGCGGATAGTTACGCCGCTTCTCAAACCGATGCCAATGACCTCAGTTCGGCCTTGGTAAAACTTTATCAAGACAATGCCAAGACGCTGACGCCCGACCCGCTGTATGCCACGTTTTACGAATCGCATCCGCCGGCGCTGGAACGCATCGCACATCTAACGGGAAAATGAATATGAAGATATTGCTGATCTTGTTGCTAATCATAAACACTGCGCTTGCCGACCCATTTCCAAAAGGGAATGTTGCACTTGGAAAAAGAACATTCGAACAAACAGAATGCAAGAAATGTCACATTGAAATCGTGGATGGTGACGGGACTGAAATGTTCACCCGCGCAAATCGCATTGCGCTCAATCCGACTTTGCTAATGACGCAAATCAAGATCAACGGCGCTAGAACAGGATTTAATCTTACCGCTCAAGATGAACTTAATCTGGCTGCGTATCTGAATAAAAATTACTATAAGTTTCCATGAGTTCGGTGTCGGTAATAATTTTAATGTCCACAATCTACAGAGTGGATGATTTTCTAAACTTTTCTGCGGGAGGGCGCCAAACCCCCTCCCCAACCCTCCCCCGGTGTCCAAAAAGCTTGTGGCCGGGCACCCGGAAGAGGGAGTGAAATACTGCACTCTCTTCGAAGAAGCGAATTTGCTCCCTCTCCCACCGGGGGAGGGTTGGGGAGGGGGAAGTTTTTATGATTTATGTAAACGTCAACAATAGGAAAATATAAGATGAAGAAATTTCTGTTTTTGTTACTAGTCAGCAGCGTTGCTCAGGCAGCCCCGTTTGAAACCGGCAATTTTGATGCCGGCAAAAAATTATTCGAGCAAAGCCATTGCAACCGATGCCACATTGAAATGAAGGGTGGCGATGGCAGTGAAATATTTACCCGGCCCGATCACAAAGTTCGCAGCGCACCGCAACTCATTAAACAGATCAATTTCTGCGGTGGAAACGCCGGAGTTAATCTGTCGACACAAGATGAGCAAAATCTAGGCGCATACTTAAATAAGCTCTACTACAAATTCCCTTGAGTCAAGCATTGCTTTGAACACTGCGCAAGCACAGCAAGGCCTGGTAACCGCCGCCTTTGGGCGACATTATCTGGTCGAGCTTGATGACGCTGAAATATTGGAGTGCGTGCCGCGCGGAAAGAAAAGTGAAGTCGCTTGCGGTGACCGTGTAGAAATAATGCGCAGCTCTGCCAATCAGGGTGTGATTGAAAGTACGCTGCCGCGCAGTTCCCTGCTCTACCGTTCGGATGCTTATCGGCAAAAGATCATCGCGGCAAATGTCACCCAGATCATTTGCGTCGTCGCTGTCGAGCCTTCGTTCAATGACGAATTGCTGGCGCGTTGTCTCATTGCGGCATTCGATCAACAGCTGGAAGTGCTCATTGTGTTGAACAAATGTGACTTGCCTGCGGAGACTGCACGGGCAACGCTTGCCCCCTACCGCGCCATTGGATATCGCGTGATCGAGCTTGCAGCCAAGCAAAATTCCGCGCCCTTGTTGCCCTATTTGCAAGGGCACACCAGTGTATTAGTCGGACAGTCCGGCATGGGTAAATCAACGCTGATCAATGGATTACTGCCCGAAGCAAAAGCAGCCACACGAGAAATTTCCACCGTCCTGGATTCGGGAAAACATACCACGACGCATGCGCGTTTATATCGAATTAACGCGAATAGTCTTTTAATCGATTGCCCCGGCGTGCAGATGTTTGGCCTGCATCATCTAAGTTTGGGTGAAGTCGAATCCGGATTTATTGAGTTTGAACCTTATTTGGGCCAGTGCCATTTCCATAACTGCAGCCATACCCATGAACCCAATTGCGCATTACTCAATGCGGTAAAAGCTGGCAAAATAGACGCCCGCAGAATGAAATTGTTCCAGGAGATCAGTCGTCCGGTGAGGGAGGTTTATGGTCGGTGAAGTTAAAAAGGATGCCTACATGTTGAACCAAAGCGAGCACAAACTTCAATTGGCAGAAGTATTAAAGCTGATGGCTGCCGATGGTCTCATCAGTAACGAGCAAGCGGATGCGCTCATTGCAGAACGCAAGCTGCACCGCCTGGAACAACACCCGCTGTTGTTGATCGCTGACCAATCTTTTCGGTCTGCACTCCCGCCCAACAAAATTCTTTCTCTGGAATTTCTGACTGAATGGCTGGCCAAAAAAGTCGGTCTTGAATATCTGCATATTGACCCGTTAAAAATCGATTTCGCAGGCGTGACCGATCTGATGTCCAATGAGTATGCAGGTCGTTTCTGTATTTTGCCCCTGGAAGTAACTGCAACCGAGGTCGTCGTCGCCACGGCTGAACCATTCCTGCGCGAATGGGAAAAAGTGGTGAAACATATCTCGCGCAAAGAGGTGCGCCGTGTCATCTCTTCACCACATGACATCACCCGTTATTTGGCCGAATTTTACAATCTCGCCAAATCCATCAAGAGTGCGGCAAAGAGCAGTGCAAGCAATACCTCAACGGGGGCTTCGTTTGAACAACTGGTAGAACTGGGCAAGAGTAAAAACTCTTTCGATGCCAATGATCACCATATCGTGCATATCGTCGATTGGTTATGGCAGTATGCTTTCGACCAGCGCGCTTCGGATATACACATCGAGCCGCGTCGCGAATTTGGCCAGATTCGTTTTCGTATTGATGGCGTGTTGCATCAAGTGCATCAATTGCCCATGTCCGTCATCACAGCAATGACTAGTCGCATCAAACTTCTGGGGCGTATGGATGTAATGGAAAAACGCAGGCCGCAAGACGGTCGTATCAAAACACGCACTACCGACGGTCAAGAAGTTGAGTTGCGACTTTCTACTCTGCCGACCGCTTTTGGCGAAAAATTAGTCATGCGTATTTTCGACCCGGAGGTGTTGGTACGCGATTTTTCTGAACTGGGATTTTCAGCAGAGGATGGCGCACGCTGGCAACAAATGACGCAGCGGCCCAATGGCATCATCCTGGTTACAGGCCCCACGGGTTCCGGTAAAACGACGACGCTTTATTCCACCCTCAAGCATCTCGCCACGCCCGAAGTAAACGTCTGTACCATCGAAGACCCGATCGAAATGATCGAGCCGGCCTTCAACCAGATGCAAGTGCAGCATGGCATTGATCTGGGCTTTGCGGACGGGGTGCGCGCCCTGATGCGGCAAGACCCGGACATTATCATGGTGGGCGAAATTCGCGATCTGGAAACGGCGGAGATGGCTATCCAATCCGCCCTCACCGGCCACTTGGTACTCTCCACGCTGCACACCAACGATGCCCCTGCTGCCATCACCCGTCTGCTTGATCTGGGCGTGCCTCCCTACATGATCAGCGCCACCGTGCTGGGCATCATGGCGCAACGTCTGGTACG
>CAIRAO010000286.1 GCA_903876625.1 uncultured Gallionellaceae bacterium | reverse complement strand
GCAACAAAGTTGCTTGTGTTCGATCTTCGCCTTGAATGAATCGTTTCATGTGCGCACTCTCACAATTACTCGATACTTCCAGTAACGTTTCACTTGGCGTTAAGTGTACAATTTATGCTACGTTTTTACACAGTCTGGGCCAAGAACCGACTGTCACGAACGGCAGTAATCGAGCAGGCAATTTGTCATTCCATGATCACCCAAAATTCATGTATCGACTATAATGTTTACCACACACGACGTTATTGGAGGTTAGCCATGTATGCTCATCGTACTGAGGCCACGCTCAACCGTGAAGGTTCTCTGGTACTGACCAATCTTCCTTTTCATGCTGGGGAGGCGGTTGAGGTAATTGTGATGCCTCGCAGCAATGTGGCTAAAGCCTATCTGCTACGCGGAAAACCTGTTGTTTATACTGATCCTTTAGGGCCTGTTGCAGAGAACGACTGGGATGTCCAAGGATGATTCTACTAGATACCCACGTCTGGATTTGGTGGGTGCATGGAGATGAGCGTTTGGGCGTTCGGCTTGTCAAGAGTCTGGAGCAGCATGAAAGCCAAGGACTGGGAGTCAGTGTCATTTCCTGCTGGGAAGTGGCGAAGCTGGTCGAATATGGCCGCCTTGACTTGCCTTGCCCGGTTCAAGAATGGTTTGAGCAGGCCTTGAATTATCCGGGAATTCGCCTGCTCGAACTCACTCCGCAAATTGCGTTCGAGTCAACCTGTCTACCGGGAGATTTTCACCGCGACCCAGCCGATCAGATAATTGTTGCCACCGCCCGCATTCACAATATCCCATTGGCGACTATGGACACGAAAATTCTGGCCTACACCCATATTGAAACGCTGCTGTTGAGTTGATCTGGTTTAGCTTGGCAACCTAGAGTTGCTGGTTTTTATGTGAGGGAGTAATGTCATCACATCAAATGAAAATCACAGCCGATATTTTTGCAGCTCATTTGAAGTGCCCAATGAAGTGTTGGTTACGAACAACTGATGAGCCGTTTTCAGGTTCTGCCTATACAGAGTGGGCAAGGACGCAGAGTCACTCTTATCGCACAACCGAGACAGAACTGCTGGTCTCGCAGTCGTCAAATAACGAATTTGCGTTTTCGCCCTCCCTGTGTAATCTCGAATCAGAAAAATGGCGAACTGCTTCAAGCATATTGGTGCAGACCCAAACAGATAACTGCATACTGGAATCTGAACTGCATGCTATAAGCCGCGTACCCGCCACAATAAAGAGCCATCCAGATGACCTCACCCCAATACGTTTTATCTTTACCAATAAGCTAGGCACACTCGATAAACTGCTTCTTGGCTTCGATGCCTTCGTGCTCTCAAAATCTATTGGGCGTAGTGTCAGGGTCGGCAAGATCATACACGGCGACGACAGTGGGACGTTGCGAGTGAGCGTTACAGCCTTGATCAACACCATCCAAAAACACATTGAAAAAATTACAGCCCTGTTGTCTAACCCTACGCCTCCTGAGCTTGTATTGAATCGGCACTGCCCAGAATGTGAATTTCGAGACAGTTGCCACCAGAAAGCTTTGAAATCTGATGATCTCAGCTTGCTATCAGGCATGGCAGTGAAGGATCGTGCAAAGCATCGTAGCAAAGGTATATTTTCTGTTACTCAACTTTCGTTTACCTTTCGACCACGGAGGAAGAAAAAATGCCTAGCCAACAAACCATTTAAATACGACCATGCATTGAAAGCACTTGCAATTCGTGAAAACAAAATTCACATTGCTGGAAATCCATCAATTGGCATAACTGAAGGCCAAGTGTATTTGGATGTTGAGGGTACTCCAGATCAAGATTTTTATTACCTAATCGGATTAAGAGTTAAAGAAAATAATTCTGACAAATATATTCAGCATTCACTCTGGGCTAATAATTTTTCCGATGAGAGAAATATATGGCTTTCATTCCTTAAGATAATTAGCAAGGTTGAAAATCCTAGATTAGTTCACTACGGAAGTTATGAAACAACATTCTTAAACCGAATGAGAGAGCGATATGCTGACTCTGCCATAGATGTTGAATTCCAGGAGAAAATTATATCGAGCGCTGTGAATTTGCTATCGATTATTTATGGGCAGGTTTATTTTCCTACATTTTCTAATGGTCTTAAAGAAATAGCTCGTTACCTCGGATATATGTGGTCAGATAACGCCGCATCGGGGTTGAATACTCTGATATTACGTTCAAATTGGGAGCGTACTAATTCCATTTCTAATTCATTAATGTAATAATGCCACTCTATCAACCCCGATGGAGAAAGTTATGTCACGACCAGCTAGTGGAAATGATGAGATATTGAAACGTGCGCGTGAGGCAATAGCCACAGCTCAGAGCGTTGAG
>CAIRAO010000285.1 GCA_903876625.1 uncultured Gallionellaceae bacterium | reverse complement strand
TGACGAAATAGCGCGACCCAGGCCCGGGCCTTGGGCGTTTAGAATCGCCGCACTGCGCCACCCTCTCGCCGTAGCACAATGGATAGTGCGCATGCCTCCTAAGCGTGAAATACAGGTTCGATTCCTGTCGGCGGGACCAAGCAGTCAAATCACAGTGTCTCACAAGCCCTAAAAACCCGCGTAGTTCATAGCTACAGCGGGTTTTTTGTTGTCTCAAGCGGAATCATGAGCTAACATGACATACCAACAAAATGACGGTAACTCTGTTGGTACGCACTGATTCAAGTAAATGAGGTACCAACAACCAAGGGCGGATATGGCACTAACAGACACCTTCGTAAAGAACGTAAAGCCCACGTCTGCTGCGACAGGTGATAAGCACACTGACGGACAGGGGCTCTATCTGCACGTCAAGCAGGCCGGGAAGTACTGGCGCATGAGCTACCGTTTTGGGGGAAAGCAGAAGCTTTTGGCGTTCGGCGTCTATCCGGCGATATCGTTGGCGGACGCGAGGGCGAGGCGTGACCAGGCACGCAAGCTTCTGGCTCATGGCATCGACCCCAATGCAGCCAAGCAGGATGAGAAACAGGCTACTGCAGCGGCAGCGGCAAACACGTTCGAGGTCGTGGCGCGGGAGTGGCTGACAAAAACAACGGCGCTGCGGGCGGAAATCACCAACACCAAGGTCACAAGCTGGCTAGAAAAGGATGTGTTCCCCTTCATCGGTTCCATGCCCATCGCCAAGATGGGGCCGCGTGACGTGCTCGGGGCATTGCGCAAGATGGAAGTGCGTGGCGCATTGGACAGCGCGCAGCGGGTCAAGCAGATATGCGGGCAAGTGTTTCGCTATGCCGTGTCTACGGGCAGCGCCGAGCGGGACGTTACCCAAGACTTAAAGGAAGCGCTGGCAAGGCCGGTCAAGGGCCACTTTCCAGCCATCACCGATCCCAAGCAGGCGGGCGAACTCATGCGCTCGATCTTTGACTACAGTGGGCATCCCTGCACAGTGGCGGCCCTCAAGCTCACGCCGCTGGTGTTTGTACGCCCCGGCGAATTGCGCACGGCAGAATGGACAGAGATTGATCTGGACGCAGCGGAGTGGCGCATACCTGGCAGCAAGATGAAGATGAAGACAGACCACATCGTGCCGCTGTCCGAGCAAGCCATGGTCCTGCTGCGGGGCATCCACCCCGTCACCGGCCACGGGCAATACGTTTTTCCTAGCCTGCGAACCGGCGAGCGCCCCATGAGTGAAAACACGGTCAACGCAGCATTGCGAGGCATGGGTTACGCCCAGGACGTGCACTGTGCCCACGGGTTCCGGGCGATGGCACGCACCATCATGGATGAAGTCATGGGCGAACGTGTGGACCTGATCGAGCACCAACTGGCCCACGAGGTGAAGGACGCCAATGGCCGCGCCTACAACCGCACCGCACACCTGCCTGCGCGTAAGCTAATGATGCAGCGGTGGTCGGACTATCTGGATAAGCTTCGCGTTGGCGCGGACGTGATCCCGATTCGCACCGGTACGCAGTAAAACAGTTTTGCCACACATGGATATTGAGTGAGTTCGCAAGACACACTACAATCCACCCCGTGACTATCAGGAGATTTCAACGACCTGATTGCACCGCCTAGTGTGCTTTGAACAAAGCCTAAGGTCCGATTACCGCTGATAAGCCGAAGCCTATTAAAGTTGGCTGTGCGCTGGTTGGCGATAGTGAATCGTGAATGCCTTAGTTGACTTATTCAAATCTTCACTAGGAGGCTCTCATGAGAAAATCTATCTATGCATCCGTGCATGCCCCGGCTGTTTCTCCCTCATCCTCTAAGACTCCGATTGCAGCCACCATCCCGGCGATCAAGTCCACTATCAATCATTCAGTCTTTGATTCATTGCCGGACAGCGCATTTATTCGAGAGTCGCAGCTTGTTCAGAGCCCTAAGCGGCCAGGCACGCCAGCACCACTCCCATTCTCTGCGCCGACTTTGTGGCGAATGGTAAAAAAGCAGTCATTCCCAAAACCTCACAAATTGTCTGAACGGGTGACTGCCTGGAAAGTTGCCGACGTGCGGGCCTGGATGACGGCACAGGCTACGGTGTAAGGGGTGCCACCATGACCCCCACAAACCAAAACGGGCCGACCGCTGATAACAGTCAACCCGTCAATACCCCATCACATCACGCTACCAATTTTAGCGGGCCGGGACGCGATGCACCACTAGACGAAATACTGGCGTATCTGGCGCCTCCCTTCAAAGTCGAGGTGTTCGACGTAATTCTGGCGAATATGCCTCTGGGTCACAGTCGACATGACAGGCGAGAGTTCAATCTGTTGATGTGCTCAATGCTGGCAAAGGCACTAGGGCTTCCATCCGATCACGACTATCACGAGCAACCGTATGACCTGTTGAGAATGTGGGGATTGCCGTTTTCCCTCGACGCCATCAACTACCAATATGCACGGGACGTCGATATTCAAGTGTTCGAAGCATTGTTTTGTTTTTGGATTTTTTGGAGTATCGAGACAGCGAATAGGGGGAAGGCTATTGGTCTCGGAGTCGATGATGTGATCTACGACATTCATTACAAATCGCTTCAAATCATGTATTTCTTCATGTTCCCTGATAAGTGGTTCAAATACAAAATCAAAACCATGGAGAAAAAGCGATCATGGTTCATATTCACAGCGGGATGCTTCGATCTTGAGTCAGGCGCGCTGGTGAACCCCGAGCGCGCCACCGATCGTGACTTTGAATTTCAGGGGGCAGACCTATGACCAATGTCGCAAACATCAAGTGGGAACCGATTACACCTGAAGGCGAGGCGATGATCCGAAATTTTGTCGTGCGGCAATACAACCGCACAGCAGATCGTTACGGGGCGACCCGGTTGCCACTGGCAGTGGTGCAAAAGCCAATACCAGTACCGTCCCGCTATAAGCTGATAGGCACGGACGCGATTGCGCAATCCAGACCTATCGCGTGGCGCATCAAAGGTGTCCTACCAGATACAGGGCTTGCGGCTCTCTATGGCCCTTCAGGCAGCGGTAAATCGTTCCTAGCAATTGACCTGGCCATGCGTGTTTCTGTTGGTCTCGACTGGTTTGGGCGAAAGACCAAAGGCTGTCCCGTGGTGTACGTAGCCCTGGAGGGCGAAGCCGGCTTATCGAATCGGGTGGCGGTCTATCGAAAGTGCGGTGCAGCCGGTGAGGTCCTATTTGTGACCCAGTCGGTGGACCTGCAAAACAAGGCCGATGCACCTGAACTGGCGATGACGATCAATAGAAACTATGCTGGCAACGGCATCGTGATCGTGGACACCTTGAACCGAGCGGCCCCTGGGATGGATGAGAACTCTAGCGCCGAAATGGGCCGGATTCTCGCCATGGTCAAGGCCT
>CAIRAO010000284.1 GCA_903876625.1 uncultured Gallionellaceae bacterium | reverse complement strand
GATTTGTTTCTCTGGCAAAATCGAATTGATGAGCTACCACTATCAACTTGACGTCCATATTCCTGAAGAATTCTAATGCTTTTTTTGCTGTCTCACCGGCATCTGCAACTTGAGCAGAACGATGAACGCCAAGTAACTACCAACCGACAAAATCGTGGCCAGCAGCAACACATCTTTGAGGACAAATTCTTCGCCCGCTTTGCTGGCAATGAGCACCAAAGCGTAGATGGCCATGATCAAGCCCATGGCAGGAAGGCCGATGCTTGGCAGTCCGCCCAGCAAAACACCAAACGCCAAGTTGGCTCCCAAGATGTAAAAGACGGGACGCCAGGCGAACTTGCCCACCTTGTCACCGTCTTCGGCGTGCTCCACCAGCGAATAAAAGATGATGAAAGCACCCAATACGGCCAGCACGATGCCCAACAACAACGGGAAGTATCCGGGACCCATACGAGCACCGGTACCCACGGAGTAATTCATGGAACCTACAGCAAAACCACCACCGACCAATGTGAACATCAGGCCGGAGAAAAAGTCTTTTTGACTTTTGATCATTTCTTCTCCTCAAAGAACAGCGAAACATGCCACGTCGAGAGAAGTTGGAAAGAGATCGTTTTTGATCACGATTTGAAAACTAAATACCCGTTACTAGGCAAACATATAACGACCAAGTGCGTCAGTTGCCACAAGCCTGAACGTGACATCTACAAAGACAAGCTGGAAAAAACCTGCGTGTCATGTCACAAGAAAGATGACGACAAAGTGCATAAGGGCAATTTCGGCTCGAAATGTGAAAGCTGCCACGTCGAACGCGACTGGAAAGAAATCTTGTTCGATCATACCAAGTCGACCAAGTACCCCTTGCTGGGTAAGCATAAGACAGCCAAGTGTGTCACTTGCCACAAAGGGGACTTGTATAAAGACAAGTTGGAAATGACTTGTGTCTCATGTCACAAGAAGGAAGACGACAAGGCGCATAAAGGAAACTTCGGCACAAAATGCGAAAGTTGCCACGTCGAACGCGACTGGAAGGAAATCTTGTTTGATCACGACAAGAAAACCAAATTCCAACTCTTGGGCAAGCATAAACCTCCTTTGAAATGCACAAGTTGCCATAAGGGTGATATTTATAAAGACAAGCTGGAAATGACTTGTATTTCTTGTCACGAAAAAGATGACAAGCACAAAGGTCAGGAAGGCAAAAAGTGCGAAACCTGCCATGACGAGCAGAATTGGAAGACGACAACTTTCAAACACAACACCATGTCGAAGTTCCTGCTGTTGGGGAACCATGCTATCGTTGAATGCAAGAAGTGCCATTTGGCGCCCACCTTTAAAGATGCCAAGTCGGATTGCTTCTCTTGCCATGAGAAAGATGATGCAGTCGTGCATAAACGCCGTCTGGGCACCGAGTGCCAGGAATGCCATAACGTACGCAGTTGGAAATCATGGGACTTTGATCACAACAAGACCAGATTCAAATTGGACGGGCCGCACAGAGGCATCTCAGATTGCTACAAATGCCATATTCGTCCGACGACAGGTAAGGTTAAAACGGATACATCTTGTGGAAGTTGTCATGATAGAGATGACGTTCATAATGGAGAATTCGGCCCACAATGTGATCGTTGCCATGACGGAATCAAGTGGCGCGATTTAAGATCGGGAATGGGTAAGAAAGACTAAGAGGAGATGAACATGAAACATATCACATTGGACAGTTTTTATTCAAAGCCCACGTTACTCATGGCAATGTTAGTGATGCTGACATTGTCGATGTTTGCGATTCACTCAAAAGCAGCACAAACGGACGCAGTCGATACGGGAGACAAAACTTCAGCACAGCGCTTTGATCATACAACGACAGGATATCCACTGACCGGCTCGCATGCCACCATTGCAGATTGCGGCAGTTGTCATGTGGGTGGTGTCTTTAAAGGCACACCGCATAATTGCAACGGGTGCCATACAAGAGGCCAGAGGGTGGTCGCGCTAACCATGTCTTCCAATCACTTGGCTACCACACAGCCCTGCGATATCTGTCATACCAATACCGTTACATTTTCAGGCGCGCGTTATAACCACGGTATGGCCATTCCCGGGCAATGCGGAAGTTGTCACAATGGTTCAATTGCCACGGCAAGACCTGCCAGCCATTCCGGCAATTCATTTAAAGCGACCAATTCTTGTGATAAATGCCATCGAGCTACAGTTTGGTTGCCATCATACTGGAATCACGTCGGAACGATTCCCCAGTGCGGAGGTTGCCATGCTGCCGGTCAGTTAGGATCTGCCTGGGTCAAGACGAATATAGGTGGAACTACTGCGGAGGGATTCGCTCACGGAACTTCAAATAACACCATTGACTGCGTTTCATGTCATCATACTTATACAAACTGGCTGGGCGCGACTTATGATCATGCTAGTGCTGGCGGGACATGCGCAGCTTGCCACAATGGGATTCGCGCCACGGGTACTGCCCAATTCTCAGGCCATTTGCCCACAACACTTGATTGCGGCTCCTGTCATCATGGCTATGCAAGCTGGTTGGGAGCCACCTTTGATCACTCAGGGATAGGGAGTGCCACATGTTCGAGTTGCCATAATGGTACCACCGCAACGGGCAAGAAACAGATAAGCGGTACTTCTCCTGAGGCCTTTGCTCATGGTGCGCTAAATAATTCTATTGATTGTGGATCCTGTCACTCAGGCTACTCAAGTTGGTTAGGTGCACTGTATAGCCATTCAGGAGCAGGATATTCGGGTGTATGTTCGTCTTGCCACAATAACTCTCGTGCAACAGGATTGACTCAAGCAGTTGCGCTATATCCAACCCATGTAACGAGTGGCGAGTGTAGTAGCTGCCATTCATCAACATCGACTTGGTTGGGTGCGATAGGTGGCGCTATGCCAACAAACCATGTGGCTGTCACCTACTTCAATCCACCTACAATTGCATGTACTGCTTGTCATCAAACTCCGACGACTTGGATTATAGGGAAACCATTACACGATTATCTTGTTTCTAATCCGTGTGAGAACTGCCACCTTACGGGAAAAACGGTTTTGGGAGTAACGCAAACAAAAAGTCATAATACAAAGTCGGGACCTTGCGCTTCTTGCCATAGTTCATTTACATCATGGAATAAGTGATAAAAAGAGCCGCGTCAATGCGGCTCTTTTTTTGAATTATGAAGTTATAACCATGTTAAAAACAGTCATATATTTTGCTAGGTTACAATTGGCGATCAGGAGATGAAATGAAGTACCAGCCTATGTTAACGCATTATTTATTAGCAGTTAGTATGCAGTTTTGCCTTATTTCAAGTAGTGTTTTCTCTGCCCCACTAGAAGACGTGAACTTGCAGCAGAAGGGCGAAGATGTACTGGCAACCATTACACTCACCACGCCGGTGCATTTCCTGCGATTTGTGCCGAATGTGAAGTCACGGGTAATTGAAATCTACTACGAGCGTGTGCCGAGTTCTGATTCTGCTGAAGCTTGGGTGGACCAGGAAGTGCGAAATTCTCCTGCAACCTCGTTAAGCCCTGCTTTTACAGTGACCACCCGCGACCAAGCGACACAGCCCAAATTGGTGGTCGAGTTTGCCAAAGAAGTGAAATTTTCAGTTACCCCAGGGGGGGATAGCCGCAGTTTTGTCATTACCCTCAAGCCGGAAAAAACCGCGTTGCCTGAAGTGAACGATTTGCGTTTGCCGTTATTACCGACCGTGGTAGCACCACCAGCCATACAACCCGTGCCTGTCGCGGGCAGTACAGAAGCGATTCAAGCAGACACAAATCAGCAGGCTCATAAACTGATGCAGGCCGGACATGATGCACTTGCCGATAAAAACTATCCTGCTGCCACCGAAGCCTTTAATAGTTTGTTGCTGTTGCCGCCTAACTTGTATTCACAAGATGCTCAGGAATGGGTCGGTGTAGCGCGTGAACGCGATGGCCAATACCAAAAAGCCAAGGCGGAGTATGAGTTGTACTTAAAACTGTATACCTCCGGAGCAGGGTTTGAACAAGTGCAACAGCGACTGGCCAGACTAGGAAAGACCGAAGCGACAAATAAACCGGAAGCGCCTACCGCCCGGAAAATTGAGCCGCATGGTTTCTTACAGGGTGGAATTTCTTCACGCTATTATTACGGCCAAAGCAATTTTGAAACAACTTATCCGTTTAACAATACAACCCAGACTTATACTTACTCGATGAAAGACCAGTCTTCATTGATTACCAATGTCGATGCGATCGGCAGATACGTCAACGATCAATATGACAATCGTTTGGTTTATCGTGATGCTGAGACACAAAACTATTTACCTGGGCAGCACAATACAAACTACGTTTATGCTGCTTATCTGGAACTTAAAAATAAAAAATCTGATTACTCGGTTCGCTTGGGTCGTCAGACGACGGGTGGAGGCGGCGTGATGGGACGTTTCGATGGCGTCTATGCGGGCTATGGATCGCAACAGGATTTACGTATAAATGGCGTTGCAGGGCAATTAGTGGACTTTTCGACAAGCATCCAGCCGAAATTTTATGGTACTAGCGTAGATAGTGGACCTGTTTCTATTTATTTGATCGATCAAACCATTCAGGGTCTGACCGACCGACGCGCGGTGGGTGCTGAGTTCAAATATTTCGAAGGTAAAAAATCTGCTTATGCGGTAGTTGATTACGATGTCTATTTCAATAAACCGAACACCATGATGTTAACAAGTACCTATGGTTTAGAATCGGGAACTACCATTAATTTTATCCTAGATTATAGAGAGAACTTGAGTATCCGCAATGCGTTGAATGGCTCATTGACAACCTCAGTAACAGATTTGCTGGCAGTCATGAATGAAACGCAATTGAAACAATTGGCTTTAGATCGCTCCGTTTCTTCAACCTATGCACAATTCGGGGCAACGCAAAGATTGAACGCCACTTGGCAAATAGGAGGTGACTTCAGGCTGGCAAAAACATCGGGTATGCCGGTAAGTGGAAGTTTGGACGTAAATGGTGTTCCGTTGCCAATAGTCGGTTACATGAATGCGACTCCTGAAACGGGATTGGAAAAGACAGTTTCCGCACAATTGACGGGCACCAATTTATTTTCCAATGCTGACTTTACGACTTTAGGCTCGAGTATCGTCACCAGTGACTACGTAAAAAATGGTGAAACGATATTTATCAGCAACCGGATCATGTTCAACCCCCAATTCTCGCTGGACTCATCCTGGAATTACTACCAGCAAACTGATAACTACGGAGGCAACTTGTCTCGTCATATGCCGATGGTGCATGGAACTTATCAAATGAGGCAAAATCTGAGCCTGGATGCAGACTTGGGTTATGAAATGAGTACGACAACCGGACCTAACCAGACGTCCACAAATCAACGTATTTCCGCTTCATTTGGCTTCCGCTGGAATTTCTGATTGGAAGTTTTTCGAGGGTTATTAACTCGCACTGCCTAAGTTTTTTCCTTCTTTTGCGCTAACATTATATTTGTGCGCGTGAGGGATGTTTTATAATTCCACATTCTCCAAAACATCACGAAACATTAATGAATAAACGTTACGACTTAATCGTATTTGACTGGGACGGTACGGTGATGGATTCGACCGCGATTATTGCGGGTTCGATTCAGGCAGCTTGTCGAGATATGCGCTTGACCGTGCCTAGTGACGAGGCAGCGAGGTATGTGATCGGCATGGGTTTGGTAGATGCATTGCGCCACGCGGTGCCGGATGCAACCGAGTCGATGTATGAGCCGCTTGCCGCTCGCTATCGCCATCACTTTCTTTCGCAGGATGCCGCCATTCCTCTTTTTGACGGCGCGCGTGAAACGATCATTGAATTGCATGAAAGTGGATATTGGTTGGCGGTGGCGACCGGCAAAAATCGCAATGGTTTGAATCGTGTGCTTGCTTCCAGCGAAATGGGCAAATATTTCCATACAACGCGCACCGCGGATCAGACATTTTCCAAACCGCATCCTGCTATGTTGCTGGAAATTATGGATGAACTTGATTTGGCTGCAGATCGGGTTTTGATGGTGGGTGATACCACGCACGATTTGCAGATGGCACTGAATGCAGGTGTGGATGCGGTAGGTGTGACGCACGGGGCACATCCGGCTGACCAATTAAGTGAGTTGAATCCCCTTGCACTGGTAAGTGACTTTCACGAATTGCGTAAATGGTTCAAAACGTATGCCTGATATACTTCACGTATGAAGGCTAAATAAATTTTAGGAATTAACATGTCTGAGCAAAACAATTGGGAACGCAGTGTGCTGGAAAAACTGGCGCTTGCTTCAATTCAAGAACAAAGGCGCTCACGTCGCTGGAGTATATTTTTCAAAGTACTGACATTCGGCTATTTGTTTATCGTACTGTTTCTTTTTATGGGCTGGTTTAATAAGTCTGATGGAGCGCTTTCGGGGGGCAAACATACTGCGCTGATCGATTTGCGCGGTGTGATCTCTGCAGATAGTGCAGCCAATGCAGACAACCTGATCACCAGTTTGCAGGATGCGTTCAAAGATAAAAATACGCAGGGCGTGATTCTGCGCATCAACAGCCCCGGCGGTAGCCCGGTGCAGGCTGGTTACGTGAATGACGAGATTCGCCGTTTACGCGCGCTGCATCCCACAATTCCTCTCTATGTCGTAGTAGAGGATATGTGTGCATCCGGTGGTTATTACATCGCGGCGGCAGCAGATAAAATATATGTGAACAAGGCAAGTATTGTCGGCTCTATCGGTGTGCTGATGGATGGTTTCGGTTTTACCGGCACGATGGAAAAGTTGGGTGTGGAACGACGCTTAATGACGGCAGGTGAAAATAAAGGATTCATGGACCCATTCTCACCACGAAATCCCAAGCATGAAGAATTCACCAGAAAGATGCTGGCTGAAATTCACCAGCAGTTTATCGATGTGGTTAAGCAAGGTCGTGGCAAACGCTTGAAAGAAACACCGGAGATGTTCAGCGGCTTGTTCTGGACGGGCGATCAGAGTATCAAATTGGGTCTTGCTGACGAGATCGGTACTGTGGACTCAGTCGCACGCGATGTGATCAAAGCGGAGGATATCGTTGACTTTACAACACATGAAGGTATCGCAGATAGACTGGCGAAAAAGTTTGGTGCAGGTGTGGCAAGTTCTTTCCCCGGATTTGCTGCTCAGGTTGGCGGTATTTCTTTGAGGTAAAGCAATAGCCCTAGAGCAGAGGTTTTAAAACCCGTTCTACATTCTTTAAAATCTGCGCTTGAGCTTGTGCATTCGGGTGCAGATTATCGGCTTGAAACTGTTCCGGTGGAATTCCTTCCAGCATGAAAGGCACCAATGATAATTTATATTGTTTTGCCAGTGATGGATAAAGTTCGCGGAATTGTTTGGCGTAATCCAATCCATAGTTGGGCGGGATTTGCATACCAAGAAGAATAACTTTGGCTTTGGACTTGAGTGATTGTTCAATAATTTGACGCAGATTCTTTTCTGTATCTCCGATGGTCGAGCCACGCAGACTATCGTTTGCGCCAAGCTCGATAATCACGATGTACGGTTTATGTTCCTGTAAGGCTTTGCCGATTCGTCGTAAACCTCCGGAAGTTGTCTCACCGCTGATGCTGGCGTTGACCACTTCAATCTGTGGATGATTTTGCCGTAATTCCTTCTGCAACAGACTGGCCCATGAGGCTTCGCGTGCAATTCCATAGCCTGCTGATAAACTGTCACCCAATACCAGTATATTATTTGCCGCTTGAGCAGCACAGGGTAGCAATAAAGATGCAACCACCAAAATTATATTAAGAGGTAAAGTTTTCATGGTCTCAATTGTGCAGGCAGTAGGGCTTACCAAGCAAGTATTAAGCGGAGATCTGCCGCTGATTATTCTTCATGACGTTACCTTTGCAGTTGAAGCAGGGGAGAGTCTGGCGATTGTTGGTGCTTCAGGGTCCGGCAAATCAACGCTTCTTGGTCTTTTAGCCGGACTGGACGTGCCGAGTAGCGGGAGCGTGAGCTTGACTGGTACTGAATTATTTTCTTTGGATGAAGATGGTCGCGCAAGGTTACGCGGTGAATTGGCTGGTTTTGTATTTCAATCATTTCAATTGCTGCCAGCTCTAAATGCACTGGAAAATGTTATGTTGCCACTGGAGTTGCGTGGTGCTTCAGATGCCCGACAGCGTGCTGCGGATGCGTTGCAACTCGTTGGCCTGAATGATCGAGCCCACCACTTGCCCAAACATCTTTCAGGGGGGGAGCAACAGCGCGTTGCACTTGCCCGAGCTTTTGTTACAAAACCAAAAATACTATTTGCAGATGAACCCACAGGCAATCTGGACGCTGCAACTGGAAGCCAAATCATTGAACTTATGCTGGAACTAAACAGAGCGCAAGGCACCACGTTGATATTGGTAACGCATGATGAGGCACTGGCAAAAAGGTGTAGCAAACAGTTAAGACTTTCGGCCGGAAATGTTATTTGAGCTTAAACGGTAGAGAAATGTATTAACGATTTAATTCCATGACTTTAATTGAGATCGAGTTTGGTTCGGATAATTACACAAAGGAATGCAAGCTTCGCAATGAAGTGTTGCGTGTTCCGATCGGTTTAAATTTGTTTGACGAAGATTTAAGTATTGAAAGTCAGCAACAGCACTTCGGGTTGTTTGAGGAAACTGAAAGCTTGTTTGCTTGCGTCGTCGCAGTAGTGTGTTCACCGACTGAAGCTAAAGTACGCCAGATGGCAGTTGCTTTTGATCATCAAGACAAGGGATTCGGAAGAAAAGTGCTCAATTTTATGGAAGGCAAACTTGCGCAACAAGGAATCAAACATATTCATTTGCATGCTCGCATGACGGCTCTCAGGTTTTACGAAAAATCAGGATATGTCAGAGTTGGTCAAGAATTTGTGGAAGTCGGAATACCGCACATCAAAATGGAAAAAATATTGAAATAATTTTAGTGTGCGGTTGGAATTGGCTTTAGTCTGAAAAGTGCCAAATATTTTGCAGATCAGCCTGAGTATCAACATCCCCAAATATCCCACTGTCGTTTATCTCAATTTGTAATAGATCAACTTTGTCGCGTTCAAGTAAATGCCGTGCACCTGTATCGCCTTGAAGCATTAGCAGATCTTCTTTGTAATTTGATGCGAAACCGACCGGATGCCCACGCTTGCCGTCGAAAAAAGGTGCAGCCAAACAGGCACCTTCCAAGAGTAAATCTCGAACTCCTGCAATAGCTGCCGAAGGAACCTTTGGCATATCAGCCAGCCCGATCATCCATCCCAAAGCATTTATATTTGCGCGAACACCACATGCAAGGCTGGCAGACATACCCGTGGTGGAATTTTCACATTCCAACCAACGAATAGCGGTTGCGTTTAGTTTTCCAAGCTCAGTATTAATTTCATTGCAAAATTGATCAGAATTATTACTAACAACTACCGTGATCTGCCCAAACACTTCTAGCCAAGGCAAAAGGCTATGAACTATGAGTGGCTTAGTTACTCCACCCAGTGTTAGTGGATAGAGTAATTTGTTGGCGCCAAATCGACTAGAACTACCTGCTGCCAGTACGATGGCAGCGATCTTGCTAATTTCAGGCAATTGTTTCCTTGGCAAATGGCATGCGGCGCAAGCGTTTTCCGGTCAGCTTGAAAACTGCGTTGGCAACTGCCGGTGCAATCGGTGGTGTGCCGGGTTCGCCAATACCGGTTGGGTGTTCACTACTTGTAACTATGTGAACTTCAACCTGCGGCATTTCAGAAAAACGCAACGGCGCATAGTCATGGAAGTTGGATTGAATTACGCGACCATTTTCCATCGTGATGGCACCATGTAAGGCTGCCGAGAGTCCGTAAACTATCGCACCCTCGACTTGCTGTTTTACACCGTCCGGATTCACCACGATGCCGCAATCCACAGCCGAGATGACTCGATGTACACGAATCTTTCCATTTTCAATTGATACTTCAGCTATTTCTGCAACGTAGCTTTCGAACGATTGATGAACTGCAACGCCGTAGGCATGATGAGCGGGCAAATTAGTTTTACTCCAGCCGGCTTTTTCTGCGGCAAGTTGCAGTACACCTCTATAACGCGAATTGGCAGGCAAAATACTTAGCCGGTAAGCAACCGGGTCTTCTTTTGCCAAATGTGCCAATTCGTCAATCATGGTTTCGACAACAAATGCAGTATGCGAATGGCCTACCGAGCGCCACCATTGCACAGGCACTTCATTTTTTGGACTGTGCAAATCAACTTGAAGATTGGGGATTATATAGGGCAGGGTCGAGGCACCTTCAACCGAGGTTACATCAATACCATTTTTGATCAGAAAGCCCGCAAATGGAGTATCGGCAATAATGGACTGGCCGACAATAGTATGTTTCCAAGCGAGAGGTTTGCCATCTTTACCTATGGCTGCCTGGATATGGTCTGCCCACATCGGGCGATAGTTACCACCACGGGTGTCATCTTCACGTGTCCAGACGATCTTGACAGGTTTACCAATAACCTTTGCCACTTGTACTGCTTCAATAACGAAATCGGATCTTGGATTGGCGCGGCGACCAAAACCGCCGCCGAGATAGGTGGTATGGATTTCCACTTGTTCAGGTTTTAGCCCGGCGACATTAGCAGCCATCGCACGATCCACGGTTTGCATCTGTGTGCCGGTCCAGATAGTGCAATGGTCTGGTTTCAAATCTACCACCACATTGAGAGGCTCCATTGCAGCATGCGCCAAATAGGGTACTTC
>CAIRAO010000283.1 GCA_903876625.1 uncultured Gallionellaceae bacterium | reverse complement strand
TCGATAGACCTTGCGGGGTCAGCCATTTCCTGCATTCGCTCATAGCCAACCTTGGCAAGTTCATGATAGTTTAGTCGGTCAGTATGATACATGGCGCGGGGATGCTATGTTGCGCGAAATTGTTAAGTGCAGTGAAATTCCATTGCCCTATGTGGAGCCGCTGGTTATCCCGGTTGGGATCGCAACGTCCACTAAATCGTGGGGCGATTGCCGTTAAATCATGCCGCCATGATGCGTAAAAAATGCCGATATAGCGTAGTAACTATATCGGCATTTTCGCCCCCTACAATGATTTCATGCCCGTATTACTAGCCAATAATACGAGCAGGAAACCTACCGTTTTCCACGCAGTTTCTTATACTCTGGCAGATCCTCCGAGTGCAACCGCGTCACCGTATCCGGCACTTGCCCTGCAGCGATCGCAATCTTGGCCCCCACTTCGCGGCCGACAAAATCCCCTTCGCTTGTCACAAACCCACGTTCGCCAGTCGGTGCGATTTCAACATGCCGCATACCAGGGCGTGAGGCAACGTGCACCTTACCGTTGGTTTGCCTGCGCGCCGGTCGAAAGATTTTAAGCATAAGTGATAAACGTTAAAAGCGCCCTCAAGCGCCGTGTGGGTGGGCATTTCAATTTCTTTTATGCAATCCTGCGGTGGGATGGTTTGGTTAGACAGGCGTAAAGTGCCTGTAAGAAACTCTTCCGACTTGCACCGTGAATGCGACAGAGTTATCAAAAAAGAACCGCACGTTTGCTGTCATCCAAGTGCAGCCTGCGCCGATTACATATGGGCGAGTTCGGAGCACGTAATACCCAGCGGGGTAAGGAGAGACCCGCGTCGATTGATCTGTAGTCCCGGATGCAACTAGATTCCCCCCTCCACCCGTGTGCTGCATGACAATCTGAGGCTGTACTCCAAGATTACCACCCGATATGCTCGATATGAAAACCTCGGCTTCTGCATAAATCAAGTCACCAGACAAGAAGTTTGCCACTCTGGTCCATGTCACAGAGCCATCTACAGTTGTATCCCCGAGTGTACTATTCCACACGGGCTGACTTGCACCAGTTGTTCCCGCAGTTGTGACGATATACTGATTTCCATCATTCGCCAACATGCGGCGGCTCAGTAGAAACCCTGCGTTAAGAGCCGACCAAGTGGTGCCCAGATAGTCTTGGGTTGTTCTGGTGAAGATCACATTTGATCCTTGTGCCGCAGAAGTCCCAGTTGCTTGCAAAAGAGACCCTTGCACAATATCGGGCCGAGCCACAACGCTATTCACTTGGCCTGTGATGTTCGTCCCTGCACATGACCATGTAGAGGGTAGTGAAGCGCCAACAGTCCACGCGCCGCCACCGTCATAAACCAAGTTATCGTAGTCGTTGTTTCGGCTAATTAAGAAGTTGGCTTTAGGAATTACCGGATCAAGCACTTTGAACCACGCCTGGGCCGCGAGGAATGCGCCCCAATCGGAATAGTGCCCATAAGCGTCATATACGCTGTTCGGGATGAATTGATTAGTAGATGGTAAGGCATTGGTCTCGAAGTTATCGGCGCAAGGAATATTGTTTGCCTGTGCCCAAGCCTTGACCCATCGGTTATAGGCGCTATGCAGACCATTTTGTTGAGCATTCCATACGGGGGCTGATCCCGTCCATGGGCTTATTGTGCTTGTCGCAAATCGGATTCCGTTTGATACACAAAGCGCCCACATTGACTTGACATTTGATTGCATCGTGGAGAGCTGGGTGTTCCAAGGAATGCTGAACGTGACAATGGCGGTCACATCATTTACCGGACCTTCAAGAAAACACCATCCGGGACTATACGCAATCACATCAGTCTGGATGCGGTTAAGCATTTGCGTGGATGTGTTACCGGAAATGCCTGCATTGCGAAGTTGCACTAAGCGGCCTTGCAAAAGCGTTTGCAGGTGGTTGTGAACAGCACGCACAGAATCAATGATTACCGATACACCGGAGTCGCCCACATTTCCATTTGCAACGCGAGAGTCTCCAAGCGGGATATAGGTAGCAGAGCGAGTTGCGAGAAATGCAGCAGTAGCTCCGCTTGGGGTAGTCAGCCCCGTCACATTGCCGCTGGAGTCTAGGGAGTACATTGCCCCGCGTACTGCATCTTTATTAGTAGCCATGTTTTACCCCAGATCGTGATTGTTAAAGCAAACCAGTAATTGTGTGTAGGCTGTCAGATCGCCAAGCGCTACTCCGAGAATTTTCAGGGGCACATTGGCAGTAGTTGTGATGCTCGCTGTTGCCAATTGCGTGCCACTAACCCCCTGCCCAGACACGGATAATGCGATGTTCAAGTCAGCATATTTGCCAATTGCAGTCACCGGCACAGCCGTGGTGTTCTCTGCCTGCAGCTGAAAGACCAGCAGCGGATCGTCAGCCACGTTAACAAAATACCCCCGCAGTTTCGTAGCCGGGATAACCCGTTCTCCATTGCCATTGCGGTCTTGTTGCACACTGACAATCACGCCTCGGGGATTGCTTGCCAAGCCAGCTTTTGTGACCTGTGGCACCCCGTTAACCAGCACCCCGTTAACTACCCCATCACCAGCGCCCGGCGTACTCACAACCACATCGCCGACAGCGTACACATTAGTGTCAGCTTGTGCAATGTAATACACGCTGGTTTTGCCATTCCAGCCGCTTCCGTTGATATGACTGACCGGGGTCAGGCCACTTGCCGCATTCACATTAGCCATGATTTTTCCTTAAGATCCGTTTGCGTCTGCAATAGACTTGTTTACTTGCCCATGCTGCCAGGCGGTGACGCCAAGCACGGACCCCAGCATCAAAAAGGCGGCTTCGGGCACCACCGGGACAGCGATTTTGCACATGGGAAGTACAAAATAAATGCTAATCACGCACGCGACAGTAGCCAATGATTCCACTGCGTGATGGTTTTTCTGCAACCAACTGTCGCCACGAGCATCAGCCTGCAACGTGCCGTTGACACTTGCGACTTGTTGGGCAGCGGCTTGGGTTTCGGCAGTCTGCAATTGCAAACCGTACTGAGCCAAGTGGTCCTGCAATTGCGCCTGAATGTCGGCCAGTTTAACCTTATCCGCACCCGTGACCCCGGCCACGGCGTCTTTGACGGCCTCAACTGTGCTTGTGCCCAGCCCTAACTTCCCGGCGATGAACTCTGCGGCCATCCCG
>CAIRAO010000282.1 GCA_903876625.1 uncultured Gallionellaceae bacterium | reverse complement strand
AGAAAGCGACTGAATATCACCGCATCACTCTACGAAATGTTACAAATCTTGAGCCTAACTATGTTCGAGAGAATGGCTCTAAATCAACTGTTGGCGCGTACACCACAGGACAGAATTTCACCGGATTCAACCAACCAGTTGTTTCTGTTCGATTAACGTTGGGACACTAATGATAATGCAACACAAAAAAATTGAATCGCTCTATAACAAATTAGGGAAGTCTTGGATTCCTGTGGTGTGCTTCCATTCATCGTCGCTAAATAAAAAGGCTATGTCCGTAAATGGCGATGGTTATTTTTCAAAACACATCAACTAGTAAACGCAAAGACCCCCTCCCCAACCCTCCCCCGGTGGGAGAGGGAAGCTAAATCCAGATACCTGTTTTGAAGTTGAATTTACCCCCGAGTGAGAGAGCAGGAATAGGGTGAAGTTGTCAGTAATTTAATTCTGTTAATTTGCTTAAGGAGTGATGAGTTTCTCTTTGATTAGCAGCTCGTCCAAGCTATCAAGTAGATCCTTGGCCGCTTCAAGTAGGTCAGACTGGTTTGTCGGCGTGATAGCCGATAACAGTTTAGAAACTTGCTTTTCAAACTCAGGCGGACGTTTCGGGCAGTTTGCCAGCACGTAAGCAACTAGCCTCTTCTCACCTGGATGGAACAATCGATTGATGGCAAAAAGAATATCGATGTAACTGGCTAACAAAGCAGCGACGCGATGATTGACACACAAACTATCTTTGCGATTTAACGCCATCGCAATCTGATGCACATAAGAAGATAGCGTCATGCGCAAAATAGGATAGTTTTTGGCCACAATGGCACGTCGCAGCGAATCGGGATAAGGCTGCCCGGCTTTTGCCCTGAGTGAAGCAAACCAATTGCCTCGATCATACAAGATATGCGAGTGAAGCACGTTGTACACGAAGCAGGTGCTATAGCCAACGGATGCCTGATGTCGCGACAAAACTCGCTCGAACTGCTGCTCTATCCATGCCGTTGAACGATACATGATGTCAACCACCTTGCCGGATTGGCGTGCGATCCACTCATCTCCCGGTTCCCAGAATTCATTACTTATGCTGGCTTTTTCTCCGAACTGTCGCGCCATTTCAGTTCGACATGCCTGCGAGGGCTCCTGCTGGGAATACACGTACAAATCAATATCCGAGTCATCGTCAGAGAATCCGCTTCCATTTGACCCAGATAGGACAACGGCAGTTACTTCGGGCAGTGTTGAAAACACCCCGGAAATTTTAGCTAATAAATGTGTGTCCAACCCGATCATCGCAATGTTCAATACCCCCGTTCAGTCACCCTCAGAATTGAGCGCTTTCATTTTGATCCAGCCAGTCCGATCTTGCAATTCATAGCGAGCATAATTTAATACTGTTAACATTCCCCTTATGACGAAGTTCTATATTTCGCCAGCTTGATATCAGGAGGTACGTCAATGCGCAAGCGAATCATCACTCCATCGCAGATGGGTTCTAGATTGCCGGATTCGGATTGGTTAAATATCGAAGAGATTGCTGAGGTTGAAATTACTTCAGAGGACGCCGCTCATCCTATAGAGTCTGCACTGTTGCCGGGTCGCTCCGGTTGGCTCGCATCTGGATCGGGGAAACAGATTATCCGCATACTCTTTGCCGCACCGCAGCGGATTCAGCGGATATGGATTCATTTTGAGGAAACAAGCGTCGAGCGCACACAACAATTTGAATTGCGTTGGTCGCCAAATGGAGGGGAGTCATTCATCGAAATCGCCCGCCAGCAGTGGAACTTTAGCCCTAGAGGCGCTACTAGTGAGATTGAAGACTACAGCGTCGATCTCACAGGAGTGACGGTGCTCGAGTTGAATATTAATCCTGACATCAGTGGAGGAAGTGCTTTGGCATATTTAGCTGAATTGCGGCTTGCATCTTGAGTAACTTCTAATTTCAGGAAAAATATTATGAAGCGTTATCCACGATCCTGCGGAGTATTACTGCATCTGACATCGTTGCCCGGTCAGCATGGGTCTGGTGACTTGGGTGAGTCAGCCTATCATTTTGTGGACTGGTTGGCGGCGGCCGGTCAGACCCTCTGGCAAATACTGCCTCTTGTCAATATAGGGCCAGGCAGTTCTCCCTATATGAGTAATTCTGCTTTTGCAGGAAACGTACTATTAATCAATCTAGAAGATTTGCAAGAACATGGTTGGCTAGTGGAAATTGATTTTCGCGATTCATCCATGCTTGATTCGCGTCATATAGAGTTTGGCAAAGTAATTCCTTATCGCATGAGTCGCCTGGCTAAAGCAGCAACTCATTTTGATGAACATGCAAGCCCAACGGATCGTGCGGATTTCTTGGCATTTTGTAAAAAACACGCGAGTTGGCTGGAAGACTATGCTTTATTTATGGCGTTGTCCGAAACAACTCATGGCCGTGACTGGTGTCACTGGGATGTAAAACTTGCAACACGAAATCCTAACGCACTGAAAGAGGCGTCAGTTAACAATGCAGAAAGAATCAGTTTCTGGAAATTCTGCCAGTGGCGTTTTTTTGATCAGTGGGCGAAACTCAAGGCTTATGCCAACCAACGCGGAATCCGTATCATTGGCGATATGCCGATTTTCGTGGCACACAATAGTGTTGAAGCCTGGGCCCGGCCCGATTTATTTGAATTGGACAAGCAAGGGCGACCAACCACGATTGCGGGAGTTCCACCGGATGTTTTTTCCAAGACTGGTCAACGTTGGGGAAATCCACTGTATCGTTGGCAGGAACACGAAAAAGAGGGATTCGCATGGTGGATAGAACGAATTCGAAATACATTTGAATTAGTCGACATCCTTCGCATCGACCACTTTATAGGTTTTGTTAATTATTGGGAAATTCCATCAAGTGAACCCACAGCGATCAACGGCAAGTGGGTAGCAGCACCTGGAGACGCACTTTTTAGTGCAATTACTAAAACGTTGGGTACTCTGCCTATCATCGCAGAAGATTTAGGAAACATAACTCCGGCAGTTGAAAACTTGCGCAAGAAATTTAAATTTCCAGGAATGGCCATTCTGCAATTTGCCTGGGGTGAGAATGGAGAAAAAAGGTTCCTGCCGCATAACTATAGCAATGATACCGTCGTGTACACTGGCACGCACGACAACGACACGATCGTGTCGTGGTGGGACTCAGCCACAGAAGAAGAGAGGCACCATTTGCGCGAATATTTGGCAACCGATGGCCGGACCATTCAATGGGATTTGATTCGCGTCGGCATGGCAAGTGTAGCCGATTCAGTCATTTTTCCATTGCAGGATATTCTTGGCCTCTCAACCGAACATCGCATGAACTTTCCGGGAAAAGGTGAGGGTTATTGGACATGGCGTTTCATGTGGTCTGATGTTCCAGCGGACACAGCAGATCGACTTAAACATATGTCTTGGTTATATGGCCGCAAAGAAAATTCAGGCCACAGTGAAAACAATATTTCCAATTCTCCCCCTCCCTCAGTCCCTCCCCCGGTGGGAGAGGGAAGTTAAATGCCGCCCCCTGTTTCAGAGTATTGAATTTGCTCCCTCTCCCACCGGGGGAGGGTTGGGGAGGGGGTGTCGTTGCGTTCGCAAGCCGACATGTTTTGAAAAATGACCAACTCTATTTACAAACATAGCCTAGAAAAATTGGTTAACATTACCTGTCGTTAACACTGACAGAGCAAATAATTAGCAGAAAGCTGAAGGTCTTGAACTGCTCATGTTTTAGTTGCTGTTCAGCTTAGAAAAGCTTCATACTAAAAATAAGGGGGCAATATGATTAAGCAAGAAAAAGCAAATGCCGCTAGCATAATAACGAAAAATACTTTCGCGATGATTTTAGCAGGGGGACGCGGAAGCCGTTTACATCAGTTGACGGATTGGCGAGCGAAACCAGCTGTGCCATTTGGCGGCAAATTCCGCATTGTAGATTTCGTTCTCTCTAATTGCGTCAATTCAGGCATCCGCCGTATCGGCGTCGCGACCCAATACAAATCTCACAGCTTGCTTCTGCATATTCAGCGTGGCTGGAGTTTCTTGAATGGAAATTTCAGCGAATTCATCTATGTGTTGCCGGCGCAACAATGGATGCAAGAGTCTTGGTACGAGGGTACGGCTGATGCCGTTCTCCAGAATCTGGATATTCTGCGCGATACCCATCCCGAATATGTGTTGATTCTGGCCGGCGATCACGTTTATAAAATGGACTACGGAAAGTTGCTGGCTTTTCACGTGAAAAAAAATGCCGATATGACGGTAGCCTGTATCGAAGTGCCGGTTAACGACGCGAAAGAATTCGGCGTGATGGGCACGGACACTGAGTCGAGGGTGGTCAGCTTTACAGAAAAGCCGGCTAATCCGCCTTCGATTCCGGGCAAGCCTGAGCGTGCACTGGCCAGCATGGGCATCTATGTTTTTAACACCAAATTTTTGTGTGAACAATTGATTCGCGATGCTGAAGACCCGCAGTCGACTCACGACTTTGGCAAGGACATCATTCCGCATTTAATGGCTGCAGGATATCGCGTATTTGCGCAAAGCTTTGAAGACAGTTGTGTGCGCAACGAGGGTGGGCATTCTTATTGGCGTGACGTGGGTACCATAGATTCCTATTGGGAAGGCAATATGGAACTCACCAAAGTGGTTCCGGATTTGAATATGTATGACAAAGAGTGGCCTATCTGGACTTATCAGGAGCAGTTGCCACCCGCAAAATTTGTTTCTGAAGGTGATCGTCGCGGGATGGCGATTAGCTCTCTGGTGTCGGGTGGTTGCATTGTCAGCGGCGCGACAGTAGTCCGCTCGTTGTTGTACTCAAATATCATGGTCCGAGGAGGATCAACGGTAGAAGACTCTGTTCTGCTTCCAAACGTCGACGTGGGGCGAAATGTCAAAATTAGACGCGCCGTGGTAGATAAGAATTGCATTATCCCGGATGGCTTGGTTGTCGGTTACAACCGTGAAGAGGATTCCAAGCGGTTTCATGTCAGCGCTAACGGCATCACCCTGATTACACCAGACATGTTGGGGCAAGATATGGGAAGAATACAATCAATCAAGAAATAAACGCGACCAGACGAATAATTGCTTTCTGTATCTTTTTAGCAACAATTTGCATACAGATTTGTAAGGAAGTGTAAATTTTTGTGATTAATTGTAGCGGTCGCTTAAATCATTGCAACTTCAGTATCTTCGCATCATATCAATCCGCAGTGGGATGTCAGCACTATTCTTATTAATTTCGTATGTTAAGAAATATTTCAACCCTATTTGCAATTTTGAATAAAAACATAATATTTACATTATGTTATGCAATTCCTATGTAAATACTCAACTTCATGGTGTTACAAAAAGTCTGGTGATATTTTCCCACCACTTCTGAAAACCAGTCAGTTGAGAGATTTTTAGCTATCTTCAAATTTGGTAATTGGTTTTAAGTTAAGCGGGGCAGGTGATTCCGTAGCTTCAGAGTTTCATAGTTGAAATTTGGTTCCGTGATTTTTAGTTGAATTGACATCTACACAGAAGAGATGAGGTTTTAAACCTGACAAAGTGTTGTATAGCGATGTCAGGGAAGGCGAAGCAAGATGGCCCTTCTCTCCGACGGGTCCGTCGAGCAAGCCCCCCTATTCCAGGGGTTCTGGTGTGTGCACCGGACCGGAAACAAGATTCAGTTACCGGTATTTAATCTGTTCGGAGAGGAGCGATATAATGACTAAAAAAACAAAACTGATTGCCGCGATCGCTTTGGCGCTTGCTACGCAATCTGCGATGGCTGCATTTGAATTTGGCGGATATTTACGTAGCGGTAGCGGTAGCAGTTCCAAAGGCGGAGGCTCGACATGTTACCAAATGAATGGTGACTCTGCGTTGGGAGCGGGTGATATAGATCGTGCGGGACGTTTGGGACAAGAATGCGACACCTATGGAGAGCTCAAATTTGGCGCGTCCATGGGCGAATCACAAGGTACCAAGTTCGGGATTCATACCTTGGTGGCTTATGGCACTCAGCAAGTCACTGATTGGGAGCAATCAGTGCCGGCATGGCGCGAGGATTATGCTACCGCTGAAGGGTTTGGTACAGGCGCTTTCCAGAAAGCAACAGTCTGGGCGGGTAAGCGCTACTACAATCGTAAAGATGTGCATATTATTGATACCTTCTGGCTGCAAGTGACCGGCCCCGGTGCAGGCATTGAAAATATTGACGTAGGTATTGGCAAATTCTCCTATGCGAACATGCGCAGTGAGGCTGCGGGCTATGTTGCACCAACAACTCCCGGTAATGCAGATCTTCAGAATTTATTGCGGGCTACTACTGCTGCAGCTCCTACAACGCAGATGGTCAACCATGACTTCCGTCTGGAAGGCATCAACATCGGTGCGGCAGGTTCACTAGGATTGGGTGCCAACTACGTTTATGACAATTCTAACGGTGCCCCGCACGCGGATGGCTGGTCTGCCTGGGCGAATCAATCCATGGTCATTGGCACCGTGCAAAATGGTCTGATCTTGCAAGTGGCGCATGGCGAGGGTTCTCTTGATGGTGGTGGCTTGCCATGGTGGGGCAGCAATAACAATCATGATGCATGGCGTGTGCTTGATGCGGCCAACTTCGAATTTGGAGATCACATAAATGGTCAGGCCTTCTTCGGCTACGGCAAAGAAAAGTTCGCTTGGTATCAAAATGAGAGAACTTCCACCGCGATTGTTGTGCGTCCGGTATACCACTTCGACGAACTTTACAGCCTTGCGGTTGAGTTGGGTCATGTTCAAGTCGCGGGTACAGCAGGAGATATTGGTAATGGTGCAGACCCAACTGCCACCACCAACTATCTTGATAAAGTGACTATCGCGCCGCAAATATCCATGGGTAGTGGTTTCTATGCGCGACCAGTTCTGCGTGCCTACTATACGATGGCAAATTGGAACAAGGGCGGTGCGGCTGCTTATACGGGCCGTGATCTCGGCGTGGGAGTACCTACCTTCAATAACCAAACCAGTGGCAGTTCTTACGGTGTCCAAATGGAAGCTTGGTGGTAGGCCGACGCAAGGTTGGCTGACCTAATCCGAGTGTACCGTTCTCTAGTGTCCATCCGGTGCAGCAGAAACAGACGGGTTCGCCCGTTTGTTTCATTGTTGCGCTTCTAGTCAGCTTGGCATTAGTGTTTAGGCAAATGGATCTTTTGTCTGGAAAATGCGGCAAAAATAATTAGTTTCTTTGGCGGGTAATTTGTAAACAGAGTTGATTTATGCTCTCCCGAACAAAAGAAAAATACGAATCAGGGATGGAGTAGACAATATGTCTGAAGTCGTCTTGCGCGGTATTCGTAAGTCGTTTGGAAAATTCGAAACTTTGCACGGCGTTGATCTTGAGATCAAAGACGGCGAGTTTGTGGTTTTTGTTGGTCCATCGGGTTGCGGCAAATCTACCCTGTTGCGAGCGATAGCGGGCCTGGAAGACATCACCGCCGGTGAGCTTAGTATCGGCGGTAAACTTTGCAATGACATTCCTCCTTCCAAGCGCGGTGTGGCGATGGTTTTTCAGAGCTACGCGCTGTATCCGCACATGACCGTAGCCGAGAACATGGCTTTTGGCCTGAAGCTGGCGGGACTGAACAAAACTCAGATGAAGGAAGCGGTCGATCGCGCTGCGAAGATTTTGCAGATCGAGCCATTGCTGGAGCGCAAACCAAAAGAGTTGTCCGGTGGTCAGCGTCAGCGTGTCGCCATCGGTCGTGCCATCGTGCGCAAGCCGGATGTGTTTTTGTTCGATGAACCTTTGTCAAATCTTGATGCAGCATTGCGTGTGCAGATGCGCATAGAGATCACCAAACTGCATCGTGAGTTGCGAACCACCATGATCTATGTAACGCACGATCAGGTTGAGGCCATGACCCTGGCCAACCGCATCGTTGTGTTGTCTGACGGCAATGTCGAGCAAGTAGGCACGCCTCTTGAGTTGTATCACCACCCTTGCAATCTGTTTGTGGCCGGTTTCATCGGCTCGCCCAAAATGAACTTCATTGAAGGGGAGCTTATAACCGCTGCGGAAAACACTTCAATTGTGCAACTTGCGGATGGAAACACGCTCAAGGTGAACGTGGATGCGCGTGATGGAAAAATCGGCGCTAAAGTCACTGTCGGAATTCGACCGGAACATTGGAAATTTGATGTAAGTGGCAACTGTATAAATGGTGAAGTGATCGCAGTCGAAAATCTGGGCGAATCCACCGTGCTCTATTTGCAAGCAGTGGGTGCGTTGGGTCACATCGTTGTCCGCGCCGATGCGTCTCATGCAGCAAAGGCAGGCGAGAAAATCCGTGTGCACCTGCCGCCAGAGCGGTGTTACCTGTTTAATGAAGCCGGGATAGCATTCCGGCGGGTTTGAGGTGTAAAAGTAATTAGTAATTATTAGTAATTAAAGGAGTTGCAATTAAATAAGACGGTATTTTTCAAAACATTTACTGATTGGAGTGATCATGAATTTGAATAAAACGCTTTTAGTGCTGGCTTTAACTTCTATTTTTTCAGCAGCACATGCTTCCGAGCCGGGCAAGCTTTCGCTCTGGATCAATGCCGACAAGGGGTATGCGGGCATCCAGAAGGTTGGTGATGATTTCACCAAGAAATCCGGTGTACCAGTAGTTGTTGAGCATCCGGAAGATGCGCCCGGAAAATTCCAGCAAGCAGCCGCTGCTGGTAAAGGGCCGGATATTTGGTGTTGGCCACACGATAGAGCCGGCGAATGGATCGCCGCGGGTCTCATCGATCCGGTAAAGCCTTCCAAGAAATTCACTGAAGAGATTAATCCGATGGCATGGAAAGCTTTCACCATGGGCGGCAAAGTTTGGGCGTATCCGATCTCCATCGAGGCGATTGCGCTGGTTTACAACAAGGATCTCGTAGCCAAACCCCCCAAGACGATGGAAGAGATTCCTGCGCTGGACAAAAAATTAAAGGCACAGGGCAAGAACGCAATCCTGTGGGAATACCAGAATACCTACTTCACCTGGCCATTGCTTGCAGCAAATGGTGGTTATCCGTATAAACAAAAAGCAGACGGTTCGTATGATGCAACCGATGCCGGTGTAAATAACGAAGGTGCGCTAAAGGGCGCTGCATTGCTGGCCAAATTCGTCAAGGAAGGCATTGTGCCGGAAGATACCTCCGGCTCAGACGCCGAGGCAGGCATGAACAGCGGCAATACTGCGATGTGGATCACCGGCCCGTGGTCTTGGGACAACCTGAAAAAATCAAAGATCAATTTCGGCGTGGCATCTATTCCCTCAGTGGCTGGAAAGCCGTCTTCACCATTCATCGGTGTGCTGGGTTGCATGATCAACCACTCCAGCGTGAACAAGGAATTGGCAGTTGAGTTCCTGGAAAAGAACTTGCTGACGGTACCGGGACTGGAGGCGATGAATGCAGCTACGCCACTGGGTGTGCCGGCGAACAAGGCCTTGTTTGACAAAATGAAAAACGACCCGAACATCAAGGCGACGATGGAATCAGCAGCAGCAGGTCACCCGATGCCGAACAATCCTGAAATGAGTCGTTTCTGGGCGTCGATGGCTCCCGCTCTGGGCAATCTCGCCAACGGTCGCCAAACTCCACAAGAGGCTTTGGATAACGCGGCAAAGCGCATGACAACGAAGTAGAAGGTGAGCAGACGGTTTGCATCCGTCTTCGTCATTCGGGCCTTTCCTGACGGGAGGGCTCGGACCAATAGATTATTCTGTCTTCATCGAATAGTCCATTTGTCCGAGCCGGTGCCAAGTTCATAGAAGATGAAAGAACGTATGAGTCTCAGTGTGGAAAAAATTAGCCAGCAGCTTGTCTCTGCCATTGTGGTGTTGTTTGGCTTGTACATTACGGGCAAAATTTATATGGCGGGCCAGTTTGTTCTGGCGCTGGCTTGTCTTGCCATCCTTGCCTTTGGTGTATTCGTCTATACCTCTTCACGTGCTTACCCTTACCGTTACTTGTTTCCGGGGCTGATCGCGACGTTGGTGTTTGTCGTGTTCCCGATCGTCTATACCTTTGCTATAAGTTTTACCAATTACAGCTCGCGCAACCTGCTCACGTTCGAACGCGCCAAGCAGTATTTCCTTGAACAGACCTATACGGTGGAAAATGGGAAAACTTACGCCTTCACCCTGCATCGCGATGGCCACGCATTTCGCGTCAGACTTGAAGATGAGCAGGCTACTGTCTATGTCAGCCCGGCGCTTGCTCTATATAAGGGCCCCATCGTGGTAGAGGCGAATGTTCCGGCACCCGGAGATGCGCCACTTGGAGATCCCGTCGATACCAAGGTGTTGATCAGTTATCTCAACAACCTTAAGTTGGTGTCCTTCCAGTTACCGAACGGTCAACTGGTCAGTGTGACTGGTTTGCACGAGTATGCCGCAGTCAAAAAACTTTATAAGGAAAATGCGGACGGTTCCTTGGTCAATCAACAGGATAATTCCGTGTTGACCGCCAATAAAAAGACTGGCTTTTTCGAAACATCCGCAGGGGAGCCGTTGACACCCGGATATACAGTGCAGGTAGGGTGGGCGCAATACGCCAAGATTTTTTCCGACACGTCCTTTAGCGAACCGTTTTTGCGTATCTTTGCCTGGACGATCACATTCGCCGGATTGACCGTTCTGTTCGCATTTTCGGTCGGAATCGTATTGGCAGTATTGATGGAATGGGATGCGCTTCGTGGCCGTGCTTTTTACCAGACAATGTTCTTCATCCCGTATACGGTGCCGGCGTTTATTTCCATTCTGATATTCAAGGGGTTGTTCAACCAGAACACTGGTGAGATCAATCAAATATTAACATTTATATTCGGTTTGCATCCGTCGTGGTTCTCCACACCGTTTCTGGCCAAGTCCATGTTGCTTATCGTGAACACTTGGTTGGGCTTCCCTTACATGATGGTGGTTTGCATGGGGCTGATCAAAGCCATTCCTGCTGATCTTTACGAAGCCTCTGCGATTGCGGGTTCCGGGCCACTAACAAATTTTTTCAAGATCACTTTACCGCTCATCATTAAACCGATGACACCATTATTGATCGCCAGTTTTGCCTTCAACTTCAATAACGTGATGTTGATCGCATTGCTTACCGGCGGACGTCCGGATTTTCTGGATACCAAAGTCCCGGCTGGAACAACGGATCTGTTGGTGTCGTTTACCTATCGTATTGCGTTTGAAGATTCGGGTGCAAATTTTGGACTGGCTGCCGCAATATCCACCGTACTTTTCATCATGGTGGCTATCTTGTCTCTAATCAATATGCGCTTGACTAAAGTCAACGCACAAGAAGCGCGCTGAGAATATGAAAAGCACAATTAAAAAGGCTGTGTCAGTAAATAGTGTTGGTCGTTTTTTCAAAGCACTTCAACTGGTATTCGCAAAGACCCCCTCCCCAACCCTCCCCCGGTGGGAGAGGGAGTTGAATTGCCTACCCCAGATTCGGAGAGATGAATTTGCTCCCTCTCCCACCGGGGGAGGGTTGGGGAGGGGGTTAGCAGTTGAACGTTATGACAAATCATGTTTGTATAAATTTACGGACATAGCCAATAAAATTTGAAGGAGAATTGCTCATGGCAATCGTTCTAGATAAGTCGCATCGCTGGAGAGTGGTGCTGGCGCACGTCGGGATTATCGGATTCATCTGCTTGATCATGTTCCCTTTCCTGATGATTTTCTCGATCAGTATCAGGCCTGGAAACTTTGCCACAGGTAGTCTTATACCGCAGACGATCAGTCTGGAGCATTGGGCGGTAGCTTTTGGATTTTCTTACCAAGGCACTGATGGCGCTTTGATGGAACCACAGTTTCCAGTCTTGCTCTGGTTATGGAATTCGGTGAAAGTCGCTTTGCTTTCAGCCTTGATTGGTGTGGTGCTTTCTACCACTTGCGCCTTCGCCTTTGCTCGTATGAAATTCATGTTTAAAAAATCGATGATGAATGGACTTCTGCTCATTCAGATGTTTCCGACCGTGCTTGCACTGGTGGCGATCTATACCATTTTCGACCGGATTGGCGGATACATACCTTGGCTGGGAATTGAAAGCCATGGTGGTCTGATCTTGGCCTATACCGGCGGAATTGCTGTACACATCTGGACCATCAAGGGATATTTTGAAACTATTCCAGTTGAAATCGAGGAAGCCGCCAAGGTCGATGGTGCAACAGCGTTTCAGGCTTTTCGCTATGTGATATTACCCATGATCGTGCCGATATTGATGGTCGTGTTCTTGTTGGCTTTTATTACCGGTATCAATGAGTATCCGGTTGCTTCAATACTTTTGAAGAATACGGACAATCTCACCTTGGCGGTGGGTATCAAGAATTATCTCTACCCGCAAAAGTATCTGTGGGGAGATTTTGCTGCTGCGGCAATATTGTCAGGGTTGCCGATAACTGTCGTGTTCCTGTTTGCGCAGAAATGGATGGTTTCCGGCCTGACCGCCGGTGGAGTAAAGGGGTAGCGTTGTGGTTCGCAAAACTAACCATCAGACGCGATCTATTTTTAGAAGTACCAACCAACCTTAACTTAAGGAGAAGTCCAAATGTTGAACAAGCGTAATTTCATCAATACTGCAATGGCTGTAGCATTCACTGTCAGCAGCTATGCTTCAGTTGCGGCTGACTGCAAGGACGTCCCTGTTCCTGACGGCCAAGTCGGCATTCACTACAACCGTCCGGACGGAAAATATGATGACTGGGGTGTGCATCTGTGGAAGTCGCCCAACATCGGCATTACCAACTGGTTTATTCCGAAGATGCCTACCGGCTGCGACAGTTTCGGAGTGTACTGGTATGTCCCGCTGAGTAAATTTGGTGAGACCAAGGTTGTGAATTACATCATTCACAAGGGTGATACAAAAGAGCAAGGCGGAACTGATATGAATTTTGATGCCAACAAAGGCAAAGAAATTTGGGTTGACGCCGGTAATCCGACAATATTCATGAGCAAGGATGATGCAACGAAGGCTCAGGCAGCTAAATAATCGCGGCTGTTAATCGCGCACGCCCGGCTCAGGCTGGGCGTTTCTTTATTGCCGGTTATTATTGGGTTTATTACATTATGGTGTTTAAGCTGCGTTATGTTTGCTCCGGCTTGTTTGCATTACTCATGGTTGTTTGGGCCACCGATGTTTTGGCTTTGCCGATGGAAAAGCAAGCTTCACCGGCAGTTTATGGCTTTGCCGAAAATCCCATCGTCTATTTCGTCATTACCGATCGTTTTTACAACGGCAATCCTGCGAATGATCACAGTTACGGCCGGCAAAATGACGGCAAACAGGAAATAGGTACTTTCCACGGCGGCGATCTGGCGGGTCTTACCATCAAACTGAAATCCGGATATTTCAAACAACTGGGCGTGAACGCACTCTGGATTACCGCGCCTTATGAACAGATACACGGCTGGGTACAAGGCGGTAACGCTGAATTCAAGCATTATGCTTATCACGGTTACTACGCGCTGGATTACACTAAACTTGATCAGAACATGGGTACGCCTGAAGAGTTGCGAGAATTCGTAGACACGGCCCATTCCCAAGGTATCCGGGTGCTATTTGATATCGTGATGAATCATCCGGGTTATGCCGACATCCAGACGCTGTCGGAATATTTGCCTGAATTGCTATGGAAGGGTTGGGAGAGTTACACGATCAAAAATTATCACAAGCAAATCGACTACAACAATTTCGAATTCGGAAAATGGTGGGGAGGAGCCTGGGTGCGTTCAGGTTTGCCCGGCTATCCTGAGGGAGGCAGCGATGACCTGACCAAACAATTGGCCTATCTGCCCGATTTTCGCACCGAGAGCAAGGAGCCTGTCAAGCTTCCGTTCTTTTTGAAAGAGCGCAAAAAAGATACGGCTGCCGTTGATTTGCCCAACACCACCGTGCGCGGCTATATGGTCAAGTGGCTGACCGATTGGGTAAGCGAATATGGCATCGACGGCTTCCGTTGCGATACTGCCAAGCATGTTGAACTGCCAGCATGGCAGGAACTCAAGCGTGTGGGGAAATCCGCACTAGCCGATTGGAAAGCAAAGAATCCCTCCAAAAAGATCGACGATGCCCCGTTTTGGATGGTCGGCGAAGTATTCCCGCATGGTGTTGACCGAGATGCCTATTTCGATAACGGTTTTGACAGCTTATTGAATTTCGATTTTCAGGATCAAAAGATTGAAGATTGGGCGGCATTGGATCGGCTATATGCGGATTACACAGAGCGGCTAGCTTCAGGGAGAAGCAATGGCAAATCATTTGATGTCTTGTCTTATCTCTCTTCTCATGACACAAAACTGTATCCGCGTGACCGATTGATCGATGCCGGTAGCGCACTTTTGCTTGCCCCCGGCGGTGTGCAAATTTTCTACGGTGACGAAACAGCAAGGCCTGCAGGGCCGGCGACTTCGGGAGACCCGCAACAGGCTACCCGTTCTGATATGAACTGGTCTACTGCTGATGCTGCTGTGCTGGCGCACTGGCAAAAACTGGGTCAGTTTCGTGCCCGTCATGCAGCATTGGCACGCGGTGTTCACCATAAATTGAGCGGAGAACCTTATGTTTTTAGTCGTGTCTGGGGAGCTGATAGGGTGGTGGTTGCGCCCAAGGCCAGCGGTGAGGTCAGTATCTCTGTATCTGGTGTCTTCAGGGATGGTGAAATCGTTCATGATGCTTACAGCGGGGTCGACATCAAGGTGTCTGGAGGCGCGGTAAAACTTGTGGCCAAAAATAATGTATTACTGGAACTGAAAAATTAATCGTGTCTGCTTCAAGCGTGAATCACAGGAGTTCGCAGTGCATGAGTACTTCTAGCTCAAGCTTTATTTCGGGTCTATGGAGAATCACCCAGTGGGACATGAATCCGGAACAAGTGGCAGGTCATATAAGTGCCTGTGTCGACCTCGGTATCGACACGTTTGATGTGGCTGACATTTATGGTGACTATCAATGTGAATCGATGGTGGGTGCTGCTCTAAAATCCAATCCCGCACTCAAGTCGAGAATCAAGTTGATCAGTAAATGCGGCATTGCGCTCGTTTCGTGGGCTCGCCCGGAACATCGCGTCAAGCACTACAATACCAGCCACAATCACATCATCGCCTCAGTAGAAAATTCCTTGAATTGTCTTGGTATCGAAAGACTACATCAATTGTTGATTCATCGTCCGGATCCATTGATGGATGCGGATGAGATCTCGGAAGCATTTGTCAAACTTAAGCGGGCTGGTAAGGTTGCAGAGTTTGGCGTGTCAAATTTTCTGCCGCATCAGTTTAATTTGCTCCAGAGCCGTCTGGACGAGCCTTTGCGAACCAACCAGATTGAAATCTCGCTGTTGCATTTAGGCAGCCTGTTTGACGGCACGCTGAATCAATGCCAGAGGATGAATGTGACACCGCAAGCATGGTCGCCGCTTGCAGGCGGGAGACTGGCCAACCAGTCTGAAGAGACGCCTTTGGGCCGTGCCTTGACCCGCATCGGACAAGAGTACGGTGCTACTCGGGAACAAATCGCTATCGCCTGGCTGTTACGGCATCCAGCTCGTATTTCTTCAGTTTTGGGTTCAGGAAAGATACAGCGTATCAGTGAACTGGTGGACGCAAAAAAATTTGTGCTTGATCGTCAGTCATGGTTCGACTTGCTCGAAGCCGCGCAGGGATGCCCGATACCTTGAATTGGAAACTTCGCCTCTAAAATGAAACGATTTGACCAACTCTATTTTCGGACAGAGCCAATGTATAAACCATGATGAAACGTAATATCTTTCTTGCAACCTTTGGTATCTGCTTCAGCCTTCTCGGGTGTAGTAGGGGAGGGGGTGATGGTGCGATGACTCAGGTCAGTCCAGTGTATCGTGCCAGTGGGCATGCACTAGCTGGCGACGTGTCTGTTCATCTGTTCGAGTGGCCTTGGCCCGCAGTTGCTTCAGAATGCGAGACTCGGCTAGGGCCGAAGGGATTCAAGGCAGTGCAGATTTCACCGCCGCAGGAAGATATACTGGGCTCACAATGGTGGACACGCTACCAGCCTGTCAGCTACAGCATCAACCAGAGTCGTTCGGGTACTCAAGCTCAATTCATCGACATGGTTACCCGTTGCAAAGCTGCCGGAGTAGACATCTACGTGGATGCGGTGATCAATCATATGACCGCAGGCTCTGGTACCGGTAGTAATGGCACGGTATATAGCAAATACAGCTATCCACCTTTATACGGACCAAGCGATTTTCATACTCCATGTGCAGTAAATAATTATCAGGATGCAGCTAACGTGCAAGACTGTGAATTGGTTGGCCTGGCAGACCTCAATACTGGCTCAGCCACGGTGCAACAGAAGATTGCTGACTATCTGGTAGGTCTTGCGCAGCTTGGTGTGGCGGGTTTCCGACTGGATGCAGCCAAACATATTCAAGCTGTTGAACTGAATGCCATCCTGTCCAAGGTCAATCAAACGCTTTCTGCACAGGGTAAGTCGCTTCCCTATCTCTTCGCAGAGGTGATCGATTACGGAGGTGAAGCTGTCAAGGCGCAAGACTATTTTGTGCTGGGCTACAGTTCGGGTGGTGCAGCCGACATTACAGAATTCAAGTTCACAGGTGTTGGGGACAAGTTTCTTCATAACGGTGGGCAATACTTGGCGCAACTCAATCCCAATGGTGCAACGGGAAGTCAATTTTCGGAAGCCGCATGGGGAATCATGCCTTCAAACAAGGCGGTTGTTTTCCTGGCGAACCACGATACTGCGCGTGCCGGCTCCGGCATCAGCCCAGTTTCTTACCGCACTCCGGCGATTTTTCGGTTAGCCAATGTGTGGATGCTGGCGCAGCCCTATGGCTATCCATCAATATTGTCGAACTACTCTTTTGATATCACGACACAAGCAGGCCGTGATGCCGGACCGCCGGGAACGTCACCGGCTTGCGCAGCCAGTCTTGAATCGGTAACAACAACGGGTCAATGGGTGTGTGAACACCGCGACCCGGCAATCTTAAACATGATTGCATTCCGTCATGTGGTCGCTGGTACTGCACAAACAAACTGGTGGGATAACGGTGCAAATGCGATTTCTTTTTCTCGCGGAAACTTGGGCTTTGTCGTCATCAACGGAGAAACATCCTCTGTTATTACACATGTTTTTGTGACAGGTCTTGTTGCCGGCAAGTATTGCGACGTGCTTGCTGGCGGACTAAATAATGCAAACACGTGTGTTGGTCAAACCATTACAGTGGACGCCAGCGGTAATGCAAACATTACACTGGCAGCATTAACCGGATTGGTTCTGCAGGACGGTGTGACAGTACCCTAAGCTTGATCACAATCCCTTGATGATCTCGGCTCGTTTTTGCTCGTACTCTTCGTCGTTAATCAACCCTTTGTGATGAAGCTGTTTGAGTGTTAGAAGTCGTTCTTCCGACTCGGATAAAGAGGTTGTCGAACCGGGTGGTTTTGCGCTCATGGAAGTAGACTGAATCGGAGCAGATGATGTTACAGCTTCTGTTGAAACGTTCGTGCCAAAAGTAAGCTTCCTAGCAGAAGGGAAAACGAGGACTGCATTTGAAGTTAACGCTAAATTAATGTTGAGTCTGAGCCAGTCGGATCGGTTGTTCACTCTCTCGGCATTGTTCCCGGCGAGTAACTCACAATGGAGCTTTTCAACCGGTTTCATTCGACTGCCATGATCCAGTTCGCGATAATGGTTGTGCAATTGTTGGTACGTGATGTCTTGCTCTGCGGCACACATGCCAGTGATGAGATTTAGCTGGCCGTTCTCGACAAACAGGCGGCCGGCGTTGAGTTTGCGGGGGATAAGGAACGACCCGCTTTCGTTGAAGGAAGTCCCGAATTCGATATCATCGCCGGGCTTTGCTTTGGCGAAGAGCGGAACCAATTTAGTTGCAAGACGGCTAATTTCATCCTGGCTGAAATAGGGTGCAGGTTCTTTGTTGCCCTCAAGCTTGTAAAATTGGCCGAGTAGTCTTGTGAGTTGCTCTGCACTGAAGGAGACTGGATGCTGATTGACAGTATTGACAGCGTTCAACTGAACATAATCATTCAATTCACCCCACGGATGAAGGTCACTCGCCCAAACACAGGAAGCAAAAGCTAGACTGGTGGCAAGTAAGAACGAATAAAAACGTAGTCCATTTTGCATGCGCATTTCTCCTAAAGGGCATTATTTCGGTCTGGAAATAAGCAAGGGTTAATTATCTGGTAGATAAAGGTATAGATTAATTCGTGCTTTTTTTTCATTCTGCCACAAAATCCGATTCTTCTATTTCGTTTGCTCGTCTATCGCTTTGCGCTGCTCCTCGTCATGTTTTTGCTGTTCGGGGTCGACCGTTTTTGCTTTGTCGAGAACGCTGCGTTGATCTGCAAAAAGTTTAGCAGGTGGCGCCTTAGCGTTATTGTCGGGGCCGCATGCGCTTAGAAGAAGGAGTGTGCAGAGGATGGCTATTCGATAGGTCAAAATTTGCTCCTTAACTGGCACCGTAGTTGAAGATAAAAGGGTAAGTGTATTAATTATATCCCTGCAAGTTTCTGAACAGAGATCAATACCAGCGGGAGTCTTGATCATGAGCGTGTTTTTTATATAGTCCGGTCATGATGCCGGAAAGTAATAATCCGAATACCACAATGATGGTATAGATATTGAAATCAAGCCGTACCATCAACGCATAAAGCGCGAGCATAATAAAGATACACAAGTTCTCATTGAAGTTTTGCACTGCGATAGAGCTACCTGAACCCATCAGTAAATGGCCGCGGTGTTGCAACAGAGCATTCATCGGTACGACAAAGAATCCGCCCATTGTCCCGATGGCAATGAGCAACAATACTGCGATTAAAGGAGAGTGAACAAAGGTCATCATCAGAACTACAATTCCCATGCCAATGCCGACGGGTAAAACTTTTACGGCTTGGCCTATTTTGATGAACCGTGCTGCCAATATCGAGCCGATTGCGATACCAACGGCGACCCAGGCAGTAAGTTTGGCAGCTTGTCCTATATCGTAGTGCAAAGCGACTCCAGCCCAGGCTAAAACAATCAAGCGCAAGCTTGCCCCTGTACCCCAGAATAATGTAGTGACAGCGAGAGAAACTTGACCCAACGGGTCTTTCCACAGCAATTTAAAACAGTGTATAAATTCCTTAATCAGGAAAGCGGGATTTTTGCCGAGCGGGGTATGATCGATTGGCAAGCGGGGAATATAGAGATTAAACAGACCAGCTGTTATATAGAGTCCGGCGACGATAGCCATCGCCAACTCGGGGGGAGTGTCTATGCCTGTTTCAATGAAAGGTACGTCCCACCACTTCAACATTTGTTCCGCGATATTCGGGCTGATCAGTATTCCGCCGAGTACCGCGCCTAGAATGATGGCGCCGACAGTCAGACCCTCCATCCAGCTATTCGCAAGGACCAATTTACTATGTGGCAGAAATTCGGTCAGGATGCCGTATTTTGCGGGGGAATAGGCGGCCGCACCGAATCCAACAAGGCCATAAGCAATCAGAGGATTGAGGCCGAATAGCATGGCAAGACACCCGATGAGTTTAATGCTGTTGCTGAGAAACATGACGCGGCCCTTGGGAAGCGAATCGGCAAATGCGCCGACAAAGGGAGCCAAAAAGATGTAAGAAATGATGAAAGACTCTTGAAGAATTGGCGTATGCCAGCTTGGTGCGTTGATTTCCTGAAGCAGAGCAATAGCGGCGAACAATAGGACATTATCTGCGAGCGCTGAAAAAAACTGGGCAGCAAGAATTGTATAGAAGCCGAGATTCATTAGTTAAAACTGTATTTTTGGGTGGCGTTTTATAACACGAAATACAGCATGCGTCCTATAAATTCGTTTGGTTTTGAGCATCAATTTAGGCTGCATCAAAATTGAGGGCTGTTATCATTCGCAGTATTTATATTTGTTTCGAATCTGGTTTTTATGGCTCGTCCGATACACGCACACATTAATCTTGATGCGCTGAAACACAATCTGTACATCACCCGGCGCATTACAAAAAGTCGCATCATGGCTGTGGTCAAAGCCAATGCTTACGGGCACGGATTGTTGCAAGTTGCCGAGGCACTAGAGAGTGCGGACGGCTTTGCACTGCTTGATGTGCGGGATGCGGTGAAATTGCGCGAAGCGGGCTTCCGCCAGGCTATTTTGCTGCTGGAAGGTTTTTTTTCAGTTGAAGATTTGCAGTTGGTTGCTGAATATGACTTGGCGACGGTCATTCATAATGAAAAACAACTGGCCAATTTGGACGCTTACCCGCGCCGGGGTAATTTGCAGGTTTGGCTTAAGGTTAATAGCGGAATGAATCGGCTTGGATTCTTCCCGGGAGAGGTGCCTGCAGTGATGGAGCGTCTAAAATCTCATGCAGCTGTGCGAGAAGTCACTTTGATGACTCACTTTTCGCATGCCGATGAACCCGAAGGTGTTGAGGCTCAACTGGGGCGCTTCGATGGTCTTGCAGCAACCTATCGTGTACCTGTTTCTTTGGCCAATTCGGCTGCACTGCTGCGTTATCCTGCTACACATGCTGATTGGGTGCGTCCCGGAATTATGCTGTATGGCGCTTCGCCATTTGCCGATACGAGTGCGCATCAACTTGGCTTAAAGCCGGTAATGACGCTAACTAGCGAGATCATTTCAGTACGGGAAATCAAAGCGGGTGAGTGTGTGGGTTATGGTGGATTGTTCCTTGCCGAGAGTAACATTCGTATTGGTGTTGTTGCCTGTGGTTATGCTGATGGGTATCCGCGACATGCGCCAACAGGCACGCCAATTCTTGTCAATGGAGCAAGCTCGCGCACTTTGGGTCGAGTCTCGATGGATATGCTCTGTGTTGATCTAAGCAATATTCCCAATGCAAATATTGGTAGCCAGGTAACTTTGTGGGGTGAGGGATTGCCAGT
>CAIRAO010000281.1 GCA_903876625.1 uncultured Gallionellaceae bacterium | reverse complement strand
CGATCTACCTAAAGAAATATCTGTTGTTGCAAGGCCAATGACTACTCCATATTCAATAACTTCTTTGCCTTTTGAAATATCTTTCATGGCAATCTTGTGACCTAAAGGTGCAGCAGTCGTCAACGTGATTGAAAGATCTCCCGCTTGGTCACGATATCTTCCTGTAACGACCGATCCAGACTCGAGATCATCAACGGCGACGCCAACGTTATCTGACTCATGGTGGACTAAAAATTGCACGGCCATGCCTTCACCTCTGTTTCAATTTGAATGGAATTAGTTGTACAAAACTCAAAACCAAAATTATGTGAAAATATTTTTTGATTCTTGCCATGAGGCGCCCCTCTGCGCCCCATGGCAAGGATCATCGTGTATTTACTTTACGCGTCCCAATTTCTTCAGAACGGTGTTGATGTAAGTCGCGTCAACAACCTTTGTGTAAGCAGGTACCTTATCAATTTCACCCAAGCGAGCCATTTCGGCCGCTGTAAAGTTCACTGATTCGGCAGGCATGCCGTCGTTTAGCTCCCACAATTTGCCCTTGATGATGAAGTCGTAAGCAGCAGCGACTGCAGCAGGATCTTCTTGAGTGAACTTCACTCCATATGCAAGAACTTTCGCCTTATTCTTTGGATCAACCATCCAGCGATCGGTGAGAACCATTGCTGTGAGGAATCGTGTGATGAGATAAGGGTGGATTTTTGCGTATCGATCAAGAACTGAAACTGCGCCGTACCACCACAGTGGCTGGGTTGCATATTCATTATTCAAGATTGTGGTTCCTGGGATTGCATGGAGGACTGTGTATGCATCGTCAACATGGAAGACCGCAGCCTTAATGGCACCTTGAGTCATTGCGCCAACAAATTGCGAGCGCTTCATGTTAATAGGCTTAACTTGATCAACAGAAACGCCCGCAGAGCTCAGGCATGAATTCAACTGGGTATATGCAAAACCACCAGTGCCTGTGCTACCAACTGCTTTTCCGATGAGATCGGTTGGGGAAGTAATTCCTGGAGCACCGATACAAACCGTGTCCAACTTGGAACTGTAGGACCAGATGGCCTTGACCGGTGACCCTTCAGCTGCTGTAGAAATTGGGTCTGTACCCGAACTGAAGCCAAAGTTGATCTGTCACGTGGCGACTCCAAGTTCAGTCATCAAACCATCTGGCATTGGAGCAAATTTCGCCTGAATGTTTTGCTTTGCGAAGAAGCCTTCTGCATCTGCAATGAACGGCGCAAGAAAAACCATCTTGGGAGGGGTGAGCGCAATTCCGACAGTGACTACTTCAGGCTTGCCGATAGCCGAGGAGGATGAAACCACCCCAGGTATAAGAGCCGACATGACGACCACTGACAGCACAGAAGCAGTAGCAGTGATCGAGCGGCGGCGAGAAATAAATGGGTTTTTATGCTTGAGCATTCCAAACTCCAATTCTAAACCGAGAGGTTAAGGGGATATCCGAGCACAAATAATGATGCAATTTTGTACCATCGTTTGCATTGCTAGTTTTACTCGTGTCTTTGGGGGCATGTCAAGGGTTTTCTAGGCTTTTTTTGAGGGATTTTCGCCCGTGATTCTGCTCGTGTGAGCCTTCTGCCCCCTCACGCAGGGGGCTCGTCCAAATCCATCTCCCACGCCGACGGAGAGCTTTCATTAGGCTTTGATTTATGAGCACCCAAATAGAAACGACTTTCAAAGTCCAACTTGATAATAGAGACCGCAAGACTGTTTTCTTTCGCGCCATCTTGGTAGCGCCTGTTTTCTTCTTTGCCTCCTCATTCACCGTAGATAACTGGGATAACCGCAATACCTCCAGCTACGGTCTTCTGATCCTGCCTGTTGTGTTAGCGCTTGTCTTTCGTGGCGTATACCCCAGTTGGGTTTTAACTTTCAATAAATCTCTTTTTGCTTTGGTGAACCGCATATGTGCCTACTTCTTGCT
>CAIRAO010000280.1 GCA_903876625.1 uncultured Gallionellaceae bacterium | reverse complement strand
TTTTCGAAGGTAATAAATATTCTCCAGTTTGATCTGGAGTTGAATTAGAAATTCGCACTGGCTTTGAAATCTTAGAATTAACCACATTAATACGTCGCACAACAAAAATACCAAATTTTCCTAAATGATGAAACTAGATTAACTTGATCTTGTTTCATCCTTGTGACAGTTATCGCTATTCACATCTGACATCGGTCTAGTAAAACCAACACCGATGTAACAGGGGTGCAACTTTCAATAGGCAGAATCAGCCCGAATTTGAATAAGCTTCCATCTCTTAAGGAAACCCCCAGTGGCCAAGCATCTTATTAGCCGACATTTGATTGTGTACGTCAGTATATTTTGCCTACAGTCGGCTTTTGCTACGACCATTTCTCCAACAAAATTGGTGAATAAACTACAGGCCGGGCAAGCGGTTGATTTAATAATCGAATATGAATCGACCGCGATTGAGCAAGAGGCCTCCAAACTTAGGCAATCCAATCCTGAGCATTTTGATGATGCGACAATTCTTGGCTATAAATCCACCCAATACCAATTACTCAAGCAACAGGTAGACAGCGAGTTGCCGGGTACTGACTTGGTTAAAGTAAAGGAATATAGCCATCTGCCCATGTCATTTCTGCACGTGAGTTCATTGGCGGCACTTAACGGCCTGACAGCTCACCCTAAAATTAAAGCCATTTATGAAAATGGACTAACTCGCCATGTGCTCGCGCAAAGTCTGCCGTTGATCAATCAACCACAGGTAGCAGCAATAGGTGAGCAGGGGAGTGGAACAACAGTCGCCGTAATTGATGACGGGATCGACTACACCAACGCCGCTTTTGGTTCCTGCACGGCACCCGGGGTTCCGGCAACTTGCCATGTTTCGACATCCCTACTTTTTGGTACAGGCACAGCCAATACTACACACGGAAGTAACGTTTCGGCCATTGTTCTGGGTGTCGCACCGGCTAGCAAAATCGCGATGCTGAATGCTTTTTCCGGGACAACGGCCAGTTTTGCGGACATCATTTCCGCGATCAACTGGGCAATTGCCAATCAGTCAACTTATAACATAGTCGCTATCAACATGAGCCTGGGTGACGGTACTCAAAACAATGGTCCCTGCAGAACCGGAAATGCCTTTTTGACTCCGATAACGAACGCGATTAATGCGAAAATTGCTGTAGTGGCTGCAGCCGGCAATGACGCTTATACAAACGCACTCGGGAGTCCGGCCTGTACGCCAGGTGTGATTTCAGTCGGGGCCGTTTACGACAGCAACCTCAGCAACCAGGGTTACCCAAATGGTGTTAATTGGGGCACCAATCTTTGTACCGACACCACCACGGCCGCCGACAAAGTAACTTGTTTTTCAGACAGCGCAAATTTCCTGACCATGCTGGCGCCCGGTGCGTTAATCACAGCTGCAGGTATAACGGATGGTGGAACTTCACAAGCCTCTCCGCATGTGGCAGGGGCGGTAGCGGTACTTCGCTCTGCTTTTCCGGCTGAGTCATTAACCCAGTCTCAAGCTCGCATGACCAGCAGCGGAGTCATGATCACCGATTCCCGCAATGGAATCATTACCCCGCGTCTCAACCTGCTTGCTGCAGCCAAACCAGCGAACGACCTGTTCACCAATCGCTTCTCAATAACTGGAAGCTCGGGGAGTACAAGTGGAACAAACCTGCTCGCCACCAAAGAAATCGGTGAACCAAACCATGCGGGCAATGCCGGAGGCAACTCAATTTGGTGGAAATGGACTGCGCCTTCAACAGGGCAAGTCAGCCTGGATACCAAAGGAAGTGGGTTTAACACATTGTTGGCGGTATACACAGGGGTAAATGTTAGTGCCCTCACACCCATTGCCTCAAACAGCTCAACCTTAGGTTCGAGCAGCTTGCTGTTTGAAGCGCGCACGGGAACAGAATACGAAATTGCGGTGGATGGTGCAAATGGACTAGCAGGTAACGCCCTTATTAACTGGATTCTGAACACTGCCGCTGCCGCAAATTTGTCACTGAAATTGTCCGGCCCGTCCGTAACAACCGATGGGACCCCGACAGGATTTACTCTAACCATTAGCAACTCCGGGCCTCAAACTGCCACCAACGTCGTTACAACGATGACACTGCCAACAGGCGCGAGTTTCGTATCTGGTTCTGCCGGATGTTCCGCCACCGCCTCAATTGTCACATGCCAGTCAGGTACAATTGCAAACGGCGGAAGCGTTTCCTTGTTGATCAATATATTGTGGAACAACAGTGTAGCCACAGAAACATTGTCAGCCAGTGTCACGTCTGACCTACCGAATCCGACGCAAACAGGCAGTACTTCAAAAATACAAGTCACGATCAGCAATAATAATGCGGACAACGATGTACCCTCACTACCATTCTGGGCGGAATTGATTCTGGCAACTATCTTGGGCGGAATCGCGATTAGCGCACAGAGGAAAAGCGCTTCCTGATTAACAACATTCACCAACATACTCAGGTTCATCAATTATTCATAAAAATCTGCCAAACTGCTCGGCTACATTTTTGAAAATGAATCTAGAGGTAGGTGTGAATTCTTGTTTTTCCAAAAATGATTCTTTAAAAACTTTATCGAATAGCGTGGTGGGAATATTTGCGCTACTGACCGGTATCGCCGCGTCTGCCGACCAATTCGATACTTTAAATTATTCAGCTTCAGCTGGGGTTTCATATGACGATAATATTTTTCGCCTACCTTCAGGGGTTGATCCACTACAAGCGATTGGTCACCCTACCAAATCCGATCTAATTGAAACGGAATCTATAGGTATAAATCTCGATAAAAGATACGCCAATCAGGAATTACAACTCAAAGCGAATGTAACAAACAACAAATTCAATACGTTTTCAAATCTTGACTACGTCAATACGATTTACAACGCAACATGGAACTGGACTCTGACATCCAAATTTAACGGCACTCTGAGTGATAGTCGCACACAGACATTAAACAGTTTTACGGATATCCATATTTATTCACGAAATCTGACAACGACTGATACACCTCATCTTGCTGCAGACTGGTGGTTGATAAATAACTGGCATTTGACTTTTGGAGCAACAGATAGCAAAACGACTTCGACCCAGTCAGTGATCAATAACCAGAGTTACACCTCTCAGGTAACAGAATGGGGTGTGAAATATACTCCTGCTGATGGCAGTTCGATTGCATTCGTCTCTCGGAATATTCAAAACCAGAATATCAATAGTAGTTTGAATTATTATTTATTGGTTGATACGGAAAATTCAGAAACTCAGAAGGAACTCGATATGAATTGGCTTTTGAGTGGTAAGTCTGTTCTTAGCGGCAATTTGATTTATATCGATCACCAAAACCCAACTTTTAACCAGAGAGACTTTAGCGGGTCTGAGGGAACATTAAACTATTTGTATAGCGTCAGTGATAAGACAAGCCTCAAGATTTCATTTAATCGGAGCATCGGGAGCTGGTACGATTTATATAGCAGCTATAATATTAATGATACTTTCTTGATTGCGCCAAGCTGGCAAATCAGTTCCAAAACGAACATGCATGTTGAGGTAAGCCGAAGCAAAGCGAACTACTTTGGTTCAATAATGCCAAACACAATAGCGCGGTTCGATGAAATTCAAACTGAAATGCTCGGATTTGACTGGTTCCCGCAGCTATCTGTCAAAATGTCTACCATGATTCAAAACTCACTCCGCTATTCAAACTATTCTTCATATTCATATTACGACAAAAGCGCTAACGTGACTGTGCAAATCACTTTCTAATGTCCTCGAACATAGAGACTCCGACAAATCACTTGTGGCCCGATAAAGCAAAGCGGAATCAGGAGGTTTCGGAGATGTATTCCCGGATTGCGCTATGCTTCATCCAAGCTACGATAATTCCGTCATCAGCAAAAAAATAGCTGAATCTTGTTTCATCAATTTGTAATCAAATTGGTTTACCTTAGCAGACTGCGCTGATTTAGCGTGATTTAAGCACAATCATTTCCCCGGGGTCGGGGTTCGATAGTCGCTTCAAACCAGATTGGATGTTTCAAGCAAGATAGCCAGTTAAGTGCATCTGTTAGCGGGAATATCGACTTTATATTGTTTCAATTTTATCTAAACAGAGGACGTATGAAAACTTATTCTTTCACGCTGGGCAAAAATAATAGCCAACACCACCATAGTTTATCCCTCATTGCGTTACTGACAGTCGCGGCAGTTCTGGCGGGGTGTGGAGAAAAAGAAAAAGCCGCTTCCACGCAAGTTGCTGCAAAGGTCAACTCGGATGAGATCACCATCAGCCAGGTGAACAGTGCCTTGGCCAATGTGCAAGCAACTCCGGGTAAAACAGCTGAAGAAGCCAAGCAAGAAGTTCTGAATAATTTAATAGTACAAAATCTTGCCGATCAACAAGCCATCAAGGCGAAGCTGGATCGCAATCCTGCGGTTATGCAAGCGATAGAAAGTTCAAAGAACATGATCCTTGCACGTGCCTATATGGATCCGATCATTTCTGGAATTGCCAAGCCCACCACTGAAGATGTGCACAAATTTTATGGTGAACATCCCGAGTTATTTGCCAACAGGCGGATTTACACAATTCGCGAACTTGAACTTGAGTCGAAACCGGATTTAGCGGCAACAGTACGCGACATGGTCACCAAAGGCAAAAGTCAGGATGCAATTGCAGCCTGGGCAAAAGAGAATAATGTGCATTCGAATATTCAATCTGGCGTTAAAGCTGCGGAGCAATTGCCGCTCGAAATGCTGACCAAAATTGCTACTCTGGGTGCGGGCAAAATGATGGTCGTGGAGATGACCAAATCGATCAGCGTTCTTCAAATCGTCAATGCCAAAGCGGAGCCGATTGCGGAAGCCGCAGCAACAAACGCAATTCAAGAATATCTGAATAACTCCCGCAAAAAAGATGCGCTGGAAAATGAAATCAAGAATCTCAAAACGGGTGCCAAGATTGAATACTTTGGCGAGTTTCAACCTCCTGCAAAAAGCACTTCGGACACAAAGCCTGTTGCACCAGAATCAAACACCAAAGTCGCAGAAGTTCCAAAGACACCTGATATGAGTAAAGGAATATCAGGTCTTAAATGACATTGCTAAAGAACATTCGAAATCTTCCAGGCTAAGGATTTCAAGAACTGAGTGCTGTGGCAACTTAAACATATACTAGTAAAAAAACCAATTTGCGGAGATTTCATGTTGGGTAAAGGAATAATGCGGCTGTTTTTTTTATTGTTGCTGGCAATGCACGGGGTGATAGCAGAGGCGGGGGACGAAAGTAATGATTATCGTCTTGGTGCCGGCGATACGATGCGTGTTACTGTCTTCAAAAATCCTGATTTGACCACGGATGTGCGGGTTTCAGAGAGTGGTGTGATTTCTTTCCCCTTGCTGGGCTCGGTTGATTTGGGTGGCTTGACGATCGCTGCAGCCGAGAAAAAAATAGCCAGCATGCTGATGGAACAAAAATTCGTCCAGCAGCCTCAGGTCAACATTGTGATGACCCAAGTTCGAGGCAATCAGGTGTCGGTGCTGGGGCAAGTAAACAGACCGGGTCGCTATCCTCTGGAAACGTTTAACACGCATCTGTCAGACATGCTGGCTTTGGCAGGTGGAGCTACTGGTATAGGTTCTGACAGCGTTATCTTGGTTAGCATCCGAAACGGTAAACCCTTCCGTAAGGAAATCGATATACCCAGTTTGTTTCTGGGAGATAACCGTAAAGATGATATTTTGGTGGAAGGCGGAGATGTCATTTATGTCCATCGAGCGCCGATGTATTACATCTATGGCGAAGTGCAGCGCCCGGGTTCATACCGTGTAGAGCGCAATATGACCGTGATGCAAGCACTGGCACAAGGTGGTGGGCCGACAATGCGGGGTACGCAGAAAAACATCAAAATATTTCGTCGCGGTCCCGATGGCAAACCGGATGAAATCTCCTTGGATATGACAGCAGCAATCAACAACGACGACGTGCTTTACGTTCGCGAAAGCCTTTTTTAAGGCTGAAATAATTTAGGTACAAAAATGAGTTTTCAACAGTTTCTGACGATTCTACGAGCACGTTATTTGGTTGCACTAATGGTGTTACTGGGAACAGTCACACTTGTGTTCGTTGTCACTCAAATCATGCCCAATAAGTATGTTGCTACAACAACAGTTCTTCTGGATGTTAAATCCCCGGATCCACTGATAAATATGTCCATGGCGGGCATGACGATGCCAAGTTATATGGCCACACAGATCGATATCATCACCAGCGAGCGAGTTGCGCAAAGCGTAGTCAAAATGCTAAAGCTCGACGAATACCCACAGGTGCGAAATCAATGGCTGGAGGCCACCAAGGGTAAGGGGCAATTGATTGTCTGGTTGGGAAAAGTGTTTTCGAAAAGGCTCGAAGCCATCCCTTCCCATGAAAGTAATGTGATCAATATTTCATATTCTTCAGAAGATCCCCTTTTTGCGGCGACAGTCGCTAACGCTTATGCGCAAGCCTACATTAATACCAATCTTGAACTTAAAGTAGAGCCGGCCAGACAGAACGCACTATGGTTCCAGGAAAGAGTAGCAGGCTTGCGCCAAGAGTTGGAAAAGGCACAAGGAAAGCTCGCGGCTTATCAGAAACAAACAGGCATGGTATCAACCGGTAGTAAAACCCAAAATTTCGAAAATACGAAGCTATATGAACTATCCAATCAATTGGTATTGAACGAGAGTCAATCCGCCGATACGCAAAGTAAAAAGAAACAAATTGGCGCTGGAGATACCTTGGCGGAGGTGATGCAAAACCCGGTTGTATTAAACCTGAAGGGTCAAATAAATACACTCGACGCAAAGCTGCAGGAGTCTAGCCGCTATTTGGGAATGAATCACCCCGAGTACCAAGCGATGGAAAGTGAAATAGCTTCTCTAAAGCAAAAGTTGGATGCAGAAACCAAGCAAATAATTAACAGTATCAACACTGCCAATACTGTAAACAAACAAAAAGGCTCCGAACTGAAAGCCACAATCGAGTCGCACAAGAAAGAAGCCATAGGGGAAAGTGCCCAGAGAGACCAGATTACGGTACTTGAGAATGATGTTGAATCAGCCCAAAAAGGCTACGATCTTGTAGTGCAGAGATACACAGAAAGCAATTTGCAGAGTCAGTCCAATCAAACGAATATTTCCATACTTAATCCTGCATCCGAGCCGTCAGACCCTTCTTCCCCAAAGGTGTTCTTAAGTCTGATTATCTCAGTATTTATAGGGTTGTTTCTGGGTGTGGTGGCCGCGCTTATTGCAGAATTGCTTGATCAACGAGTAAGAAATGTTGATTCACTTATTGCTGCAACAGGCGTGCCGTTGCTGGTGCAGTTCACACAAAATATTGAAACCATCAGTATCAAGCAAAAGCTGCTCAATATTGTTCGATCGGTCGGCATGAAATTCAGGTTCAGGAAAACTGTAACGGTATTGCAATAATAAAAGTTGAAGACAAGACATGCTGATGAACACTGAAACAACATTGCCGGATAGATCAATAGGAGCAATCCTGCTGGACACTGGGAAATTATCCATCAATGACGTGGAGCAAATTTTACGTCTGCAGAAAGAGGCGAACCTACGATTTGGAGATGCAGCGGTAGAATTAGGGCTGCTCACTCAATCCGATATTCAGCATGCTCTTTCTCACCAATATGATTACCCGTATTTGCTCAAGAACGACGAAAGCGTTTCAGACAAACTTGTAGCCGCTTACAACCCGTTCTCTCCCCAAGTGGAAGCTTTGCGTACCCTGCGTAGTCAGCTAATGCTGAGGCGATTCACTGGCGATGCAAATCGCAAAATGCTTTCTATCGTCAGCCCGGGGTCGAAGGAAGGACGAAGTTATCTCACAGCCAATTTGGCGATTGTCTTTTCTCAACTGGGTGAGCGCACATTGTTGATCGATGCCGATATGCGCAAGCCATGTCAGCACGAATTATTTAAACTTGAAAATCGCAATGGATTTTCGTCGATTCTGGCGAGCCGCAACGATACTCAGGCAGTTCAACGCGTTAACAAATTTATCGACTTGTCCGTATTAACTGCCGGGCCGACCCCGCCCAATCCGCAAGAGCTACTCGGACGCACAGCGTTAAGGGCACTGTTTCATGAACTGAACGAACGATTCGATGTGATTTTGGTTGATACCCCACCCGCAGCAGACTTTGCCGATGCACATATCCTGACTGCCCGAACTGGTGCCGCACTGATGTTAACCCGCAAAAATAAATCATTACTCGAATTGGTGCGCCAGCAAACCGAGAGCATGGTTCGTTCGGGCATTGAAGTCGTTGGAACCGTTATGAGTGACTTTTAGCAAATTAAACAAGCGCGCCTATGACCAATTTCCCCAACTCAAATTCTGCGTCAACCCCGGGCTGGATAGCAGCATGGCCAATCCTGCTTGGGCTATTGGTGTTGTATGTTCCTTTATACATCACATTGGCGAATACATTGTGGCAGAACGAAGAGTACGCTCATGGTCCGATTATTTTGGCTATTATTTTATGGATGACATGGCAGGGCAGATCAAAACTGCTCGATGCAGGGCAGAAAAAGAGTTCAAATAGCGGCGCAATTATTTTGATTCTCGGATTGATTCTTTACGCTGTGGGCAATTCTCAAGGCATCTCTATATTTGAAGTGGGTTCACAGATACCCGTGTTACTTGGAATTCTGCTAATTATCTACGGAACCAGCGTCGCGAAGCACTTCTGGTTTCCGTTATTGTTCCTCCTGTTTCTCATTCCATTGCCGGATTTGGTGATCGACACACTAACAGGCCCGCTTAAACAGATGGTTTCCGTTCTCGCGGAAAATATTTTATACCAGTTTGGGTTTCCGGTAGCCAGAAGCGGGGTAATGCTGTCGATAGGTCAATATCAGCTGTTGGTCGCCGATGCCTGTTCCGGATTGAACTCAATGTTCAGCTTGAGTGCTTTGGGGCTTTTTTACACTTACCTGATAAAACGCAAAGGGTGGCTACCAAACACAGCACTCTTGATGAGCGTCATTCCAATCGCATTTTTTGCGAATGTAATACGCGTCATTTTATTGGTCTTAATTACCTATTACTATGGCGATGAAGTTGGACAGGGCTTCGCCCACAAGATGGCCGGCATGGTGCTATTCATTGCGGCGCTCATGTCATTTTTGGTCTTTGATGGAATGATTCAGGCTGCCATGAAATGGAATACGGAGAGAATCAAATGATTCTCGGTTCCAATTTCAAATATTTAGTCATCGGCACGCTTTTAATTTTAGCCGCTGTCGGTTCGCCGCATCTAAAACCAACAGTGAGAGTTGCTGATTCCATGGTGGCCGTTAACCTTGAAAAAATGATTCCAGAACAGTTTGGTAATTGGCATCAGGAAAGTGGAGAAATCAAACAAATTGTCAATGCAGAAAGAAAAAACCTATTGACTAAATTGTATAACCAAACCTTAACCAGATCCTATCTGGGTAATCAGGGAAATCGCATCATGCTCTCCATCGCCTATGGCGGTGATCAAACGGATGAGTTGAAAATTCATCGCCCAGAAGTTTGCTATACCGCGCAGGGTTTTCAAGTGCTCAGGCAAAGAATTGACACCCTACCTACCGCGTACGGCACTTTGCCAATTATGCGCCTCTTTGCAGTACAGGGTAGTCGCAATGAACCCATTACATACTGGATCAGAGTGGGCGACAAAGCGGTTGTGCTGAAAGGGTTGCAACAGAAATGGGCTCAAATGCGCTATGGCTTAACAGGAAAAGTGCCAGAAGGAATGCTGGTGAGAGTTTCTTCAATTGACCCGGACGAAAGAAATGCCTACCGCGCACAGGATGATTTCATCAGGTCACTGCTCGCTGTGCTGAGCAAAGAAGACCGTGCCCGCTTGGCGGGTAATTTTGAAGAATAATTGAGTTGAAAGATATAAATGCAAACCCCTCATAAAGTTGCTTTGATCACAGGCATTACCGGACAAGATGGTGCCTATCTTGCCGAGTTGTTGCTGAAAAAAGGCTATATTGTTCACGGCGTGAAGCGCCGCTCATCTTTATTTAATACTGATCGCATCGATCACCTTTACCAAGACCCGCATGTTGATAATGCAAAATTCATTTTGCATTATGGTGATTTGACCGACTCCACCAACTTGATACGCATCATCCAGCAAGTGCAGCCGGACGAAATCTACAACCTCGCAGCGATGAGCCATGTAGCAGTGTCTTTTGAAATTCCCGAATACACGGCCAATGCCGATGGCCTCGGCACGTTGCGAATACTGGAAGCCATCCGAATTCTGGGGCTTGAGAAAAAGACCAAGTTTTACCAGGCCTCAACCTCTGAATTGTATGGCTTGGTGCAAGAGACACCGCAAAAAGAAACCACGCCTTTCTATCCGCGCAGCCCGTATGCAGTTGCTAAATTATATGCCTACTGGATCACCGTCAACTACCGCGAAGCTTATGGCATCTATGCTTGCAACGGTATTTTGTTTAATCACGAAAGCCCGATCCGTGGTGAAACGTTCGTTACCCGCAAGATCACGCGCGCACTTGCACGCATAAAATTGGGCCTGCAAGACTGTCTGTATCTGGGCAACATGGATTCCTTGCGGGATTGGGGCCACGCAAAAGACTACGTCGAAATGCAATGGCTCATGCTGCAACAAGACCACCCCGAAGATTTTGTGATTGCCACCGGCGTGCAATATAGCGTGCGCGACTTCGTTAACGCAGCAGTCACAGAGCTTGGTATGGAAATATGTTGGAAAGGCAAAGGCGTGGATGAAAAGGGTTTTCTCCCCTCGCCCTCGGGGAGAGGGGTTGGGGGTGAGGGAGAGCGCTGCATAGTTCAAGTCGACCCCCGCTACTTCCGACCCACCGAAGTCGAGACCCTACTGGGTGACCCGACCAAAGCCCGGGAAAAACTCGGCTGGACACCAACGACGACATTCCAGGAACTCGTCTCCGAAATGGTGCGTGAGGACCTGAAGAGTGCTGAACGTGATGAGTTAGTCAAGAAAAATGGATTTGCTGCATATGACTACCACGAGTAATCAGGAGCTGACATGAAAAAAAACTCAAAAATTTACATTGCTGGTCACGGAGGATTAGTTGGATCTGCACTCGTGCGTAGATTGAATGCAAATGGTTATTTCAATTTGGTCTTCCGTACTCATGCCGAATTAGAGTTGCGTAACCAGGCTTCAGTAAAAACCTTTTTTTCAGAAGAAAAACCGGAGTTTGTCATTATGGCGGCGGCTAAGGTGGGAGGAATTTATGCGAACAACAATTATCCTGCAGAATTCATCGAAGACAATCTGCTCATTCAAAATAATATAATTCACAACGCGTGGAAGCACAATGTTAAGCGACTGCTGTTCCTAGGTTCCTCCTGCATTTACCCGAAGAAAGCACCGCAACCGATGAAAGAAGAATACCTGCTTACCGGACCATTGGAGCCGACAAATCGTCCATACGCAATCGCGAAGATTGCGGGAATTGAAATGTGTCACGCCTATAACCGCCAATACGGTACGCGCTATTTGGCTGCTATGCCGACTAACCTGTATGGCCCAAACGATAGCTATGATCTCAACAACTCCCACGTTTTGCCAGCACTCATCCGCAAGATGCACGAAGCGAAACAAGCCAATGCCAAAGAAGTAGTAGCGTGGGGAACTGGGATGCCGAAACGCGAGTTTCTCTATAGCGAAGATATGGCAGATGCTTGCATTTATCTGTTGGAGCAATTGGAAGATAAGTTAGTCAACATTTTTAATGATGAGTTTCCGCCGTTGATTAACATTGGCTGCGGTGAAGACCTGAGCATCCGCGAGCTGGCAGAGATGGTGACTGAGGTTGTGGGGTTCACAGGCAGACTCACTTTTGATACCACTAAGCCTGATGGCACTCCCCGCAAATTGCTCGATGTCTCAAGATTAACCTCGCTTGGCTGGAAGGCAAAAACAAAAATGGCAGAAGGCATCCGTTTAGCTTACGCAGATTTCCTTCAAGGTGCTGAAAGCAAGCGTAAGCAAGACGAGCAATTATCGCTTGCGAACTGATTTAGATAAATTCAAATCTTGAGATTTTGAAGCCGATAATGACATGCCAAAACAAAATTACCTCAGGATAAGCGATTGTGTCTGTACTTATAAAAGACGTGAATTACTGAGTCAGTTGCATGACAGGATTGGTGACAGCTTCTATTTAGTTTTAAAGGGGATAGTTTTAACGAACCCATGTGTTTATATCACTGATCGACAGTCATGACGCAAAAGAGCGATATATTAATTCGCGACGTGGTGTTCTGGATATCGTGCATCTTTGCCTGGCTAAGTATTTCACTTCCCACTTTTCGCTATTTATTTTTCATCATTCCCTTTATGGTTTTGATCGCTATATTAGGAGATCGCCAGACTCGGCTGGGTGATGAGGCCAAACCATTTTATCTGTTTGTTATTGCCGGCCTCTTGCTATCTCCTTTGGCTGTTTCTGAGGGAATAAAAGATCTGTTCCTGACCTTTGCAGGCGTTTCAGTTGCACTCTTAATTCAGATACCGAAAGTGCGAATCTGGAACGTTTTCTGGGTAATTCTTGCTGGCTTTGTCGTTGAAAACGTAGTTTACGGTAATTTTCACGGGGGTTTCAAATGGGATATTTCAAACTCTGAATCAAGTTTCGAAGGCAATTTTGGATTCATGTTTGCTTTACTTACTTCTTTCGCCTTGATGCAGAGACGTTATAGATTGGTTATCCTTTCAATTTTGCTGAGTGTTCTCGCACTCAAACGAATCGCTTTGTTGGCGGAGATAGGAGTGATATTTTTTTATTGGATTGGTGAGCGGCGTGGCAAGTTAATTCTAAATTCTCCCGTCATGGTTTTCTTGAATTTGTTACTTATTGTTATCGTAGTGAGTTATTCAACGGGGCAATTCAATCAAATTATTACACAATTGACCGGGCAAAGTGCTAACCAGTTCGGCCAGGGTCGGCAGGAAATACAGGCCGTGCCGTCGCGTGAAATTATTGCACATCCTTTAAATTTCATCTTTGTCGGTAAAGGTTCCGGGGCGAGCTATGAATTGGCAACAAAGGGCTTTGGCTCCAAAAATCAAAAGACGAATCTTCACAGTGATTTGTTGAAACTTGTGTATGAGTATGGTTTTTTGTTTTTTATGGCCTTTATTTGGTTGATGTATTCATCAAGGTCGTATAACACTAGACTGGCCTTCTTACTCATGAACATTTTATTTTTGACGGACAACGTACTCATCTATTACTTCTTGATATTTTTTCTGGTTGTCTGTATTCGACTCTTTGCGGTTGATGAAAAATCTGCAAGTCCAGTAACGGGTTTTAAACAATCCATCATTAGTAAAGCTGGAACATAAGTTTTGTGCAATATCATCCGGTGAGTATCACATGCAAAGCACTGTCACGAAATGAAATTGGCATCATGAATGGATTAGCGAAACGCATTAACCAATTTGTCACAGTATCGTCGAGCTTGTGCGTTTTGTTTTATGCAGTATCGGCAACAGCCACCGTGTCTTTTAAAGCTGAGCAATGGGGTGTAAATGCCTGGGGGGAGCCTAACCCAAAATATGACTCGCATGAGGTTATTGATCGCTCTTGCGAGGGTTCCACAGGGCGAGCTAACTATTTCGAGCTCATTCAGCGTGGCGGCGGAACTGCAGAACTCACAATTCCCCAGGTGCTGAGTCCCGGTCAGGCTTATGAGTTTAGCGTAATGCTGAAGACAGCGAATAGTAGCGGCAATTTTAATCTTTTTTTTCGTCGTGATGGTTTTCCTTACGAAACAAGCGCTATTAGTACTGTAACTGTCGGACCGGTTTGGAGCGAAGTGAAGTTGAAAGGTATTTATGCATCATCAGGAAAAGGTTCAGTTCGAATTGCGGCTCGCGATGAGCGAAATGGCTTATGCATTTCTGGTGCGAAGTTGATGTCAATTCCAATTTCAACAGTTGGGGCACCAACTTCGAATAATTCAATTGAACCAAGATTCTTTGGGGTGCATCTCAATAAACTTGGGACTCATAACGGATGGCCGAACTTTAACCCGGGTGTTGAGCGACTTTGGGATTCGGGAACAACTTGGGCAGACCTGCAACCCGTGCCGGGGCCGATAAACTGGGAGAGAAATGAACATGCCAAGAGGCTCGATTACTATGTTAGCCATGGGCGAATGAAAAATCCAAATGTGGACTTTATTTTGACGCTAGCCATGACTCCAAATTGGGCTGGACATACTCACGTTAAACACTGCAACAATTCTTCATACGGAGAGAGTAGCTGCACCATGCCTGCAAGTGTCAATGATTGGCGCAATTACGTCCATGAATTGGCTATACGCTACCGGGGCAAGATAAAAATATGGGAAGTATGGAACGAAGCAGATTATTGGGGGCAGTGGGACGAATCGCCGCGCAACATGGTTGAACTGGTCCGGGCTGCCTACGAGGAACTGAAAACAGTGGACTCGTCCAATATCGTTATTGGACCCAATGTAACGCTTTTAGGTTTGGGATTTTTGAATGATTTCATTGAGGCAGGAGGGGCTAAATATATCGATGGTGTGAGCGTGCATGCTTATGTGGGCCGCTCACCGGACGTGTCGCTAAATATGTTGCGCAATATTCGAGAGCTACTGAAATCGCGCAGCTTGAGTTTACCAATCTGGAATACAGAGACAGGCGTTTCCTGCAGTCCAATGTTAGAGGATTGTCGCGGTCTAACATCGGCAGATCACGCCATATTAAGTGGTGACATCGCTTTGGCTCAGGGATTGCTCGGCAACGCCGCACTTGGCGTGACCAATTTTTCCTATTACACATGGGAGGGAGCCGCTAAAGAGGAAGGAGGCTTGCCGTTGGTTCAACCGGGCAATGTGACACCTTCCACCACGGGTCTGCTCGTCGAACGCATTCGTTCATGGATTGATGGCGCAATTGTCAGATACCAACCTTCAAAGATTAGCAATTTGACTTTGATATCAATCGAGCGAGATGGTGAGAAAGCATTTGCGCTCTGGTCTCGCAAAGGCAATGTCACCATTCAAGCAGCTTCAATCTCAGGGGTAGATCGATATCAGTCGCTTACCGATTACAAAGAGCACGCTTTGTTAAAAGCAAAGATTGACGTGGTGGAGGAGCCAATATTGTTGTATGGCCAGAGCTTTAAGTTAAAAATGTCTTGGCAAAGTAAGTTGCCTGCGGTTCATTAAAATTCCGAGTGTCACTCTTGTGCAACAAATAAGCTATATCCTTATATGAATAAATTAACTCGAAAACAAGCGACCATGAATTATTTGCTTATTCCTCATTCGCAGCACTAAAGCGGAATAATTTCTCAGCAGTAAAAATTTACATAAGATTTTCCTGATTGTGAATTCTAAAACTTAATGGTGTCAATATTTTGGTGATTAAAGATGAGTTCAATTCAATATAAGTATTTTGCTTATTCGCTTTATTTAAACCTAATATGGTTTTTTCGTCGTAATTTTGGAATTAAGGCGTATGGAATAGGTTGGGTTGCGTCAAAGTTAGGCAGTGAATTCGGCTTTATATTTCGTGGTGTTCCTTTTCGCTTTGTTCCATATGCTTGCCGCAGCTATTGCCTATTGCCAGGTGGCATTGCCAATGAACCAGAGACCCATATGTTCTTCGGGAAGGTACTTTTAAACCGATCAAACGTTTTGTTTATTGATGTTGGCGCAAGCATAGGTGAGTTTGCAATTCCTATGGCACATGATTCACGTATTATTAAAGTCATAGCTTTTGAGCCACATCCGTTATCCAACAAAGCACTGCAAGAGTCTGCTAAGCAAACTCCTATAGGGAAATTGGAGATTATTCAGAAAGGTGTAGGGGCTTCAATCGGTGTAGCTAAGTTCACGTTGAGTAACAATGCCCCAACAGCAGCAGGTTTGCATCAGAATGATGTTGAAGGTGGCAGCACTGAAATATTGATAAGCACGTTGGATAGCATCCTTCAAGATATAACGAATCAACCAGCAATTCTCATGATTGATATCGAGGGTGGTGAATTAGAAGCTTTGAGAGGGGCCGTAGAATTCATCAAATCTGCTCAGCCATTAATAATATTTGAGTACAACAAAGTAACTGAAAAATATTTTAAGCTGGATCAAGCTGCTATCTGCTTGGGTGAAGATTACCGACTATATCGACTTCGCCATGCACACTATAGTGCAAATCATAGATCAGAAATCGGATGTCTTGACAATGATTTTTCCAATACATGGAACGTTGTTGCTTTGCCTGTTTCCGGGCCTTGGAAAAATCTAGCGGTCCAAGAGAATTTGTTTAGTACGCAATTCAGGAAAATGCAGTCTTGATAATTCGATACTCTCAATACAATGCAAATATGTTTTAGGGATATAGATGCAACGCGTATTGATATTACTTCGTGGCCCTCGTTTTTGGATGCTTTTTGCGAGTTTAGTGACTCGCGGGGCGGGATTCGTGACGAGTTTTATCATTGCACGGCTTGCTGGTGGTGGTGCGCTGGGTATCTATTCTTCTTTAGTAAATACTGCATCAATTTTGGTGACTCCGTTCTGGCTGGTTGTGACAAACAACTCAACTATCATGGCGGTGAACGCTAATAACAAAAGTGAGGAAGTAGTAGTAAGGTTCGCCCGCGCCAATGCTTTGATGGCAGTTATATTGTCTCTGATGTCGTTTGTTGCCTTTTATGGTTTGTTTTCTATAGTGATGTCAAATGATGAATTACAAGGGGTGTCAGAGTGGCTGGTATTGCTAGTGGCAGCGAGCGTTATAGCTGCTCAAGTTTTTGGCGCGGTAGTTCAAGGTTTCTATAACGGAGTCGGGCATTTTGTTGTCGCTGCTAGAGTGTTTGCTGCAATTTCAGCGCTGGCAGTGCTTGCGGCGTTTCCGGTTATTTATTATCTGGGATTGGCAGGCGCATTTGGTTTGCTTATTTTCTCTTCGATCATGCCACTCTTGCTACTAGGACCTGGAATGCTGCGTGGGCGAGGCGGAGTGTCTGATTGCACTGCGAAAGAGGCATTTAGGCAGGTATGCAGGCGCTTGTGGGTTTCCCTGCCAACCGTTGGGGCGACGGGTGTCAATGCTGCGGTGAGTTGGTTGTGTACGATTTATTTTGTGCAAAAAGCTTTTGGAATGCCAGGAGTTGGCATGGTCGCTGTTGCTGGTCAATGGTTGACCTTATTGTTAATGCCCGCCACAAGTTGGAGCGGAGTGACAATTAAAATGCTCAGCGAATCTGCTGCAAAACGCGATAAATTTGAGTTGCGCCGCGAGGTGTATTCGTTGGTGATTAAAAACGTCACAGTGACCTTTGCGCTGGGAGCAATAATCGCACTCGCTTCGGGATTAATCGCTAAAGCATATGGCCTTCAGTACAGCGGTATTGTGCAATTGTTGTGTGTCAACGTGCTATGTGCGGTGGTTGCATCGATTAATAATGTGTACGAACGTCTTATATTTTGTATCGATAGGCAGCCAACCTGGTTTGTATTTTCAACTTTGTCTCTGTTGGTTCAGTTAGGCGTAACAATCATGTGGATCAATAACGGTGTTGTGGTGGTTGCCTTGGGGATGCTTGCAGGGGGTGTGTCTCTAATGATCTTCTGCGTGGCATCGATGAACCGCCTACTCTCGAATATGGAAAGGATAACGCGATGATATCGGTAGTAATTCCTCTGTATAACAAAGCTTCATCGATAGTAAAAACTATTGACTCGGTCTTGGCACAAACTTTATCAGAGTGGGAGTTAATCGTTATTGATGATGGCTCCAGCGACAACGGACCTCATTTGGTTGCAGCATATACCGATCCCCGCGTCAGGCTCATCAAGCAGACTAATGCAGGCGTTTCTGCAGCCCGAAATAAAGGAGCCGAGCTAGCCTCTAATGAAATAGTGGCGTTTTTGGATGCCGATGATTATTGGGATCCTGCACACCTTGCAAACCTGAACACGTTAATCACAAAATTTCCCGAAGCGGTATTCTACGCCACTGCATTTTCCGTAGTAGAGGAAGACGGGAGTATCCGAAAAATCCGGGTTCGCAATGAGGGACAAGCACCTGAACAACTATTGATGAAGGATTATTTTGCCGAAGTTCTGGAAGTGGAGCGTCCCGTTCAAGTATCAAGCTTTGCAGTAAAAAAAGGGATGCTTGCCAAGGTGGGTGGCTTTCCAATCGGCATCACATCGGGTGAAGACATTATCACATTGTCTCGTCTTGCCTGTACCGGCGATCTGGCATATTCAAAAATTGCCACAGCTTATTATGTTCTTCCTCCGGTTAGCTTTGAAAAGCGGTCGAGGATTATTCGGCAACCCCAAAAGCCTGATTACGTTGGTATTGAACTGAAAAAATTGCGCGCTGCATCACCTAGATTCGAAGCAAGTCTTACACTATTTTTAGCTGATTGGTGTCGTATCCGTTCTATGATTTTTTTAGAACTTAATGAACGACGGGATAGTCTTGCAGAATTATGGAGAGCGATTCGTCTGGACGGAGTAACCCTTAAAGATGTGGTGTGCTGTGGTCTGCTCGCATTGCCACCGGGATTGAGGGCCTTAGCGTTAACGCGCATACGGAAGATTCGTGGAAGCGGTGTATGAAGATGGCGCGAGATTTCCGAACAGTATATTTGTAAGTAGTTGGTACTGAGTGTAATGATTGATCGCAGATTCTATAAATAGGATGCGAAGATTCATGAAAATGTCATAAGACTTAGGCAAACTTCGTAATTCAGAAGTTGGGTCTCTGGTTCTGAAACCTTGAAAAAAGTTGGAAAAAATTGCGGCGAAGTGTTTTTGAGGAATATCCTTTTAAGAAAAATTTCCGTTAAACGACTTTAACGCAGTCTTTTGTCTTCTGAGATGTGGATTTCCCTCCTGTTGTAAATTTTTAACCCTGAGATGGACTTAAAACTAAATACATCTATTTAGGAGCAAATGAAATGTCGCGAATTGAAAGCTTTGAATGCAATATATGTTTGAATACAGCAGCTTTATGTGCAAATAAAGATGGATTTTCTCTTTATAAGTGTTTGGGGTGTGATAACGTCTTTGTGCATCCTCAGCCAGCATTCGAGGAATTGGCAACGCAGGTGTATTCGGGTACCGTAGGATATCATGCAGAGAAAGTGTGCGACATTTCACTTCTGCCTGTCTCAAAAGATTTTGCGCGCGTCCTTGACTATATGGATACGGTCAACTCCAACCAGTCAAGCCGAAATATATGTGACATTGGTGCGTCAAATGGAGAGTTTTTATTTGCTGCCAAGCAAAGGGGATATATACCATTTGGAGTAGAGCTCAACGAATCTACGGCTGCTGTCGCTAATTCAAATGGACTAAATGTGGCAGTGGGTACATTTGATAAGGCCGGGTTTGCTCAAGATCAATTTAACTTCGTGCACATGGGGGATGTACTCGAGCATGTTCCTGATCCCCGTGGTTTGCTCAAACAAGTGCATAGTAAACTTGCACTTGATGGAGAAATTATTATCTCAACCCCAAATCTAGATTGTCTATGGGCTGAATACACTCAATCTCTCTACAAAATATGTAGAATTCCTATATCGTCTTTTACACCTCCGCAACACCTTTTTCAATTCTCTGTTAACAATCTTAAATTACTACTTGAGCAAACTGGATTTGAAGTTGTAACTCATTGGTACGGCACACCTCCTTCGCTGGAGTATGAACTCGGCGCTATGCATTTAGTTCGCCGAATAAAAAAGAGTCAAGGTATCAATAAAGCAGCTTTGATTGCTTACGCACTCTTTGCTTTTACGCTGTATACATTAGGATATGCTGTTGTTTCTGCGTTGCGTTTAATGGGTATTCTTAAGAAAGATTTTACAGTTGTTATGGTCGCTCGTGCAGTAAAGTAGCGTTAACGATCATACGCTCACATAAAGCAATTGATGCATCCCAATTGAATTATAAATTCGCCCTATGAAACAAATTTCTTTTGCGCCTCTTCGGGTTGCTATCGTTACAAATATTCCTGCACCTTACAGGTTGCCGGTATTCGAGGCATTGGCTGCCGACCCGCAGATTGAACTGAAGGTGTTTTTCTGCAGTGGGCGCGAACCAGACCGCGAATGGGATTTGCGCGCAGCACGTGTTGAGCAAACTCATCTAAGAGAGCGGTTCGTCAGTTTTCGTGGACGTTTTATTCATATTAACCCTGATGTGTGGGGCGCATTGCGTACATTTCGCCCAGACGTTGTGATCACGACCGGTTTCAACCCCACACATTTGTTGGCCTATTTGTATGCGCTAAGGCACGGCACCAAGCATATCGTTATGACAGACGGGACATTGGATTCGGAAGCAAAACTTTCGTGGATTCATCGCTGGGTGCGGCGCAGGGTGTATGCGGGCACGCAAGCTTTTATCGGGGCAAGCAACGGGTCACTTAATCTTTACCGTTCGTATGGTATTGATGAAACACGATTGTTCAAATCGCATTTGTGCGCGAACAATGCAGCCTTCTTAGCCACGCCTGCTATCGAGAAAAAATACGACTTCATTTTCTGCGGGCGCTTCGTGGAGATCAAGAATCCATTGTTTGTCCTCGAAGTGGCAAAACAAGTAGCTATCAGGCTGGGCCGAAAAGTCTCGTTGATCTTTGTGGGTTCGGGTGAATTGGAAACTAATATGCGGACCAAAGCTGCGGAGATATCTGCGGAAGTTGAAGTGAATTTTCCGGGTTTTGCCAAGCAGGTAGAGTTGCCGCAACTATACGGTGCAGCTCGGATTTTTATGTTTCCAACACAATGGGATCCTTGGGGCGTTGTAGCGAACGAAGCCTGTGCTGCAGGCCTGTCTGTACTAGTAACACCGGTTGCCGGGTCGGCTGGCGAACTGGTACGGGATGGAGAAAATGGCTTTGTACTTCCACTTGATATTGATAGATGGGTAGACGCGGCGACAACGCTACTGACGGACCATGATCTGTATATCAGGTTTTCGAAGCGTAGCCGCGAACGGGTCAAAGAATATACTTTCGAAAATGCCGCATTGGGAATGAGGAATGCGGTATTGAAAGCGGTTGGAAGGTACAGTCAGTATCCCGTATGAAACGAAGTGCAATCCGGGAATGAGACAGAACTCCGCAGACTTTACCTGCTTGGGGTAGGCCTTGGTTGTATGGGGCTGATAACAAAGTCAGGCAATCCGCTACCTGCAAAAGGCAGGACGGAATTGACGCAGTCCCAACAACCACGCTCTGCTTCGTTGTTGCGCGCTGGGCTATTTCTATTTCACAATATGTACGTATGTTCGAGGCTTCAGGGAAGTAAGTTCTCGTTCAAGGGCTGGAACCAATAGGAGCAGTTCAGACAATTCATTCGACACTGCATCCAAGACGAGCACCGCGATTGGAAGTGAAGTCAGGTTTTGTTGGTACGGTAGATTTTTGTCCACTGTAAGAAACGCGTCGAATTCGTTTGCCGCGAGTGCAAGAAGTTTCCCGTTCTTTACGCCTGCCCAGCCCATATCCACAACTGTTCGAACCGTATGGTCAGACAACGAGTGCCGAAATCTACGGGGTAACGATTCGTCAAGCAGCAGGCGCATCGGCAACTAAGCGTTCTCTTGCAGCCTCAAGTACAGCGATGGCCTTGCTACGAGGTACGGTAGGGAAGTCTTCGAGGAAGTCTTCTAGCGAGGAACTTCCTTCAAGGTAGTCAAAGAGTGTCTTGACAGGCACGCGCGTACCCGTGAAGCACAGTGCTCCACTCATAATTTCTGGATTGTGATTAACGAGAGAAGTGTCCATTGTTGCCTCCTTAATGAGATAGTTTACTCGTTATTAGCCAAAATGCGCCACCCTTTCTCGTCTGAGGGATAACGTCTTATATTTACACCACTCGGATGAGCAGTTTGTAATTAGCCAGTAGCCTAGAAATAACAACTTGGAATCCAGGATCACCCGTATGGGTAAGTGTCTTGATTCATGATGGTGTCATATATCTGGTTCAAAATTGACGGTTGCTTAACGGGCAAATGTTCCCTCAATAATCAATCGAAAATATGACCAGCAATTTCACAAAACTCGTTCAATCTGATTCATGCGCATTCTGATCGCGCATAACGCTTACCAACTTCGCGGTGGCGAAGACATGGTGGTCGATGCAGAAATTGAATTGCTGCGTTCACATGGTGATGAAGTGGTGCTGTATCGTCGCGACAACAGCGACATTAACGCGATGTCTAAACCGGCGTTAGCATTCAATACACTCTGGTCAAAACGCACAATCCATGATTTGGATAAACTGATCACTGAATTTCGTCCCGATATTATTCACGCACACAATACTTGGCCGCTGATTTCCCCCTCACTTTATTGGGCAGCAGAGAGAGCCGGCGTGCCGGTGGTTCAGACCCTGCACAATTTCCGGATGATGTGTATGAACGGAGTGTTTTTGCGCGAAGGCAAGGTTTGTGAAGATTGTATGGGGAAGGTGCCTTGGCGTGGAGTTGTGCGAAAGTGCTACAGGGGTTCAACTGTTCAATCTGCGATTCTAGCAGGCATGGTGGTATTTCACCGTGGCTTGGGTACATTCGCTAACAAGGTGGCACGATATATTGCACTCAATGAGTTTCCCAGAAAAAAGTTTATAGAGAGTGGTATTCCTGCAGAGCGCATTGTTGTGAAGCCCAATTTTGCTGACTTCCTTCCTCCGGAAGATATGCCGAGAAAGGGGCTGTTGTTCGTAGGGCGTCTATCGGTGGAAAAAGGAATCAAAACATTGGCAGAAGCAACTGCTTTAGTGGACGATCCTGATTTGAGAGTAGTCGGAGGTGGTCCGGAAGCACATGAATTGGAAGGCAAGGCAGGAATATCGCGCCTTGGCAGTCTGAATAGCGATGCGGTACGGCATGAGATGAACAGCGCTGTTGCACTGGTTTTACCCAGTATCTGTTATGAAAACTTCCCCCGCACAATTGTTGAGGCTTTTGCCTGCGGACTACCTGTGATTGCCAGTCGCATCGGTGCGCTCGCTGATTTGGTGCGTGATGGAGTAACAGGCTTATTATTTGAGCCAGGTAATGCGCAAGATTTGGCAGCCAAGATGGCTTGGGCTAAATTGCATCCAGGGGAGATGATGGATATGGGGCGTAGCGCGCGCACACAATATGAAGCTGAATTTTCGGCTGATGTGAATTACCCCTTGTTAATGAGTATATATAAGGGAGCATTAGCCAAGCGCGACATAGAAAACATTACTCCAGATTGATACAGTATATTATCAGCCAACTCACATCTTATTGATATACAAGAAGTAATCTTGATCAGGGTTGAATTGCCGAGAAACTAAGTAGGCAAGTAAACCGCAAAACTTTGGTTGTAAATTAGTATTGATTGAGGCTCTCCACCACCTCCTTCCAACCTGCTTAATAGTCCGTTCGGACTAGTCATTCATCCGATCCCAACACAATAACTTTTATATTAAAAAAGTAAGGTGTCCCTGTTTCTGCGCAAATTTGCAGGCGTCAATTTACGGGAGGTAACCTTGATGTCCAAGGTCTCAGTTCTTTCAAAATTCATTGCTCTTGGAATCTCGATTTGTATTGGATTCTCGGGACAAGCAATGGCAATGACAAAAGATAGGGGTGTGCAGCCGCTTCCGTCCAGTATTACCTTAGGGGATTCATTTAATTCCTTGCAGAACCAGTTTGTTAACGATTACTTGGTTAGTAAATCAACTGAATCTATTGATTCAATTTCATCCAGGACCAGCCTCGGCGGCTTTTTAGGTATACGTATTATCGAGGCACGGCTGTTTAGTAGAAAATTAACACATGCGGGCGCAACAAGCACACTGTTGCATGAGTGGAGTAGTGCGAACCCGATAACTCTGGCTTCCGGTAGCACCGCATTTGAGAACACAAGAAATATTGTCGGCACAACCGGTGGAAGCTATGTTGATTCATTAAATACTTTTCCTGCCTCACATGTTCCCGAAGTTGCACCGTGGGTAATGCTCCTGCTTGGTTTGTTAATGACTTCAATTGTGATCGCACGGCGAAATCAATATTCAAGGTTGAAAGTCAGTGATAACCGAGAAGGGGCAAGAGTAATTGATACTTACATCGATGCGCTTTCATGGGGTGAAACATTAGTGCGAATTGCTGGCTGGGCAAGAGCGCGCGAATCACGTTATGTTTGTATTTGCAATGTCCATTCTGTTATGACAGCTAGAAATGATTCGGAATTCAAACGGATATTGAATATGGCAGATATGGCTACGCCTGATGGAATGCCGGTTGCATGGATGTTAAGCAAACAGGGTTTTGTTGAACAAGAACGGATTAATGGTCCGGATCTAATGTGGAAATATTGTGCGTTGGCTGCACGTGGCGGGGATGGGGTGTATTTGTACGGAAGTACTAACGAAACGCTAAAGGTACTGACTTCAAAGTTAAAAAATGAATTTCCAGATCTAAGTATCAGTGGTAGTTACTCACCACCATTTCGAACTTTAAGCGAGGCAGAGGATGAGGAAATTATTAAATCCATTAACAGTTCCGGTGCCGGTGTGGTGTTTGTAAGTCTAGGTTGCCCTAAACAAGAGAAGTGGATGGAGGCTCATCGCAATCGAATTCATGCTGTGATGATAGGTGTCGGTGCTGCATTTGATTACCACGCAGGGACGCTTAAACGAGCTCCTCTTTGGATGCAGAAAAGCGGATTGGAATGGTTTCATCGTCTATGCTCAGAGCCTCGCCGCTTATGGAAACGCTATTTGGTGACAAATACACTTTTTATTATTGGTGCAGGAATACAGTTAATGCATATTTGGAGAATTATGCCATTAGTCGGAAATATCAGTTTTGCGAGAAGTTCTCGTGGAGCCTAGCTAAAATAAATATTCATGACTGAATGTATTTATTGCAGGTTGGTGATATCAGATTTAGGAATCAGAAGTAAGTAAAAATTAAAATCTGCATCTGAAATATTTCAGTAGTAATTGAATATTTTTATTCTCCACGCCAGTAAATTTTACGTGTTGAGTTCTCATCGTTCATGAATTTAGTCTTTGCCCTGATTAAGAGATGGCTTTCAAAATACTGTCATATCCAACTGATATTCTCATTTGTAATTGATAACATCTACCGCGTATTGAAATGCGGTAAAACAGGAACCCGAAAAAATGATCTTAATAACTGGCGGCACGGCGACTGCGATAGGAAATTTCCCAAACATCATGATCGCATCGACGACTGGCATTACCTTTGACACTTTCCTCCTTTTTTTAACGCCCATCACAC
>CAIRAO010000279.1 GCA_903876625.1 uncultured Gallionellaceae bacterium | reverse complement strand
GATCCGTGTACATCTTGTTTGATCGGTGGGTTTGTTGATCCGCTGATTTGCATATTTTCGCTTTATGTCCTGGTGTTGTTCAAAGAGTCTGAACTGACACCACCCTATCTGATCCTTTCTCTTTTGATGTTTGCGATCAGTTTTCCGGGTGATGCACAACTGCATTTGTCCATGGCAACCAAAATCAAGCATATCTGGTTTGATTGGATCGTTAAGGTGGGATTGTTGGCTTTCTTTGGCTATGCCAGCCGCTATCTGCAATTTTTCGATAACGAAGTTCTTATTGCCTGGTTTTGGGTTGCACCCACTAGCCAAATTGCAGTTCATCTGCTGGTACGACAACTTGCTCCCAGCATCCTCAAACTTCAGGGTGAAACCAAATACGCGGTCGCAGTCGGAATCAACGAGCAAAGTATCGAATTGGCATCGCGTTTGAAAAATGATCCTTATTCAAACACCAAAATACTTGGTTTTTTTGATGACCGAGTTGCTAGCCGTTTGATTCATCCTTATGAGCGTTCAGTGTTAGGCAAGATCAGTGACTTACCTTTGTTCGTCAACGAAAATAAAATCCCATTGATATATCTGTCCATACCCATGTCTAGCCAACCGCGCATCATGGCCTTGCTGGACGGATTGCGCGACACCACTGCCTCGATATATTTCGTGCCGGACATTTTTGTCACTGATCTCATTCAAGGTCGACTCAGCACTGTCGCCGGACTTCCGGTTGTCGCGGTTTGCGAATCTCCCTTTACCGGATTCAATGGCGTGATCAAACGAATAAGCGACATTGTTTTGTCACTCCTTATTTTGATACTGATTGCGCCAGTCATGCTGGCCATTGCTATCGGGATCAAACTCAGCTCACCCGGCCCCATTATTTTCCAGCAACGGCGCTACGGTCTTGATGGAAAGGAAATCATCGTCTACAAATTTCGCTCAATGACAGTAACCGAGGACGGTCCTGATATTCCACAGGCGCAGAAAAATGATAGTCGTATTACCCCACTTGGCGCCTTCCTGCGCAAGACCTCACTGGATGAATTGCCACAATTCATCAATGTACTGCAAGGGAAGATGAGTGTGGTTGGCCCGCGCCCCCACGCTGTAGCCCATAATGAACAATATCGCAAACTAATTGATGGCTACATGGTTCGACACAAGGTTAAGCCAGGCATAACAGGCTGGGCTCAGGTCAATGGTTTTCGCGGAGAAACAGAAGTACTTGAGAAAATGAAAAAGCGCATCGACTACGATTTGGATTATCTCAGGAACTGGAGTTTAAGACTTGATCTTTTCATCGTAATAAAAACGCTGCAAGTGCTCATTAAGGACAGACACGCGTATTAGATAGATTTAGTCAGAATTATAAACCCCCTCCCTTTCCCTCCCCCGGTGGGAAAGGGAACTTAGAGCAGTCGCAACTTTATATCGCTTTACTTCAACCATGCCAGGGCTACTGGAATAGTGCATTCCCTCTCCCACAGGGGGAGGGCTAGGGAGGGGGTGCTTTTGCCAGCCTTAGTCGATAGTCAAGGCACTAATGTGGAAGCACTTGCATCTCACCGCCCCCTCGCATCACCCCATCTCAATTGTGTGCGATCATCTCCGATGTAATAAGTCTCGCCGCTACAATGCTCGACACAGTAACTGGGCGAAACGATCGTTTCTTCAAATGTCATTCCCGCACTGATACGCGTATATTCAAGTAACACACTACGAACAACTTTGGCATCTTTGCAAATGTGTGAACCGCGTGTGATCCAGGTCGGGCCAATAATTTCGGCACCCGCTTCTATACACACTCCAGAGTCGATATATACCGGCCCTTGGATTTTGACGTTATCCCAATCTATACGTGTGTTGAGTCCTACCCACACACCGGGACTGATTTCGTGACCTGGCATTTGCATCTGTGCGATTTCGCCTTTCAGTACGCGCTGCAATACTGTCCAGTAATCGTGCACATGTCCGATATCGATCCAGTTGAACATACGTTTTTGTGCGTAGAAATGCATCCCTTTTTCGGCAAGCATTGGAAAAAGCTGGCTACCAATATCGAACACTTTTCCCTGCGGAATCAGATTAATGACTTCCGGTTCAAAAATGTAAATACCAGTACTGGCGAAATTAGAGCGCGCTTCTTCTGATTTTGGTTTTTCCTGAAAGGCGATAATGCGGCCATCCTGATCAGTCTCGACGACACCGTAGTTACTGACTTCTGATTTAGGTATCTCCAGCGTGATGACGCTCGCCATCGCTTTCTTGGCTATGTGCTCTGCTACTGCAGCCCCAATGTCGAGATCGATCAGTGCATCGCCGCAGAGTACAATTGTGGTGGTATCGAAGAAGCCACCAAAATCTTGAATCTTGCGCATACCGCCGGCAGAGCCCATTGCTTTCGGGGTAATCTCGCCGTATTCGTATACACCTTCAAAAGAGTAACCAATATCTACACCCCAACGACTCCCATTGCCAAAATAATTTTCTATTTTGTAATGTTTGTATGCCACGTTGACCATAATCTGATCTACACCATAACGTGCCAGATGCTCGACCAGATATTCCATCACAGGCTTGCCCAGTATGGGTATCATTGGTTTGGGGAGATTTTGTGTTAACGGCCGTACTCGGGTACCCTGCCCTGCGGCAAGGATCATTCCTTTAATTTTTTCCATATTCAGTAGTACTTTTTAGTAATTTTGAATTTTACACTGCACTACATTTCAGATTTATTGCACAAAAGGCAATGAATAAATTATTGCAGCACTAGTCCGAACGGCCTATTTTTTTATATTTCAGATTTGAAATATTGTCACAATATTCAATGATAATCTGATTTTTTTCGATAAAAAAATCAGCTCACATAATTAATTCATGTCGTCAAATAAGGACAAACGTCCTATTAAGTTTGAATATTTATCCATGCGATAATGAATTATTAGTAGGCCAGATATTTTAAATTTGTTTTATCCATGTTAAGGAAACACAATGAAGCACCATGCCACGCATTTGGTTCCAATCATTCTAACGTTCGGGCTTTGCATAGCCAGTTTGAATACCAATGCCGCCACCTCCAGCCCGGAATATCTGTCAGTTTTGTTTGCTCCGGCTTCAGCGAATTTCAATCAAAGTAGTGATTCAGGATTCCTTAATTTCAACGCTCAATCAAATTTGGGAAGAGATGGCAACTTACACTTAGCAACAGGCGTTAACAGTTTCAGCTTTGAAAACCAGCCCAGCTTATTTACAGACTTTACCGGCAATTCCGGAAGGCCAACATTAGAAACCCACTTTGGCAATGAAAATTTTGATTTCGAACGCGCTGAGATTGCAGTGAGTTCCGTTCCGGAAACTTCAGCGTATTTATTGATGCTCTGTGGACTTATATTTCTTTTCGTCGTAGCAAAACGCCGCAATATTGATTTGGATTTTACTGCCGTTTAGCTGCTTAAGAAAATCTGCAAATTTTGTTCTTAGGAATTTTGGTATCCGAATGGATTCGCCGATTGCCAACGCCATGCATCACGGCATATTTCGTCAAGATTCCTGACCGCACGCCAATTCATTAATTCCGAGGCATAACTAGAATCGGCATAACACGTTGCAATATCACCTGCGCGTCTATCAACAATGCGGAATGGAATTTGACGATCGCTTGCTTTCTCGAAGGCTTGTACGATGTCGAGCACACTATAGCCGACACCTGTGCCCAAATTGATAGTCAATATTGATTTGTGTTTTTCCAAACCTTCAAGAGCTGACAGATGCCCAACAGCAAGATCGACCACATGAATATAGTCGCGTACTCCTGTACCATCGTGTGTTGGGTAATCATTACCGAACACCAATAATTCATTTCTTCGACCTACCGCAACTTGACTCACAAAGGGCATCAAATTATTTGGTATGCCGTTCGGGTCTTCTCCGATCAGTCCGCTTTCATGTGCCCCTACAGGATTAAAGTAACGCAATAGAGCAATACGCCAGGCAGGATCAGCCTGAACCATATCGCGCAGAATTTCTTCAACCATCAATTTGGTGCGACCATAAGGATTAGTTGCTCTTAGCGGAAAATTTTCTTTGACAGGCACAGTTTGTGGGTCGCCATAAACCGTTGCAGAGGAACTAAAAACAAGACGTTTAACGCCAAACTCTGCCATTGTTTCAAACAGAGCAATACTGCCGCAAACATTATTGTAATAATAGTGCATGGGGTTTTCGACAGATTCGCCAACTGACTTCAGGCCGGCAAAGTGAATCACCGCTTCAATAGGATAAGTGCGAAAAATTGCACGTAGTGCATCTCGGTCATTCACATCGGCTTTGAAAAACGGAATTGAGCAACCCGTAATTTTTTCCACGCGCTTTAAGGATTCGATGCGGCTATTGTTGAAATTATCCGCAACCACAACCTTGTAACCAGCCGAAATTAGCTCAACACATGTATGTGAACCAATGTAGCCTGTGCCGCCAGTT
>CAIRAO010000278.1 GCA_903876625.1 uncultured Gallionellaceae bacterium | reverse complement strand
GTTCTCCTTCACAGCGTGAGTAGAATCAAGATAATGATATAAATGGTCAACTGAAGTAAACTGTAGTAGTGGATGTGTCACGCCGTTCAGTGGACTGTATAGTCCTTAATTTCCTTCAGTTTTAAAAGAATTTACTTTAAGATCATTTAGATGACTTTATGAACTATATCACATCTCGCTGCAAAGAATGATGCGCCAGCCAGGCCGCTGTGTGGATGTCCCTTCAGTTCGCCGCGAGGCATCAGTCATACGGAAAATAGTATCAATATATGAATCCACTTTACACTCCTAGCGGTAAATAAAGTCAATATGACCCTTTTGTATAAATAGAATCTGTTGGCCCGGCTGGCAAACAACAATAGTTATTGGGGAAAAACTCATCGCTCTAGGGACAGGGCAAGTTCCACCCTGTCAACATTCAAATATAGATAAAGATGCGGAAAGATTTTGTTAAAAGGTTTTTTACTCAACACATGGCGATACTGCAATTGTGTTTTGGAATGAATTCATATCATATGATAGAGAGCTTTTCGAAGCTGTACTTCGCGCTTTAAGGTTTACCCATAATTTTTGTATGTATTGGTCGCTTTCGGCATAACCAGTCATTACTAATACCAACTGCAACGCATTGGACACTATTAACACATGTATATATTCGTCTACCACATGGCGACTATTCACAAGATTGTGATTAAAAATCAATATTACAACTATATAATTCTAATCCCCCTAAAGCTGAGACGATACTGGCAATCGGTGAAGGTAGAAGCTGCGATGAAGCCATTATAATGTCTGAAGATGCAAACAGCTACAGTATGCAGATAAGGTTGTCTTCGATACACAGGTTCCACACTTGCATCATCTAAGCAATGTTAAATATTCAGCCATTTTAACTGCGATGAATGGAATGCCATTGTGCAAGCAATAAATTCAAATGATATTTACTTCATCACACGATGAAAGCTGTCGAATACAAGAGTACAAATTATGTCTATTTCCATTAGAATAATAAGAGTTAGAGTGCTTGACGATCCTACCAAATATTCGTTTTAAATTTCATTTAAAGTTGTCAAATCCTTTACGATTAGTTAGCGTACGCGTTTACTTGTACCAGCGCCCAAGGACAGACTCTCCATAAAGTTCATTTAGATGCCCGGTGTGCCACCTTTCGAGCATGGGCAGTTATATGTATCTATATCAGTCGACATAGGAATCCTCCTAAGATAAAGATTTTTCTTGAATTCGCACGTTAATCCTTCAATTTTTATTGCAACCTGTCATTTATATTGTAACTAACAAAATATTAGTCACTTAATTCAACTGAAGTTGGCATGTATACCCAATGTTGTTTATACCCAAATTATATATATCAATTGTCTCAATATTATGTAAGTTACACATAATACCACTTGGTGGCGTTCAGTTTTTTAAATGACACCAACATTTTGTCAATACCCTTACTTTATTAGTTACAAATATTTTAATATTTTCATTTACTCCTTCTTAATGACTAATTGTTATGATAACTTGTATTTTAATCACTACCTTACGCAATGTCAAAATTTTTGTTTATTCCTCGGGTTCCCAGGACGTACATGCCGCCCTGTGACGTCGTCATCATACCGGTGTCACTGTGACTACAGACTGTGGTGTTACCTGTGTACGTACTGTGTCCACTTTCCCACAATTATTACTACGACTCAGCTGATTTGTATAGATTACGCTTGAACTACCAGAAATCATGATAAATATTTTCAATTTGATATTTTATAGTTGATTGTACAAGGAACAGGGTCTTCGCAAAAATGACAAAATTACGTAGTAGTTGGTTTCTTGTGACATTCATTACGATTTTCTATTTCGTCAAAATGAAGGGGGTGAAGTCTGATCCACTCTTCACTATTAACTCGATATCAAACAATTTGAGGTATAAAG
>CAIRAO010000277.1 GCA_903876625.1 uncultured Gallionellaceae bacterium | reverse complement strand
TATTTAATTCTTAAAAATGAATTCCAAACCTGATTCAGGTTTTCCAATTCATCCTTAGTATCCTCACCGAGATTAACCTTTGCTTCCAATGCACGAGCTACCCTATAGATATTGATCGAACCAATATTAGCTGCCGATCCTTTAAGCTTGTGCGCTAAATATGAGGTTGAATGTTACCTATTTGATGAATAGGTTCGGCTGCGCAAACTTGCAAAGCTTGCTCTAACGCCAAATTGGAAGAATTTTTCATCCATTAATCGTTGTGAAGTGCGACTGGCATTATAGTCTGCTGAAATATTGTAGTGATGTTTAAATGCAAGTAAACTCAAACCATTATTCGCACTGGTTTGATTTCTTCAACTTGGGAGAGCACAGTGCGAGGATCATGAAAGTAATCGATGCCAATATCCAGACCAATAAGCATCAATTTGCAAGAAGCTATCTCTTGCCACCAGGCCGGAGAAATTCAAAAAGCCCAACAATTGTACAAAACAATCCTTGCGGCGAACCCTCAGGATTCTGACGCACTTCATCTGCTTGGCGTTACTTTATTTCAACAGGGTTTTCTTGAAACTGCATTAAAACTGATCAGCGAGTCTGTAGAAATCAATCCTGATGATTTTATTGCTTTCACGAATCTTGGCAACGTATATCAGGGCATGAATCGTCATCAAGATGCAATAAACTGTTATGACAACGCGTTGACAATTGATCCGCGACAACCAAACGCCGCGACTCACAACAATCGCGGACTTGCCCTGCAATCATTGGGACGCGAAAATGAGGCGCTTGCCAGCTATGATGCGGCGATTCACGCGGATAATGAATATGTAGAGGCACATTTTAATCGTGGTAATTCACTGTATGCCTTTGGACGCTATGAAGCGGCGCTAACCAGTTTGGAACACGTGCTTGCGTTACGTCCAGCCTATGCGGAAGCACATAACAATAAGGGCAACTTGTTGCATAAATTACACAGAGAGACCGAGGCTATCGCCAGCTACGATGATGCCATTACGCTCAGGCCCGGCTATGAACAAGCCTATTTTAATCGTGGCGTTGCGCTGCAATTTTTGGATCTCAATTTAGAGGCTTTGGCGAGTTATTCAAATGCAATCAAAATCAAACCCGATTATGCAGCGGCATTAAATAATCAGGGTAATACCTATCAAAATTTGAATCTGTATCAGAAAGCTTTAAATGTATATCTCAGTGCCCAAATGATTGAACCCGCTTATGGCGATGCGCACTGGAACGAGGCTCTTTGCAGATTGAAGATCGGGGACTTTGAAAATGGCTGGATAAAGTATGAATGGCGCTGGGACAACTCAATTTCCAATCCGTCTAAAGTTAAAATTTACGGCATGCTCTGGGACGGCAAGGAAAGCTTAAAGGGAAAAACCATTTTATTACTTGCAGAGCAGGGATTGGGGGACACAATTCAATTTTCCCGCTATGCAAAAATGGTTGCGCAGCTTGGGGCAACGACGGTGATTTATTTACATCCCTCTTTATCCGGCTTGTTAAAAGACGCCTTCGAGGGTGTAGCGATCATCAGTGAAACCCGGGACGAGCCCTATGATTATTATTGCCCCTTGCTCAGTTTGCCTATGCTTTTTAATACAAGCCTGTCGACGATACCCGCGAGTGATGCTTATTTATTCGGCAACGTATCAACTAATACCAGCTGGAAGAATAAATTGGGGAAAAAAACTTCGCTTCGCGTGGGAATAAATTGGTCAGGCAGCAAACACAATTCAAATGATCATGCACGTTCCATTCCTTTGCCGGGCTTTCTAAAATTACTCAGGCCGGACGTTCAATGGTATTGCCTCCAAAAAGAAATATCCGAAAGTGATCAAATACTTTTGAAGCGGCATGGAGTCGCTCATTTCGAAGATGAATTAACTTCATTTTCAGAAACCGCCTCATTGATAAAGCAAATGGATATCATCATCTCAGTGGATACTGCCGTGGCGCATCTGGCTGCTGCCTTGGGGAAACCGACCTGGATATTGCTCGCACATAATGCCGACTTTCGTTGGCTGCTGGGAAGATCAGATAGTCCGTGGTACCCCTCGGTACAATTGTTTCGTCAGCCGGCTATCGGAGACTGGGCCAGTGTAATTTCGCAAATAAACAGGCAGATCATATTTTATATGTCTGAAAATATTGGTGACTTCTTGAATTTTGGCAAGCATAATTCTGATGTAGATCATGCCGGTATTTGAACAATTGGATAAGAAGTAAATTTCTTTGCGGGAGTTTAGTCGTGGTACTTAAGAAGACGGAACCAAAGAAATCAAAATTAGTTTTGCCTTCTAAAGCGAAAGTTGCAAGTTCGACTGAGAAGAGGCGGATTTCAATTTTGAAAAACTCCAACTCCCGGCTTTTTCCGATTGTCGCCATCGGCGCCTCTGCCGGCGGTCTGGAAGCGCTTGGACAATTTCTGAGTAATATGCCGCCGGCCAGCGGCATGGGGTTTGTTGTCATCCAGCATCTCGACCCTGATCATAAGGACATTTTGCCCGAGCT
>CAIRAO010000276.1 GCA_903876625.1 uncultured Gallionellaceae bacterium | reverse complement strand
AGAGAGAAGTAAGTCCATTCGCTGTGTTGTAGTATCCTGTGGTGTTGTAGTAGAGAGAATTAAGTCCATTCGTTGTGTTGCTGTATCCTGTGGTGTTGGAGTAGAGAGAAGTATTGTTGGCTGGCTCTTGATCGGAATCGGAGGTTGGTTAGCCTTTATGGCAAAGCCAACGACCGCTGTCGCACTTGGTCTATGTACTGGTTTTTATTTGTTATTTGCGGGGAGGTTTAGTCTACGGTTGTTGGGAATTTCAGTTGCTATAGCCGCAGGATTGATTGTTCTCTCAGCATTCGCCATTGACAGATCAATAATTGCATTTGTTGACCGACTAAAAGGTGGTGCCGAAATGTATCACATGCTAAGTACGGATCACGAAGCCGGTCAAATGTTTAGAGTTGATAGTTTTTATTTTGGCGAAAGAGGGAAATTACTTTTGGTTACATGTATGGCAGCTTTTTTTTCTGCATCCTACTTTTCTCAAGCAACAATAAAAGTGTTGGTTTACGGCAGCAACATGCTATCAATTGTTTTTGCATTGACTGGCCTGACGATAGCTCTAGGATTTGCTCAACAAGTTTTTTATATCGATAAATTTCAAGGCCTTTTGATTTGGTCTGTCCCTTTCGCAGCAGCGTTGGCAGGATTTTCGTTATATCGTTTCAAAGGCCTTTTTCAAATATCACGCACTCAATGGGTTTTGGCACTGACTTTTATGGCGCTACCTTACGCCTATGCGTTTGGAACAGGTGTTAATTATTGGGTTTCTGGTGAATTGGCTGGGATATTTTGGGTTCTTGCCGGTCTTGTTTTGTTGGCGCCAATAGCACTCAAACGGAATATTATTTCGATACTGCTACCTCTTGGCATGGCTGTTCAAATGATAACCGTGGCCCTGATTCAGAGCGGTATCGAATCACCATATCGCCAACCCCAACCCCTGCGCGACAACGATTACAAAATTGAAGTAGGGAGGCCGGGATCCACTCTGATTTTATCCAAAGGCTTTGGTCAATACTTGGAAGAAGCTGTGGGCGTTGCAAAGAAAGCAGGATTCAAGCAAGGCACACCCATGATCGATTTGACGGGACAATCTCCCGGAATGCTGTATGCCATGGGTGCCAGCAACATTGGACAGCCATGGACGGTTGGTGGCTACCCAGGAAGCGATTCACTTGCTGTGGCGATGCTGAACAAAGTAACATGTCAGAAAATAGCAACAGCTTGGATACTGATAGAACCAGACGGTCCCAGAAAAATTTCCCCGCACATTCTATCGAGTTTTGGTGTCAATGTCGCCACAGATTTTGAGATAGTTGGCACATTCAAGACGTCTGAAGGTGCCGGCGGCTATAAAGATGCTCGAGTACAGCAGCTTTTAAAGCCTGTTCGCTCCATGGTGGATGCGACAACCGCATGTTCGGCTGGCAGACCATCCAGCCAATAAAATTCGGCTGCAACCACTTTAGCTGGAAGATGAAAAACAGAGGGAATTTCAATGCAAGACGGCTTTAATAATTTATTAGAGACAACCAAGCTCAGGCTTTTGAAAATGCACTACAACTCGAATTGTGGTCATCTTGGAGGTAATTTCTCCTGTATCGACGCCTTGATGACCCTTCATCATTGTGTAATGAAGCCCGCTGATCGTTTCATTTTATCGAAAGGACATTCTGCTGGGGCTCTGTATGCAACGCTTTGGAGTCAGGGAAAACTCAATGACTCGGATTTAGAAACTTTTAGCAAAGATAATACGCTTCTACCCGGGCATCCCAGTGGCGCTGGAATTCCGGGCCTCCTTTTTTCCACTGGTTCTTTGGGGCATGGGCCTTCGTTGGCAGCGGGCCTAGCATTGGCTGCCAAATACCAAAAATCGGATCGACAAATTTATTGCCTATGTTCTGATGGAGAATGGCAAGAAGGTAGTTGTTGGGAGGCTCTGACTTTTTCAGTTCATCATCAGTTAAACAATTTAACCATTATCATTGATCAAAATGGTTTGCAGGGGTTTGGCAAGACTGAAGAAATCGTATCTTGTAGAGATTTAACCCCTAGGATATCATCCTT
>CAIRAO010000275.1 GCA_903876625.1 uncultured Gallionellaceae bacterium | reverse complement strand
CTTCCAATAACGGGTGTTGTGGATCGCCGCGCAGCAGGTTGTAACGCGAGGCAGTATCTTTGGCAAAAGTGACAATGGCTTCATCAACATCGTTATGTAAACACAACGTAGCCATTTTCGGCAGGTAGTCGAATATCGTGGCAGTTTTGCCAAAGAACAGCGGCAGGTAATATTCTATCCCCGCCGGTGCAATGCCCTTGCTGACATCTTTATATATTCTGGATTTGGAAGGATCACCCTCGAAGCGATCTCGAAAGTTCTGGCGAAAAGTCGCCTGTCCTTTTTCATCCATGGGAAATTCGCGCGCGGGCAGCAGACGTATTTCCGGCACAGGATAAAGGGTGCGCTGAGTATCCACATCGAAAGTCGCTATAGTTTCAATTTCATCATCGAACAAGTCAATGCGGTAGGGCAATACACTCCCCATCGCAAACAGGTCGATGATGCCGCCACGAACACAATACTCACCGGGTGTCAGCACCTGTTGTACATGGTTGTAACCGGCGAAGGTTAGCTGTTCGCGCAGTTGTGTGAGATTCAGCTTTTCATTGCGTTTGAGAAAAAATGTATACGCTGCAAGATGCTCCACGGGGGGCAGCGGATAAAGCGCAGTAGTAATCGGCACGATAACAATGTCACAGGCATGGCTGCGAATATGATGCAGCGTGGCAAGACGTTCTGAGACAAGATCCTGATGCGGCGAAAAGTGATCGTAAGGCAGCGTTTCCCAGTCGGGCAAAAGATGTACACGCAATTTTGGCGAGAAGAAGGGTATTTCCTCTTTTAACCTTTGCGCATCCAGCGCACTCGCGGCAATCACGACCAAGGGAGATTTGGTTTCAGCAAGCTGAGCTAACGCCAACGCATCGGATGAACCATGCAGCCCGGTATATCGCGGACGGGAATGCTTGGACGAAAACAGCATCTTAGGTGCTTCTACTCTTCTTGATTAAATCGTAGGCCAGTTGGATTTCTTTAGCCTGCTCAGTGGCCATTGCGATCATATCTTCGGGTACTCCCTGCCCCATCAGTTTGTCCGGATGGTATTGGCTCATCAATTTGCGATGGGCGCGCTTGATCTCAGCATCGGTACTCTCTTTTGTCACACCCAATGCTTTATAAGCGCCTTCCAAAGCTTCTGCGGAATTGACCTGACTCCCGCCAAAATTGGTCTGATTCAGCACCATTTCAACGAGGTGTTTGAATGTTGCCTGGTCGTAGCCCATATAGCCGGAAATATCGCTGAGCAGCGCTTGTTCAGCCGGGTGGAAATGACCGTCTGCCAGCGCCATCACAATGAGATAAACCAGCATCACCTGCTTCAAATCTTTAGTGTGCCCGCAAACACTCATGAATTTGGTATAGGTCGGCTTAATGTCAAATGACAGGTCGGCTCCCTTCTTAAACAAAGCGATAGCTTGCAAGCGATGATCTGCGGTCATGCCCATTTTTTGCATGAACATTTCTACATGGTCAATCTCTTCCTGCGACACATGCCCATCAGCTTTGGCCAACTTGCCCATCGATATGAACAGTGTTTCAAGGAATACGGCTTGGCGTAAAGTGTTCTGCAACGGGTTCATTCCACCCGTTCCATATACTCTGATGCGGTCGAGAAAAGCGCCTACGATATAGCCGAGCAATCCGAGCCAAAAATCGTGGTATATAAACCCTAAAACAATACCGATGAATTTAAACAAGAACGCTCCAGGCTATCTAATCAAACTTTCAAATACAAATCAAAACCGAAAATGAATCGGAATCCTTATTGCAAAGTCGCATCTTCAATCAGCACTTTGTAGGAATAGCCGGCACCGAAATCCTTATCTGTATGCACCACACCTTTTGCAGTGATGATATCTCCAACTTTGGCAGGACCCGCACTAGTCACAAGTATATCGTTCGTTTCTTTTTCTACCGAGCCTGAACCGTCGCGCAGATGTATCCAATTCTTTCCCATGATACCCGCGTTATATTTTACGACTTTACCGCGAACTACGACGGTCTTGTCTTTAAGAGCAGCTCCCTTTGACATGACTTCGGCAACTGTATGAGCATCTTTTCCGCTAGCTTTTTTCACATGAACGTCGCCCGTTGATTCCATCTTCTTTGGAATCAGGGGAGAGGACATTCCCATTAAACGAGAACCTGAAGCGCTGGTTGCCGAACTCGCCGAAGGCGATATAGCCGTGCTTGCTTGCATAGCTGTCGAAGGAGTTGCTGCCGCACCTCCAAGTGAACCGAAGATGATCGTCGCAAAGGTCCGTTTCAACGCTTTGCTTTCGAAATTACTCATGACGATTGCATTTTCGATCGTAACCGTTGCGCCTTGTTGTACCTGATTCTGGACTACAGCAGCCCATACTTCGCCATTTCCTGTTTTGAGGCGAAGATAAGTGAAATTAGCCACATTAATCACTTCCATTACCTCGCCTGTAACCACACCTTTAGGAGGGGTTGTTGGAGATTTTTGATCTGCCCAAACGAACGTAGAAAATACGATCATACATATTGCAAACAAGCTTTTCATCTTTAAAAACGGCTTCTCGGCGTATTTGGGCGCTCAATGGGTTGATGCTTCTGTATACGACTACGAAAGCTTAAGTTACCAAACCCTTATTAATTTAGACCCATACACCAT
>CAIRAO010000274.1 GCA_903876625.1 uncultured Gallionellaceae bacterium | reverse complement strand
TAAGAGGGGCGGAAAACCCCGCCCCCGTTTTCCAGTTAGTATTGCCACATCAGATTAGTAGCGGTAATGGTCGGACTTGTACGGACCTTGCTTAGGTACGTTGATATAGGCAGCTTGTTGGTCAGTAAGTTCAGACAATTGTGCATTCAATGTCTTAAGTTGTAAACGAGCGACCTTTTCGTCCAAGTGTTTCGGTAAAGTATAAACGCCTATCGGATACTTGCCAGAACCTTTTTCAGATTCAGTCCACAGTTCGATCTGAGCAATAGTCTGATTAGCGAAGGAAGATGACATCACATAAGACGGATGTCCGGTACCGCAACCCAAGTTCACCAAGCGACCCTTGGCTAGGAGGATGATACGCTTGCCGTCAGGGAAAATCACATGATCGACTTGAGGTTTGATCTCTTCCCATTGATATTTTTCCAAGGAAGCGACGTCAATTTCATTATCGAAGTGGCCGATATTGCAGACGATGGCCTGATTTTTCATCTTTGCCATGTGGTCATGCGTGATGACATGGAAGTTACCAGTGGTGGTGACAAAAATGTCCGCCTTGTCGGCAGCGAATTCCATCGTTACCACGCGGTAACCTTCCATCGCGGCTTGTAGTGCGCAGATCGGATCAATTTCAGTCACCCATACTTGCGCAGATAACGCGCGCATGGCTTGAGCAGAGCCCTTGCCCACATCACCGTAACCGGCGATCACGGCGACTTTGCCTGCAATCATCACGTCGGTTGCACGCTTGATACCGTCGACTAGTGATTCACGACAACCGTACAAGTTGTCAAACTTGGACTTGGTAACGGAATCGTTCACATTGATGCCTGGGAATTTTAATTCGCCGCGTGCGTGCATTTGGTACAAACGATGAACACCAGTTGTGGTTTCTTCGGTTACACCTTTTACAGCAGCGAGGCGCTTGGAGTACCAATTCTTATCAGTCGCCAACTTGGCCTTGATTGAAGCAAACAAGCAAGTTTCTTCTTCAGAACCTGGTTTGCTGACTAGTGAGGCATCTGTTTCAGCGCGGGTGCCCACATGCAGCAGCAGAGTGGCGTCACCCCCATCATCCAAAATCATGTTGGTAAAGCCGCCATCAGCCCATTCGAAAATGCGGTGCGTATAATCCCAGTACTCAGTCAGCGTTTCACCTTTGACCGCGAATACTGGCGTGCCACCGGCAGCAATAGCAGCTGCAGCGTGATCTTGCGTTGAGAAGATATTGCATGAAGCCCAACGCACTTCCGCGCCGAGTGCTTTCAGTGTTTCAATCAATACAGCAGTTTGAATTGTCATATGCAACGAGCCGGTGATGCGCGCGCCACGTAATGGTTGGGTTGCAGAAAATTCTTCACGAATTGCCATCAGGCCGGGCATTTCTGTTTCGGCAATCGCGATTTCTTTACGGCCCCAAGAGGCCAGATTGATGTCAGCAACGACGTAGTCTTTAGACATAAAACACTCCATTCATAAAAATAATGAATGGGCGCCGTTGCTACAATTGATCCACCTCTACCGAGCCTGACAGATTCACTAAATGTGACTGCTGCAGCGCCCCTCGGAGAGATGGGTGATACAAATAAATCCAATTTTCGTTGCTATGCGGCGTTGCTCACAAAAAATTACTTCTTACATATCAATATATACTGCGGCGCAATTTTTTGTTCGCGCCTTGACTAGCTTAGAAAATTAAATTTCTAGAAGCTTCCTACAGTCCTGCGTCTGCTTTCAGAATTGCGGCTTTGTCTGTTGCTTCCCATGTGAACGCAGGCTCTTCACGACCGAAGTGACCATAAGCTGCCGTGCTTTGATAGATCGGACGCAACAAATTAAGCATCTGTACAATACCTTTTGGACGCAAATCAAAATGAGATTTAACCAGCTCGGTGATTTTTTCGTCGGAGATTTTCCCGGTACCATAAGTTGTCACCATGATACTGGTGGGTTGCGCAACGCCAATGGCATAGCTTATCTGAACCAGGCATTTATCTGCCAAGCCTGCAGCAACAATGTTTTTTGCTACATAACGGCCTGCATAAGCTGCCGAGCGGTCAACCTTGGAAGGATCTTTGCCGGAGAATGCGCCTCCGCCGTGGGGGGCTGCACCACCGTAGGTATCTACAATGATCTTGCGACCTGTCAAACCGGCATCACCATGAGGACCGCCGATTTCAAAGCAGCCTGTCGGGTTCACCAGATACTTGATTTCACCCTTGATGAGTTCTTTCGGCAACATCGGCTTGATGATGTCCTCAATTACTGCCTCATGAAGTGCTTTCTGCTTTTCCGGAGGCGAAAACTCTGGAGAATGCTGGGTTGAGAGTACTACTGTATCGATACTATGAGGTTTACCGTGCAGATACTTGACCGTCACTTGGCTCTTCGCATCGGGACGCAGCCAAGACAAACGACCATCTTTGCGCAACAACGCCTGGCGCTCAACGATACGGTGCGAAAGGTAAATAGGCAACGGCATCAGCGTGTCTGTTTCGTTACAAGCGAAACCGAACATCAAGCCTTGATCGCCGGCGCCTTGATTAAGGTAGTCATCAGAAGCGCGATCCACACCCTGAGCAATATTCGGACTTTGCGTTCCGTAGCATACATGGACCGAACAACCGTCTGCGTCAAAGCGCAAGCTCGGGTCGTCGTAACCGATACGGCGAATGGTTTCACGAGCAACTTTGGCGTAATTTACGTTTGCACTGGTGGTGATTTCTCCGGCCAAAACGGTTAAACCTGTGGAGACCAGTGTTTCAGCAGCTACACGCGCATAGGGGTCTTGGGCTAGAATGGCGTCCAGAATGGCGTCGGAAATTTGATCTGCGACTTTATCCGGGTGGCCTTCGGAAACAGATTCAGACGTAAAAAAATATTCGCTCATATTGCGTGCTCGCTTCTAGAGGTGGAGAAAAAGGGCCAGCATTATAACAAAAACTTAGGTTTAGCGAGTTTTAAGGATTTTCTTTGAAATGATCTGGATATTTAATCAATTGGGGCGTTTGCCTTTATCGGTATTACATCGTCTTGGCACCCTATTCGGCTGGGTGACATACTTATCGTCCGAAATTTACGCTAACCGTATGAGAGAAAATCTTCGGAATGGAATGGAATACATCAAGGGCAAGGACAGTTTTTCTGAAACAGAGTTTAGAAAGATTTTACATTCAAGTGTGAGTGAAGTGGGCAAAAGTGCGTTGGAATTACCTTGGGTGTGGAAGCGCCCGCTGGATGAAGTCGTTGCAAGTGTTAAATATTGTCAAGGTTGGCAACATATTGAAGCAGCTCAAATCAAAGGCAAGGGAGTGCTCATGTTGACTCCTCATTTTGGGTGCTTTGAATTGATCGGCCTTTATATAGCAGCGCGCCAACCGATGACCTCAATGTATCGACCGCCTAAATGGAAATTTTTAGATATTTTGATGCATGAAGGACGCGAACGAGGCCAGACAAAATTGGCCGCGACCGACATGGGTGGCGTAAGGCAGTTGCTCAAAGCGCTCAAGCGGGGCGAGACCGTTGGTGTGTTGCCGGATCAAGTTCCGGGTAACGGTGAGGGTGAGTGGTCATCGTTCTTTGGACAGCCAGCTTTTACTATGACGTTGATCGGGCGACTCATCCAGTCCAGTGGTGCGACAATGGTGATGTGTAGCTGCAAGCGCTTGCCGCAAGGGAAAGGTTTTGAGTTGAATATATCTCCTTTAATTATCGATGAATCAGCGTCTATTTCGCAACAGATCAATACTTCAATGGAGCGAGTGATTGCTACTTGTCCGGAGCAATATCTGTGGAGTTATAACCGTTACAAAGTTCCGCGCGGAGCGTTGCCGCCCGATGGGCTATACAATAGTGAAACCCCGAAAATTGAAGCTCGTGATGCCCGTTGCCCCCTCTCCAACCCTCCCCCGGTGGGAGAGGGGGCGACCGATTCGCTACGCGAGTCTCGTGTTAATGCCGTTAAGGAAGTGAAGCGATGACACGTATCGGTGTATTTATTTTTTGGCTGATCCATTTTTTGCCATTTCGACTCATAGTTGCCATCGGGAACGGTCTTGGTATTTTGCTATACCCGATTGCAAATGAACGTCGCACGGTTGGCATGATTAATTTAAAACTTTGTTTCCCACAGATGAGTGATGAAGCAAGAGAGAAGCTTATTCGTGAACATTTCAAAATGTTTTGTCGTGGGGTCATGGAGCGCAGCATTTTGTGGTGGGGCAGTGCCGAGCAAATTAACAGTTTGATTCGAATCGAGGGCATTGAACATTTTAATGCAATAAAAGACAAACCTTCAATTCTACTGACCCCTCATTTTGTAGGCATGGATATTGGCGGGCAATGGATTGCTCAACGTACAGATACGGTGTGCATGTATGCGACCCAAAAGAATCAATATCTGACTAGATTGTTACTGGAAAAACGAGGACGGTTTGGCAATCAACATCTTTATTCCCGACAAGAAGGTTTGCGTCCCATCATTAAGGGCATGCGTAAAGGCATGCCCTTAATTTATCCACCAGACCAGGATCAGGAAATTAAAGACGGCGCATTCATATCATTCTTTGGCGTACCGGCAGCGACGATGACTTCTGTTCCGCGAATAGCGCAAATAACGTACGCGAAAGTTGTGCCCAGTATCACCCGCATGTTACCCGGTGGAGAAGGGTACGTGCTGACCTTTTATCCAGCATGGGAAAACTATCCAAGTGGAGACGACATCATGGATGCGCGTCGCATGAACGAGTTTATTGAACAGCGTATATTGGAAATGCCGGAACAATATTTCTGGTTACATAAACGTTTTAAAACACGACCAGAAGGCGAAGCAAGCTTTTATCCGGATTAAATAATAGTTCGAGGGGGCGTATGGCAATACGCGCTTCGTGGCATACAAAATAATTGGTACAAGGGCGTATTGCCATACGCCCCTAGTGATCGGTGCTTCGAAATGAAATATCATGACCTGCGAGACTTTATCGCACAGCTGGAAAAGTTGGGCGAACTTAAGCGAGTCAGCTTTCCGGTATCTACCCATCTGGAAATGACCGAGATATGCGATCGTGTATTGCGTGCACAGGGTCCGGCTGTTCTATTCGAAAATCCCGTCGGTCACAAAATGCCAGTCCTCGCCAACCTGTTTGGTACACCGCGTCGTGTGGCACTAGGAATGGGAGAAGAAAGCGTTACAGCATTGCGCGAAGTGGGAAAACTACTCGCTTACCTCAAAGAGCCGGAACCCCCCAAAGGATTAAAAGATGCTTGGGAGAAGTGGCCTGTATTAAAGCAGGTACTCACCATGTCGCCAAAGGTTCTATCTTCCGCGCCATGCCAAGACATCGTGTGGGAAGGTGCGGATGTAGATTTGAGCAAATTGCCGGTACAACATTGTTGGCCTGGTGATATAGCACTTCTCATCACTTGGGGTTTGGTGGTTACGCGCGGGCCGAACAAGTCACGCCAAAATCTAGGTATCTATCGCCAGCAAGTGATTGCGTCAAATAAAGTTATTATGCGCTGGCTGGCCCATCGCGGCGGTGCATTGGATTTTCGCGATCATTGCGAAAAAAATCCGGGCAAACCATTTCCTGTCGCTGTGGTGATCGGCGCCGATCCGGCGACTATTCTTGGTGCAGTAACGCCAGTTCCAGACTCTCTTTCTGAATACCAGTTTGCTGGATTATTGCGCGGTGCAAAGACCGAATTGGTTAAATGTATCGGAAGCGATTTGCAAGTACCAGCTTCCGCCGAAATCGTGCTGGAGGGCGTTATTCATCCAAACGAAACTGCGCTTGAAGGTCCTTACGGCGACCATACCGGCTACTACAATGAACAAGATAAATTTCCGGTATTCACAATCGAACGCATCACCATGCGCCGAGATCCGATCTACCATTCCACATATACTGGCAAACCGCCTGACGAACCGGCAATGCTTGGCGTCGCCTTGAACGAAGTATTCGTGCCACTGTTGCAAAAACAATTTCCTGAGATCATTGATTTCTATTTGCCGCCGGAAGGATGCAGCTATCGCATGGCGATTGTCAGCATCAAGAAACAGTATCCCGGTCATTCAAAGCGCATGATGTTTGGTATCTGGTCCTATCTGCGACAGTTCATGTATACCAAGTTCATCATCGTGGTGGATGACGATATCGACATTCGCAACTGGCAGGAAGTCATCTGGGCGATCACTACCCGAGTTGATCCGGTGCGCGACACCTTGTTGGTTGAACATACTCCTATTGATTATCTGGATTTCGCCAGCCCTGTGTCAGGTTTGGGCGGCAAGATGGGATTGGATGCCACCAACAAATGGCAAGGCGAAACTCAACGCGAATGGGGTACACCCATCATTATGGACGCAGCGGTGAAGGCGAAAGTTGATGCGATGTGGGGAGAGCTGGGGTTATAAAAAAGCCGAGAATGACTTCGGCTTTTTTTACTCTGCAATAAAGTATCCTTAGAACAAGAAACCCGCAGAGAACACTCCCTCAGTCATCCAAATCTCCTGGTCGGCCGAGCCCTGATATACCGGAACTCTTCGCAAAACGCCGTATGCCTCTTTTGCTGTGAGTTCGAGGTACATTGATTCACTAATCCTGTAACGCATTCCCACCTCGACACCTGCGGTCCAGCCGAGGAGTTGCCACCAATCGTTTCTGGCGAAACAGCATGTGTTTTGCCCCCACTTGGGGCCAACCTCATTTGTGTTACCTAGTATGGTGTTCTCGGAATGCGGTAGTAAAAATCCGGCCCCGATCCGGCTGATTGATTCCAAATCCCCGGGCTTCTGTTTAGGGCCATATAGGTGATGTAACCAGACCGCGTTCAACATGAGGTGATTTAAACCATTGTGATGTACGTAATCAAAAGTTTGTTGGTCGAGCACCATGTTCTGATCGACGGGCAGGTTGTTAATGGTGCCGGTAACGCGCGCTGTTTGACCGAGGTTAGTGTTGTATTTACTATGATCCAGCGAGAATTCGATGGCGAACGTTTTCTCCGCATCAATAAAATTACCTATCCGGATATTTTCCTGTGGTGCGAAGAAGTTCAGTTTAAAAGTTGAATCAATCGTTTCAGGAACACTTGCTGCGAGGTCGGATGCCTGAGCCTGGTGTACCGTGAAATTATTACCGAGACCGGGCTGGGTAACGTGAATATCGGAAGGCGCATACCATTGCCGGCTATAGCCCCAGGAAAAGTACCAGTTGTTGTTCTTAATGAGAGCGTGAGAAGGACTATCCTTGCCGGATCCTTGTGTTATGGAATTGTCTGAGCTTGATGACTGGACATCCTGATTACTTTGGGCAAGAACCATCGAACAGGGTGCTATGGATAAAATTGCAGCGAATATTAGCGTCTTGTTAAATCTTGTGATCATATATAGCTTTCTGAAAAATAGGGCGATTCTTTGTTGAGAACAATTCCGGGTATTTTTGGCACCAGAGAATCGAGTGATCGATAGATTGCAGTTCGAGCCTGCTGGATTTACCAGCGACAAGTAAAAGGGAACAATTTTAACATGAGCGAGGCATCTTGAACCTCTTGGCCGAGTTTGACCATGGGCTGGCTGAATTGTGCTGTGTGAATTGAGGTTGTTAAAAAAGCCGAGGTAAAACTCGGCTTTGAAGTAGCAATGCAGGCTAGTTAGAATACATAACCCAACGCTAAAATACCTTCGAAGAATTGGATTTTTTGTGAAGCGCCATCACTCGGATTATTGTCGATTCTGATCCAAGGCATATTCAGCAAGCCTTCTTTGAAATCAAGTTGCAGGAACCAGTTTTTTCCAATATCGGCAACTAGACCCACTTTGTAGGCGGCACCATATCCGGCAATATTGAAATCGTCATGACGTAACTGACCCGCACCTGCCATGGTGACGTTAGTCTTGGGATATACAATACCGGCATCAGGTCCTTGTACGGCAGACAATTTGAAGAGGCTGTTTTCCCAGAACGGATAAAGAACCTCATAGCCGATACTGATGTAATTCAAACCATCGGTATGTTCATACTCCATGTAAGCAGGAGTAATCGTTTGAGTGCCAGAAGTACACAACCCGCAAGTAATATTCGTGCCTGAAATTGGCACTGTCTGACCTTGCGTTATTACGTACTTCATATGATCCACACCGAAATTGATCCGGTGTGTTTCATCGAGGTAATAACCTAGTCTCTCGTTAGTTTGAGGAATCGTTATATCTGGGAACAGGAGTTGAAAACTCGGATCGGACTGTTCATCATGGGCCGCTGTGTTATGCAAAGTATAGTCAAAAGGTACCCCGTTTTGATCGGTGCCATGAAGTGAGACATCGCTATTTTGATAGAAACCGCGGTTGTAACCCCAACTAAAAAACCATTTGCCGGCATGGCTGGTATTACTTGTTTCGGCAACTGCAATGTTAGAAAAAGAGAAAAACAAAAGTAGCAGACTGATTACATGCATGTTAATAAATTCCTTCTGAATTAGAGGCAGGGTTAGCCAATTAATATTTAAAAACGAGACCGCCAGAAAGCATGGACATACGGCTTTCGCCAGTATCGCCATTACCAACCGTGCCCAAATTTTCCCAAACTGCACGTCCTGCAACGCTCTTGGTAAAATCATACTGCACACCCAGGCCATAAAAAATATTTGTATTGGTTGCAGTATGGTTGCCTGCTTGAGATGGCTGGGTAATCATGATATCGGCGATGCCCAACTTTCCAATAAGGGAGAGATTTTTGTAGAGTTCATAATTGCCAACTGCAGTAGCAGCAAATGCACCTGCTTTTGTATAAGCAGTAGCAGCACCGTCGGTGCCAGAGCTGTTTTGGTCATATGCCGCATATGTACCCAGAATTTTATAACTGATCTCAACACCGAGATTTGGATTGATTGAATAACCTCCCGAGAACTCGCCTGCATCACCTGAATTAGAACAGCCATATTGGAGTTTGTTCGTGCTGGGGCACAAATTCGAATAAGACTGACCCACGGTTGCCACAAAATAATACCCTTCAGCTGAAGCAACTGAGGAAAGTGACGAGAGTAGGACGATTGTCAGTATTGATACCTTCATTGATGTTCCTTTAAGATGCAAACGTAGATCATAGGGTTGCAGTTCATAATGAGACCAGCCAATCGAGACTGGTATTTGAGTACAAACGCATTATTGAAAATATAGTTCTGCGATATATTACAGAGTGAGTTTATTTAGGCACTAAAAATTAACTAAGTACTATATTCAAAATATGTAATTTAATACCCTTACATTTTATCATGGTAACCGCTGTAAGAGAAAATTTGGCATCCAAAAAGGAACGCGCATCAGTTCCATAGTTGCTCTAATGGTAGAATGCGCGCCTTAATTTTTATGGCATCATCATGCTTTCCACTGCAAATATCACGATGCAATTCGGGGCGAAGCCCCTGTTTGAAAATGTCTCTGTCAAATTTGGCGACGGCAACCGTTATGGCCTGATCGGTGCCAACGGTTGCGGCAAGTCTACTTTTATGAAGATTTTGGGGCGCGATCTGGAGCAAACTTCGGGTGAGGTTATGCTGGATAGGGGAGAGCGCCTCGGCAAGTTGAGTCAGGACCAGTTCGCTTTTGAGGACAAGCGCGTACTGGATGTTGTGATGATGGGTCACAACGAGATGTGGGGCGTGATGTCCGAACGCGACGCTATCTACGCTAATCCGGATGCGAGCGAAGAAGACTACATGCGCGCCGCCGATCTGGAGGCCACCTTTGCCGAATATGACGGTTACACCGCCGAGGCGCGCGCTGGCGAATTGTTGAACGGAGTCGGCATTGCGCAAGAGTTGCACCAAGGCCAAATGAGTGCTGTCGCTCCGGGTTTCAAGCTGCGCGTCTTGCTGGCACAGGCGCTGTTTTCCAATCCGGACATTCTGCTACTGGATGAACCGACCAACAACCTTGATATCAACACCATTCGTTGGGTGGAAGATATCCTCAACGCGCGCAATTGCACAATGGTGATTATTTCGCATGACCGCCACTTTCTGAACAGCGTTTGCACGCACATGGCCGACTTGGACTATGGCAAGATCACAGTGTATCCGGGCACTTACGACGAATATATGTTGGCTTCCACACAGGCGCGTGAGCAGCAGTCTGCGGACAATACTAAAGCAAAAGAAAAAGTTGCCGAGTTGAGAGCCTTCGTGGCACGTTTTTCGGCCAATGCTTCCAAGGCCAAGCAAGCCACTTCGCGTGCACGGCAGATCGACAAGATCAAGATTGAAGATATCAAACCTTCCAGCCGCCAATATCCTTTCATTCGTTTCGAATATGACGAACGCGAAAAACTGCATCGTGTCGCGGTAGAAGTTCAACATTTGTCCAAGGGTTACGACAAGGTACTTTTCTCCAACGTCAATTTCCGTATCGACGCCGGCGAAAAGGTTGCGATCATTGGCCCGAATGGTATCGGCAAAACCACGCTGCTGCGCTGTCTCGCAGGTGATCTTGCGCCTAATACAGGCACTATCAAATGGGCGGACAAAGCCAAGCCCGGCTACTATGCGCAGGATCATACGCATGAGTTTGCCGAAGATAAATTGATGATGGATTGGATGATCGATTGGCGCGGGCCGAACGATGACGACCAAGTGGTGCGCGGTACATTGGGACGGTTGCTTTTCTCCGGAGACGACGTTAAAAAGCGTGTAAAAGTGCTCTCCGGCGGCGAAAAGGGCCGTATGATGTTTGGCAAACTCATGCTCGCGCGACCCAATGTACTGCTGATGGATGAGCCGACCAACCATATGGATATGGAATCGATCGAAGCGCTCAACACGGCACTGCTCGAATTTAAAGGCACGCTTGTATTTGTAAGCCACGACCGCGAATTCGTGAGTTCGCTGGCAACAAGAATTATTGAGATTTCAGCCAAAGGTGTGAACGATTACCACGGCACGTATGAAGAATTTTTACGCGATCAAGTTGTGCCCTAAGGATTCATGAAATATTCGGGAGCGATCGGTGTTTTCGATTCTGGTGTGGGCGGACTTTCCGTGCTGCAGCATATTCGCCGATTACTTCCCGATGAGCGCTTGATCTACATCGCCGACTCGGCTCACGTTCCTTATGGTGATAAATCGCCTGAATATATATTGCAACGCGCGCAAATCCTCACCCGCTTTTTGGTCGAGCAAGGTGCGGATGCCATTGTCATTGCATGCAACACTGCTACCGCTGCAGCTGTTGCGTGTTTGCGCAACCAGTTTAGCGTGCCCATCGTGGGCATGGAGCCCGCTGTCAAGCCTGCAGTTGCTGCAACAAAAACCGGTGTCGTCGGAGTGCTTGCGACCATTGGCACCTTAGAGAGCGCTCGCTTTGCCGCATTGCTGGAACGCTATGGTGAAGAGGTTGAGATTGTCACCCAAGGATGCCCGGGTTTGGTCGAGCAAGTTGAGTCGGGCGAATTAAGCAGTGATCGAACTCGCAAACTGATCGAAAATTATACATCGCCTCTGCTGGAACGCGGGGCAGACACATTGATCTTGGGTTGCACACACTATCCTTTTCTATCGCCACTGATTCGCGAAGTAGTGGGTAATAATGTTGTGATTGTTGATACTGGTGAGGCCGTCGCACGCCAACTACAACGACGCATTAAGAGTGAACTACCGGTCCGAGAGGCACAGCTTGCAATTGCTCAACATGAATGCAAAGAGAATGCTCACACAAAGTTTTTTACCAGCGCAGAACCAGCAAAAGCTAAGAGTATTATGTCTGTACTTTGGGGTGAAAGTATCCAAGTAAATTTATTACCCAACGAATTTTTATAGCCATGATGAAACTCACTTTTTTAATGATTCTGGCAATGTTCATTGCGCCACTTTCTTCTGCTTCAGATCAACTTCCTATTGAAATACATGATCGAGTTGTTTTACAACCGGATTCAGACAAGAAAGTTGCTTTAACGCTTGATGCATGCTCCGGTAAATTTGACGACGACCTTATCGAATATCTGATTCGACACCAAATTCCGGCAACCATTTTTGCCACCAAAAAATGGTTACTCAAGAATCCACAGGGTGTGTCTATTATCAAGGCGCACCTGGATCTGTTTGATGTTGAAGATCATGGTGAAAAGCATATTCCGGCAATTATCGGCACTGATAGAAAAGTTTATGGTATCTCTGGCGAACCCGACATTATTCATCTCCGCCGTGAAGTGATCGAGGGCGCTCGTGCAGTTGAAAAGGCAACTGGTATTGCACCTCATTGGTATAGAGCCGCAACCGCTGAATATGATCCCCTGGCAATCGAGGAAATTGACAAACTGGGTTACAAAATTGCGGGCTTTTCTGTCAATGCAGATGCCGGTGCTACCTCCAAAAAAATCACCATTGAAAAAAGGCTGGCGCACGTAAAAGCAGGTGATGTGATTATCGCCCATATGAACAAACCTGCCTCTGATACAGCCGAAGGACTTGCTGTCGGACTTGATTATTTAACTAAAGCCGGATTTGTCTTCGTTCGTCTTGACCAGGTTGAATTGAAAGTAATCAACAAAAAAACTCACTAGCCCTTCTAGTGGCAATTTCAAAAATAAATCGCAATTTGTTGTTACTGCCCAAGAGATTTCAAAATTTGTGCAGGATCACTTGGAATTTGTGAAGTGGGTTGCGGTCCTTGAATCCAGTCTACCACTTCACCCGCACCCCAAGACACTATTGATGCAAGTATGAATACCAATAGCCCACGCGACATACCTTTTGATATTCCCTGTTCCGCGAAATATCGCCGTATATACCAGGCGACAATAATAAACACGAGTGTTGATATGATCAAATTCCACATTGAAGGCAGCTCAAACATATTTTACTTTCTATAAAAGAGTTAAAATCATCCAATCGAATTTAAAGGAATTTCAGTATGAGCACCACCCGCATCTACACATTGACCATCTCTTGCCCCGACCGCGCTGGCATCATAGCCGCAGTCAGCGGTTTGATCGCCCAGCATGGGGGATTTATTGTTGAAGCCAGTTATTACACCGAGCAAGAAATGCAGCGTTTTTTTATGCGGCAAGAGATACGCGCAGATTCTTTACCTTTTGGTTTGACTGAATTTAACGCTCACTTTACCAGTTTGGCAAAAGAATTTGATATGGATTGGCATATCAGTGATTCTGCCCAAAAAAAACGTCTCGCCATTCTGGTCAGCAAACAGGATCACTGTTTAAACGATCTTTTGCATCGCTGGCGAACCGGTGAACTGAATGTTGATATTGCGTGTGTGATCTCTAATCACATGGACCTGAGCAGCTTTGTCGAGTGGCATAAAATCCCCTACCACTATGTGGACATGTCGAATAAGGAAAGCGCGTTTGACACGATTTCTAATTTATATAATTCATATCAGGCAGACGCGATGATATTGGCGCGCTTCATGCAGATCATTCCCCCAAGCTTGTGCCAGCGTTACCCAGGCAAAATCATTAATATTCACCACAGTTTTTTGCCTTCTTTCGTCGGTGCAAAGCCTTATCATCAGGCTTACCAGCGTGGCGTAAAACTCATTGGCGCAACTTGTCATTATGTTACTAATGAGTTAGATGCCGGGCCGATCATCGAACAGGATACAGTTCGCATTGATCATGGGGACACGGTAGACGATTTGGTGCGCTATGGCCGCGACATTGAACGAGCCGTGTTGTCACGCGGCCTTCGATATCATGTAGAAGACCGCGTGCTGGTGTGGGGAAACAAGACTATCGTATTTCGCTAAATCATTCAGCCAAGATAAAACTACCTGATCTCATTACATCGTGTTCCAACTCGTGCAATAGCCATCGGGAGAAATTTCGTCATCTCCCGGCAACACTTTGCAGCCACCCAAGTCCTTGTTTGTTTTTCCGGGGATAAATTCAAGACAAGTTAAGCATTTCATGCTCTCCTTGGGCGTAATTTGATATTTCAACTGAGCACGTAGAGCCTCATTTGTTTTGGCTTCTGCATATCTGGACAAAAAAAACAGCGGCACGAGAATAATCGAACCGCTAATATTTTTCATCCACCTGCGCCGAACTAGATCGGTACTCATATTTATTGACCTGCAGTTATTTTCCTTCAAAGGCCTTAATTTTTTGCACTGCCGAGTCAATCGCGTCGTCACTCAAACCAAATGCTTTCGAAATAAGACCACGATGCTCATCAATAATTCCCAAAATGTCATCGACCGAGTGACAAGATTGCAACTCAGATTTGATCGCTATAATTTTTGGGAGGTCAAAAATACCCGGTGTTTTGTCTCCGCTGGTCAATGTAGATTCGATAATATTAATAATTTCTTCTTTGTTCATTTTGATTTTCCTAAAATAACTGTTGGTGAAAAAATTGCAACGCTAGTAAATCAATTTATGGGTGAAAATCTCTGTAACGTATTGCCTTCGTGTTTAACAAGTCCGAAAAATTCGGCGCGAGGGCGTGCCCAAATTTGTCCGTCCTCGTCTTTATAAACAATCATGATGACACCAGGGTCGGATTCAAGCTGCGCCTCGCAGACTACTTCATAGATACCACCCTTGTAATGCCGATATTTCACTTATATACGCTTTCTCAGTGCGTTACTAATGTACTTCGGACGGTGGCTCGGATATTCGGTCCATCCATGCAAACAGTACTCCCGAAATAATCAAAACCATATGAATGCCAACCATCCATCCAAGTTGAGAATCAGTTAGATGCTCAACCCCTGGCGTTGTGATGTGCATGAATGCCTTCAACAAATCGATGGCTGAAATTGCCACGATCGAACCAATCAATTTGAGCTTCAAACCCGAATAGTCAACTTTGCCCATCCAATCTGGTTTGTCCACATGGTCGGCAACATCGATTTTTGAGACAAAGTTTTCATACCCACTGAAAATCACCATTATAAGAAGATTTGACACTAAGGTGATATCCACCAGAGCCAGAATTGAAAGGACAGATTCTCTTTCTGAGGTGTCCAACAGATGAATTACGATGTGGTAAAACTCTTGGGAAAATTTGATCAACAGGATCACCAATCCCCCAACCAACCCCATATACATTGGCGCCATCAGCCAGCGACTTCGAAAAATAAGCCCTTCAAATAAATCTTCCATATCTACATTTTCCTAAATTTAAACAAATTAACGTTTGATTGTAATACTTGCCGTATTAACAATTGATGATAATTTTAAGACTCAGCGCGCTTTTTTGCTAATTGAATAATTCTCCCTAATATTTCCCCGAGCTGCTATCCTTGATCAACTTCAGAAGTTTTATTATTTTTTTTGTCTCTTTTGCTCACTTTCCAAACAATAAATGCAATTGCAAGAGCAGTTATAAAAGTAGCGATTTCAACGATCCATACAATTGATTGGGCTCTTTCTCTCTCTGGCATGCTCATAACAGCTTGCGCATTTTCGGAAACCAATACAGAAATGCATAGTACTAATAATGTTAATAAAACATCTTTGATTTTCGTATTCATTCCTACCCCCCCAAATTCATTTTTCAATTTGCGCTTTTGCACCATGTGAGCTTGCATTTGTTTCTCATCGTCAACTAAACTCTCTCACGATGGATTGTTGCCTGCGGCTTATCGGCAGCAATTCTGTCAATCCCTTCAACTTTACAGCCCAGTGTGATTCACTGTTTTCTGATTCGGCCACTTTTTCGAAGCCTTCGATCTCTTCCTTTGCCACTAGACAGTTGCGATGAATCCGCACAAAACGGGTTGCGAATTCTTTTTCTAACGCGATAAGTGACTCTTCTATAAGATATTCGTTATCCACTGTACGCACGGTTATATATTTCAATTCTGCGCGCAGGAAAAGTATCTGCTCGATCGGGACTAATATGATTTTACCGCGTTCATGAATAGAAAGATTTTTGCGTGGCTCCGGGGTAAGTTCCTGCAATACTTCGCTCCTCACTGGCACGGCAGAACGTGCGCGGGTTAGCGCTTCAAACAATCGCCCCAAACGAATTGGTTTTAATAAATAATCGATTGCACGCTGTTCAAAGGCTTTTACAGCGTAACTATCATAGGCTGTTGTAAATACAATGACTGGCGGTTTGTGCAATTTGTTGAGATGCTGTGCTAATTCGATACCATCCATCTGTGGCATACGAATATCGACCAGTACCACATCGGCGTGAACTTCTGAAAGTTTATCCAGTGCTTCAACTCCATTGCCTGCTTCGCCAACCATAGTTAAGGGAAGTTGTTCGGCGCAATCGGCAAGAAGATCTTTGAGTCGGTTTCGTGCGGGCGGCTCATCGTCAACTACGAATACCGCCAAGGGTAATTCAACAACGTTCATTGAAATTCCTCTCTAACATAGGGGATTGTAATATGGACACGATAAAAATCTATTCCTGCATCGACGTTATAACTTGCTTCTACATCAAACAAAAGAGAAAGTCGTTCGCGAATATTGACCAGCGCCATTTTATTTCCATCATGATCTTTTCCATCAGGCAGAAAAGGATTGTACACATCCAGATGCAATTCTTTTCCATTAAGGTGTATCTTAATCTTGATTTCGCCTCCTTCGTGCAGGGGCTCAATGCCGTGGTAAACAGCATTTTCCAGCAATGGTTGCAATACTAACGGTGGAATCAGCGCATCTTGTGGCATATCCTGCAACTGCCAGTTTATTTTGAGCCTATCCCCCAGGCGCAATTGTTCCAATGCCAGATATTGCCTGGTTAGTTCGATTTCTTTTCTCAAGGTAACCAGCTCTTGATTGTCCGACATCGCCATACGAAACAAATCGGCCATGTCCTCAAGCGCACTCTCGGCGCGTTTCGGGTTGCTTCGCACTATACCTAGAACAGCATTGATGCTGTTGAAAAGGAAATGGGGACGGATTCTGGCTTGCAGCGCCTGCAAGCGGGCATCTGCCAAAGCCGGAGAAAGCGAATGCGCACGCAGGCGAAAATAAACCAGGGCAAGAGTTGCCACCATCATACTTAGAGCGATAAGTTGCCAAACATGAAATGCGCCATACTCTGCTGGAGATGCAAAAAGATCTTCACCAAGTTGGGCAATTGCCCAGGATAAGAAAGTTGCAGTAAGCAGAACTCCAGCCATTCCCTGGCGGTAGGTTAAACGAACCAGAATTTCGTTAAGTGCATAAAGAACCAAAAGACATGCCAACAAAACAGGCTGCAAGAATGCCGAACCATACACAATTCGTTGCCAAAGATCCTGAATTGAGGTTGCCTGAGTCAATGTAACAAAAAAAGCCAATCCGTTCACTAGCACTACAATACGCAATACAACACCGAGATTGCGAAAATTCGGTAACACGTCAGACGTATAGTTTTGATTTATACTTCGAGCTCTTGGCATGGGACTCCTTTATGCCATACATTCTGGACAAGACATGATGACGATGCAAGACAAACAAGCTTGGTCGGGTAGATTTAATGAACCCGTCGACGAATTGGTTAAACGCTATACTGCCTCGGTTGATTTCGACAAACGCTTGGCGTTATTTGATATCCAAGGTTCGCTTGCCCACGCCCAGATGCTTGCGGCATGTGAAATCATCAGCTCACAGGACCTGAAAGATATTCAACGAGGCATGGCTCAAATCGAAAATGAAGTTATTGGTGGTAATTTCGAGTGGCAACTGGATCTCGAAGACGTTCATCTGAATATCGAGAAACGCCTTACTACTCTCGTTGGTGACGCTGGTAAGCGCCTGCACACCGGGCGGTCACGTAACGATCAGGTGGCGACCGATGTACGCCTTTATTTGCGTCATTCCATTGATGAATTAATTGCACTTGTGCATGCAATGCAAAGTGCGTTACTCGACTTGGCTCAGCACCACACTCACACCATCATGCCCGGCTTTACGCATTTGCAAGTGGCACAACCAATCAGTTTCGCTCATCACTTGATGGCTTATTTCGAGATGCTCAAGCGCGATGCAGAACGCCTTGTCGATTGCCGCAAGCGGGTCAATCGTTTGCCATTGGGTGCCGCCGCTCTTGCCGGGACCAGCTATCCAATCAAACGTGAATATGTTGCCGAGTTATTAAATTTTGACGGGGTTTGCGAAAATTCATTGGATGCCGTTTCCGACCGCGATTTCGCTATCGAATTTTCCTCCACCGGGGCGCTGATCATGACGCATCTATCGCGGTTGTCTGAAGAACTGATTCTGTGGATGAACCCGCGCTTTGGCTTCATCGACATCGCTGACCGCTTTTGCACCGGCTCTTCGATCATGCCGCAGAAGAAAAACCCTGATGTACCGGAATTGGTGCGTGGCAAGACGGGGCGCGTTAATGGCAACCTGATTGCCCTTTTGACGCTGATGAAAGGTCAGCCGCTTGCTTACAACAAGGACAACCAGGAAGACAAAGAGCCTTTATTTGATACTGTAGACACATTGACCCAAACATTGCGTATCTATGCAGACATGATAGGAGGCATCACCGTCAAACCTGAAGCCATGCGCCTTGCGGCTTTGCAGGGTTATGCCACTGCGACGGATCTGGCTGACTATTTGGTTAAGAAGGGGCTGCCATTCCGAGATGCGCATGAAGCAGTCGCTTTAGCGGTACGTTTTGCAGTCGAACGCAATTGTGATCTGAGTGACCTTAAACTTGAAGAATTACAGCAATTTTCACTATTGATCACCGACGATATTTATACCGTGCTGACTTTAGAAGGTTCTCTCTCGGCCCGCAATCATACTGGAGGCACAAGTCCGGCACAGGTTGAGGCTGCAATAGCACGAGCTCGCAGTTCAATATTAAAAATTTGAACTAAAAAAACGGGCGACCTTACGATCGCCCAGAATAGGAGGAGAGTAAGAAAAGACGAGTTATGAAACTCGCAGCTCTAACACTCGTTTGTGATTCTACTGATTCGTAATACATCTGCATATATGCCAAACGGCCTATATATATTTTCAAATGTATATAGGCCGTTTTAATTATTTCCTTAGCTATATTAGGGCTTTATTCCGGCTACACTTTACGCTCATTTATACAAAATTCTAGTCAGTTACCCCTTAATCTATAACTCAAACAATCGGTTAAAGCTTCATGGAATTCATTTATTTCTATCCACAAACGCCTTCTCAATGACGTAAATTAGAAAGAGACCTACAATACACGGTCTGACATACTGGAGAATCATTGAATGAGTCGCTTAATCTTTTTGTTTGCCGTTGCTGCCGCTGTTTATTGGTTGCTTAAATCATATTCCAAACAACCTACAAAAAAAGACGAGACTTTTAACGCAGAAGACATGGTGCGCTGCAGCAAATGCGGAGTGCATTTGCCAAAAAGTGAAAGCATCTTAGCGGGAGGAGAATTTTTTTGCAGCGAAGCGCATCGGCTTGAGAACGCAGAAGGAAAAAAATAGCTTCGATGGCTGAAAATCAAGCCTCATCCTTCTGGCAGTTTCCAAAAATACAACTTGCCACGCCTATGGAGCTGGAAGAATTTTGGCGTCCACTGTATTTCTTTGGCCTTTATCGTTTAATTCTTGGTGGTTTGCTTCTACTGCTGGCTGTTCTATTTAGCCAAGCCTTATCAATTAACAATATTCAACAGGTTTGGGTATATCGCATTTGTCTCCTTTACATTTTTTTAACGCTTGTATCGTTAGTTGGCGTTAGTATTAGGAAACCCCGCTTTCCTCTGCAACTGGCTTTCCAAGTGGGTACCGACATCGTTATTTTTTCAACGATGTCGTATTTCAGTGGGGGCATACAAAGCAATCTGGGTATGTTATTGCTGGTTTCGTTGGCCGGTACCGGATTAATCAGTCGCGGTCGTATTACCCTGTTTTACGCTGCACTTGCAAGTATTGCCATATTGCTTGAGCACGCCTATTCAGTATTAACACAGGACGCATCCACCGCATTGTTTTTGCAGGCTGGAATTCTAAGCGCGTCCTTTTTTGCCGTTGCATGGCTGGCACATACTTTATCCAAATATGCCGTTGCAAGTGAAAAACTGGCCTTTTCCCGGGGAGTAGATTTATCCAATATGGCAGAGGCCAATAGGCTGATGATTCAGGATATGCCTGATGGTTTTTTAGTGGTTGATGAACGCGGAACGCTACGCCAATACAATCCCAGCGCTGAAAGACTGTTGGGAATTTCTCTATCTGCTGACAACGCATACTTACTGTCCAATTGTTCCCAACTCTTGGACGCGATGTTCGCAGCATGGAGGCAGAATAAAGCCTTGGGCCATGAAATATTACGTTTGCCGACGACAAATCGGTTGGTTCGAGTGCGTTTTTTACCTGTACATCGCCAGGAATTTTGGGGCGCGGTACTGGTGTTAGAAGATATGCAAAGAGTGCAGGATCAAGCACAACAAGTGAAACTTGCAGCGCTTGGACGGCTCACTGCGAATATCGCTCACGAAGTGCGTAACCCTTTGTCTTCAATTAGTTATGCCGCTGAGTTATTGCAAGAAGGGCCTGCAGATCCTGCGCAAACGCGGCTCACACAAATTATTTTAGATAATACCGCCCGGTTGAATCGCATGGTTCAGGATGTAATGCAATTAAACCGGCGTGATCGTATCAACGCAGCATCCATCGATTTGGCCCAGTATTTGCCGCGCTTTGCCGAAGAAATCTGCCACGCTAAACGGTTACCGATAGCAACAATTGAAATGAAGGTTCCTCTTGAATGTAAAGTGAGATTTGATCAAGGTCATCTTGATCAAGTTCTATGGAATTTGTGTCAGAATGCTTTACGTTATAGTCAAAATAAAACCGGTAGCGTGAAACTTCAACTTACTCGCTTAATCGATGAAAGTCAGTTGATTTTGGATGTTATTGATGATGGGCCAGGGATCAATGATGATGTTGCCACTAAATTATTTGAACCTTTTTTTACTACGGACGCAGGTGGCACTGGTCTCGGGTTGTACATAGCGAGAGAGCTGTGTGAAGCAAATGGAGCAATTTTGGAACTCCGGCCATTGGTAGATGTAGGTGCTTGTTTCCGAATCGTGTTTGGAGTAAATAATGCATTCTGATTCAAAAATTAAGTCTCAAGTTCCAACCGTCTTATTGGTTGATGACGAGCCGGATATTTTGGAACTGCTCGAATTAACCATGTTGCGAATGGGATTGGAGGTGCGACGTGCCTCTAATGTGCGTGAAGCGCGCCAACATTTGGACAAAAATGGTATTGATCTCTGCCTGACTGATATGCGTTTGCCAGACGGAGACGGGTTGGAGTTAGTGAGATACATAAGCGCTCAAAATCTCGATGTCCCCATAGCCGTCATCACCGCGCACGGAAATGCAGAAAATGCGGTGGCCGCTTTGAAAGCTGGCGCCTTTGATTATTTATCCAAACCCGTTGCGCTGGATCAATTGCGCGCTTTAGTAAAGTCCGCTTTAAAGTTACCACATTCAAGCGGAGTTGTTGAAACATGCGAAAAATCATTGTTGGGCCACTCTCCGGCAATTCAACGTGTGCGCGATCTGATTGAACGAGTAGCACGCAGCCAGGCACCTGTTCATATCACCGGTGAGTCTGGCAGCGGGAAAGAACTGGCCGCTCGTTTGATTGTGGAGAAAAGCACCCGGCATGATCAGCCTTTTATAGCGGTTAATTGCGGAGCAATTCCTGAAACATTGATGGAAAGCGAATTTTTCGGCTATCGCAAAGGTGCTTTTACTGGTGCAGAAAAAGACCGTGAAGGTTTTTTTCAAGTCGCGAACGGGGGCACATTATTGCTGGACGAAGTGGCTGATCTGCCCATCAATATGCAAGTGAAGCTTTTGCGAATCATTCAAGAAAAGAAAGTTCGCAAAGTCGGCGCTACAGAAGAAGAACCCATCGATGTGCGTATCCTCAGTGCAACCCATCACAATTTGGCAGAACGTGTACAACAAGGCCATTTTCGTCAGGATCTTTATTATCGCCTGAACGTGATTTCTTTGCAGATGCCATCTCTACGCGAGATGAGAGATGATATTAGTGAAATAGCAATACAGATCATGAAAAAAATAAATGGTGGCAGCAATACAGTGAAATTTTCTACTGAATCTTTGCGTGCGTTGTCCACTTATGACTATCCAGGGAATGTGCGCGAATTGGAAAACATCATTGAGCGTGCACTGGCTTTACGTTTGAATGATGAAATCACTCCTACCGATTTGCAACTGATGCCCTCCGAATCTTTCCGCCAGAAAGAAAATTCCGTCGGATCGAGTAAATATTCGCTAACTGACTATTTGGATCGACTTGAACGTGAAGCCATCTTGGAGGCGCTTGGTCAAACCGGATTTAACCGGACTGCTGCAGCCAAGATACTCGGTGTAACTTTTCGTGCTTTACGTTACCGAATGGAACGTTTGTCCATCACAGACAAGGGCGGCGCGGATTGAAACTGGATGCACAAGGCTGGCTCAGCGGCGTGCGCAAAATCCTTTCGCCTAATTTTGACCCACGCCCGCACGGGATGCCCATTTCCATGTTGATCATCCACAGTATTAGCTTGCCTCCGAATGAGTTTGGTGGAAAAGGAATCGAGCAATTGTTCACCAACGCAATGAACCATGAAGAACATCCCTATTTTGAACAACTTCGCGGCTTGAAGGTCTCTTCCCACTTTCTTATTCGGCGCAACGGTGAAATCATTCAATTTATACCTTGCTTGCAACGCGCCTGGCATGCAGGCGCTTCTCTTTGGCAAGGGCGTACTCGCTGCAACGATTTTTCCATCGGCATAGAAATGGAGGGGAGCGATTATGTTCCATACGAAAATGCTCAATACCGCAGACTGATATATTTAACCCGTCGCTTGCAACGCACTTACCATATTATTGATATTGTAGGTCACGAAGACGTTGCACCTGAGCGAAAAACCGATCCTGGCCCCCATTTTGACTGGAAACGCTTTCTCAACTCATTATAAAAGTCATTTTTCCGCATCTTTTTGTTTGCTAAAAAGAAATATATTTAGTCCAAAAAACCGCTTGCATAAATCGTTCGATACACTAGAATTAGCGTAAATTTGCTATTCAACCACTAGATATAGTGGTTTTGTGTTTTTTCTCTATTCGGCATATTTACCGAGTAGTTTCCGAATTCAATCATCAATAAGGGGAGTCGTATGTTGCTTTCTACAGAGGGTGTTTCACCTTCTTTTTCCGTGCCGCCGCGCCAGGATTCTGATTCCACAGTTGCGTCGAGCCCCGTTTTGCCACTTGATCAATACAAAGTGATCCGCCGAAATGGCTCGGTCGTTCCATTCGAACCAAGCAAAGTTTCAATTGCCGTGACCAAAGCATTTCTCGCGGTCAATGGAGGCCAAGGTGCTGCTTCAGCTCGGGTTCGTGAACTCGTTGAGCACTTGACGGAAAGCGTAGTCAATGCGCTTGTCCGCCGCCAACCACACGGCGGTACTTTTCATATCGAGGACATACAAGACCAGGTAGAGCTATCTTTGATGCGTTCGGGTGAACATGATGTAGCTCGTTCTTATGTTTTGTATCGCGAACAACGTACTCAGGAGCGCAGCAAAGCCAAAAAAACAGAAATCGCTCATGTCTTGCAAGTCAAAGAAAACGGTGCTTTGCGGCCGTTGGATGTTGATGGTCTATTGGTCCAGATTCAGTCGGCTTGCAGCGGATTGGGAAATGCAGTCGATGCAGACAAAATACTAAAGTCCACCCTGAAAGATTTATACGATGGTGTGCCAGTTGAAGAAGTGCGTAAATGCGCTATTTTGTCCGCCCGCTCTTTGATAGAGCAAGATCCTGCATATAGCTTTGTCACCTCACGTCTGTTGCTGAATAATATTCGCTGTGAAATTTTGGGCGAAGAAGTTCCTCAGGCCGAAATGGCAGCGCGCTATGCCGAATATTTCCCCAAGTATATTAAGCGCGCAATTACCGCAGAATTACTTGATGACAAGTTGTCTCAATTCGATCTGCCACGTTTGGCTAAAGTACTCGATCCAAGTCGTGATTTGCAATTCGATTATCTGGGTTTGCAAACTTTGTATGACCGTTATTTTCTGCACATCAATGAAGAGCGTGTCGAATTGCCGCAGGCATTTTTTATGCGGGTCGCAATGGGCCTGGCACTGAATGAAGTTGATCGTGAGGCACGAGCTATTGAGTTTTACCGCTTGTTGTCCAGTTTTAACTTTATGAGCTCTACCCCGACGTTGTTTAATTCAGGCACACGTCGTTCGCAACTATCATCGTGTTACTTGACGACTGTGGCTGACGATTTGGATGGCATCTACGAAGCTTTGAAAGAAAATGCATTGCTGTCAAAGTTTGCCGGTGGTTTGGGTAACGACTGGACCAATGTACGTGCTTTGGGTAGTCATATCAAAGGCACCAATGGAAAATCGCAGGGCGTGGTTCCATTTCTTAAGGTCGTAAACGATACAGCAGTAGCCGTAAATCAAGGTGGCAAACGCAAGGGAGCTGTTTGCGCCTATCTTGAGACATGGCATCTGGATATCGAAGAGTTTCTCGAATTGCGCAAAAATACCGGCGATGATCGTCGTCGCACGCATGACATGAATACATCCAACTGGATTCCCGATCTGTTCATGAAACGAGTCATGGAAGGTGGCGATTGGACACTATTCTCCCCCTCTAATTGCCCAGACCTGCATGACAAGTTTGGTGCCGAATTCGAGCACGCCTATGTCGCTTACGAAGAGAAAGCAGCCCGTGGAGAAATCAAGCTATTCCGCAAAGTGCCTGCTGCCGGATTGTGGAGAAAAATATTAACCATGTTATTTGAAACTGGCCATCCATGGATCACCTTCAAGGATCCGTGTAACGTGCGCAGTCCTCAGCAACATGTTGGCGTGGTTCATAGCTCCAATCTGTGTACAGAGATAACGCTGAATACATCTGACTCGGAAATTGCGGTTTGCAATCTTGGCTCTGTGAATCTGGCTGCACATTTGTATCCACAAGGACACGAAAGATTCGGCCAGTTGGACCATGAAAAACTCCAACGAACAGTTCGAACAGCGATGCGCATGTTGGACAACGTCATTGATATAAACTATTACGCTGTCAAAAAAGCGCGGGACTCAAATCTGAAACACCGCCCAGTCGGTTTGGGCATCATGGGTTTTCAAGATGCTCTGCATTTATTACGCGTACCTTATTCTTCGGATGTTGCAGTTGAATTCGCCGACCGTTCTATGGAAGCCGTTTGCTTCTATGCTTATATGGCGTCAACTGAATTGGCCGAAGAACGTGGACGCTATTCCAGCTATAGAGGCAGCCTGTGGGACAAAGGCATTTTGCCGCAAGATACTGTCGAAATGTTACGCGCTTCACGCGGTGGTTATGTAGAACTGGATGACTCTGAATCGCTGGATTGGAATACTTTGCGTACCCGCATCAAACAACACGGTATGCGTAATTCAAATTGTGTAGCGATCGCGCCCACGGCGACAATTTCCAACATCATTGGCGTTTCAGCCAGCATTGAACCGACCTACCAGAACATTTTTGTTAAATCGAATTTGTCCGGTGAGTTCACCATTATCAATGAACATTTGGTGAAAGACCTCAAGGCATTGGGTCTGTGGGACGAAGTGATGATCGCCGACCTTAAATATTTTGATGGTAGCCTTGCTAAGATCGACCGTATTCCCGCAGAGATTCGCGGCCTCTATGCCACTGCATTTGAAGTCGAACCAAAATGGCTGATTGAAGCTGCGGCTCGGCGTCAAAAATGGATCGATCAGGCACAGTCTCTGAATATCTACATGTCCGGTGTATCAGGTCGTAAACTTGATGAGACCTACAAACTGGCTTGGCTACGTGGGTTAAAAACCACCTATTATCTCCGTACGTTGGGTGCAACTTCAGCAGAAAAATCTACTTCTCGTGCCGGTTCATTGAATGCCGTTTCGAATGGCGGCGGAATGGGTGAAATATCTGCAAGCCCGGTAGTTGAAGAAGCCAAATTCTGCTCGATTGATAATCCGGAGTGCGAAGCCTGTCAGTAGAGATCAAGTATGATTCATAAATATTGCTCCCGTTTAGATTCTATACGGGGGCTTTTTTATACAATTAATCCAAGAGTATTTCTTTATCTACACAGCAGTAAATTGCAAAACTTGAAATCTAATTCTCGATTTTGTATTTCTGCTCTTTGAAGATGCTCAGACAGGCATTCACAACTTCGGTATCTAAGGTGGTTCCTCGTTGCTTGGTTATTTCACATAGTGCCGCTTCAATTCCCAAGGCCGCCCGATAAGGCCGGTGAGAGGCCATCGCCTCAACCACATCTGCGACAGCCAGTATCTTGGATTCAAGCATTAAATCATCGCCTTTGATACCCAATGGGTAACCTGAACCGTCGATTCTTTCATGATGTTGCAAAATGATTTTGGCTATCGGCCACGGAAAACTGACATCTTTGAGAATATTGAAAGCAATTATCGGATGCTCTTTTATCATCCCGTATTCCATTGCAGTCAGACGCCTTGGCTTGGCAAGTATCTCAGCCGGAATTCCGATTTTACCCAGATCATGAATAGTTGCAGCGAGATGAAGACCATGAATGCGATCAGCAGATAAACCCAGTTCACTGGCTATCAAGGTGCATATTTCAGCAACCTTGCGCTGATGCCCCGCCGTGTAAGAGTCCCTTTCCTCGCCGGTATCGGCAATCACCTGGATCGTTTGCTCCAGACTTTCCCTAAGACTGACTTGATATTGAATTTTAGCAGCGGCGGTTTGCAGTGCTGCGATTCCAAAGGCAAGATCGGACGCTATCTCTTGCAATAGCTTACGTTCGGGTGCTGACCAAATTTCAATTTTTGTACTGTACAAAGTCAAACACGCCATCATTTCGTTTGGCAATCTGAATGGCACTGCGATGGATGTATGGAACCCCCGTTTCAATGCCGCTTCTTTCCACGGAGCCATCAAAGGATCTAAAGATATGTCTTCGGCAAATTGAACTTCTCCGGTACGCATTGCTCTTCCGGTCGGCCCGTTCCCACGTTCAGTTTCTGCCCAGGTTATTTTGCATTGGGAAATATAGCCCTCGTCGTGACCATATTGAGAAATTACTTCTACATCCTTGTTCGGTCCGTTTTCTGCCAGCCCAATCCAGGCTAACTGGTAGCCACCTGTGTCGACGGCGATTCTGCAATATTCTGCCAGCAAAATTGATTCTGTTTTTGCACTCAGCAATGCAACGTTACTTTCACTCAGCATTTTAAGTGCACGTGTGGTGGCTCTTAAGGCGATTTCAGCGATATGGCGCTTTGTGTTGTCACGGATGTTGCATTGAATTACTTGAACACCTTCGCAATCGTAAACGTTACTCACAAACTCAACTGAAAAGCGCTGTCCGTTTTTTGCCACTAATGGAAGATCATCGTAGCGGATAAAGCGTTTTTCTTGTAATTCGATAAACGCGTCTTTACTCAGCGTAGTGTCTTTAAACGCGCCAATCTCCCAAATCTTTTTCCCCAAAAACTCTTCATGTGAATATCCAAGCATTTCAATTAGAAATGGATTCACATCTTCTATCTGAGCTGACTCAGCATTTAACAGGAGAATTCCGTCCTGTGCAGTTTCAAATAATCGGCGATAGCGAGTTTCTGAAATTCGCAACGCTTTGTCGATTGCCAAGAGTCTTGCAATGTTGTCTTCAACAATTTTTTCTTCAGCTGAGGTAGCTTTGGACGTTGAGGTAGAAGCCATGGTGTGACTTTATTGAATTACGAGAGTTAACTTTACGCCCAATTTTTGTAATAAGCGAAAGCTTTAACTCATCTACTGATAATTTTTAAGCTTTCCCTCTTCTGATTGTCTTTACTTCTGTATATCGACTCCTTGTGTACGGAATAGTACAGACTGATAGTGAATCTATCAGGCAGTCTGGCGAACGATCCGCAATTTTTCGGTTTGTCCTGAAGGCGAAAATGTTAAAAACCAGATATTTTTCATTATTGTTACTGGCCTTGAGTCAAGGTGTTAATGCTGCTCAATCTCCAAGTGCCGGCAATCAGATATTGCAAATTCCGCCTCCGTCTATTCCCCCGAAAATAGCACCTGAACTGGATCTTGAACAAAGCCCTGCACCTACCAGCCCAAAATCAGACCAGGCAAAAATCAGCGTCAATGGTTTGATGATAACGGGTGCACACGCCTATTCAGAAATTGACCTGCTTTCACATACCGGATTTAAACCGGGAAGCGAACTCTCACTTGCCGAACTGCGCAGCATGACTCTTAAGATTGTCGATTACTATCACCGCAATGGTTACTTCGTTGCTCAAGCTTATCTGCCGGTACAGGATATCAAAGATGGAATTGTCAACATCGTCGTGATAGAAGGAAACTACGGAAGTATCACGCTACGTAATAAAACCAACCTTTCAAGTCGTCTGGCAAATAGTCTCTTAAGCGGACTTGGTAGCGGCGATCCAATTACCTCTGCACCACTTGAAAATAGTCTTTTGTTGCTTTCTGATCTTCCCGGTGTGCGTATCAAATCAACGCTAGCCAGAGGAAGTTCGGTTGGTTCATCTGATTTATTCGTGGACATCACACCCGAGCAACGTGTCACAGGCAGTGTTGATACAGATAATACGGGTAACCGTTATACTGGTGCAAACCGCATCGGTGCAACTGTTAATCTTAATGACGCGGCCGGGTTTGGTGATGTTACTTCAATCCGTACATTGACTTCCGGTCCTGGTCTTAACTATGCACGAGCTTCATACCAAATGCAGTTTGGTAAAACTAAACTCGGTTTCGCTTACAGTAGTTTGGCCTATGCATTAGGACAGGAATTCGAAAGCTTGCTGGCAAAGGGTACAGCAGACATCGCGAGTATTTACGGCAGCTATCCTTTGATCCGCTCTCGCAATAACAATCTCTATGCTCAGCTTGCCTACGATTCAAAAACATTTCAAGACAAAATAAATTCGACCTCTACCGTCACAGACAAGCGTGCAGAAGTATTGATGTTGAGTGTTAATGGTGATCAACAAGATAATTTAGGCGGTACTGGAATTAACAGTTATTCATTCTCATGGATAGCAGGCAACATCTATATTAAAACTCCCTCAATGCAATTTTCTGATACGGCAACAGTGCAAAGCAATGGTGCATACAACAAGTTTGTAATCAGTGCAATGCGATTTCAGTCTATCACTGATTTCACTTCGCTTTATGTTCAGGTTAACGGGCAATTTTCATCCAAGAATCTGGACGTTTCAGAAAAAATGGAGTTGGGCGGCATGTATGCAGTACGCGCCTACCCTGAAGGCGAAGCTTATGCCGATCAGGGGTGTGTGTTAAATCTTGAAACCAGAACACTCCTGTCCAAAATCTCCGAAAAGTTGTCCGGAAAAATGCAATTGATTGGCTTTGTCGATACCGGCACGGTTCAGGCCAATAAGTATGTGTGGACCCCTGAGCAAAATACCAGAAGCCTGAGTGGCGCAGGAGTTGGAATCAACTGGACAGGAACCAACAATTTTGTGGTGAAGACTTATTACGCCCGCAAGCTCGGTGATGAAGCGGCAACAACTGCTCCGGATAAGTCCGGCAGATTTTGGATACAGGGCGTGAAATATTTTTAAGCTTCTTACAGTAACGGAGGAAACAGATGAATTTTACCTTTCGACCGGTCAGCAATGCTGAATGTTTGTTCCCAAGAATAATTCGCAACACAATTGCAACTTTGCTAATGGTTTCCTTCGGGCTGAATGCATATTCGTTGCCAACTGGCGGCCATCTTTCGTCTGGCAACGCCGCGATTGGTGGCAGTTCAAACAACATGACCATCACCCAGTCGACTTCTAACACAGCGATCAATTGGCAGACTTTCAATATTGGGCAAAATGAATCGGTTCTATTTGTGCAGCCCAATAGCAGTTCTGTCGCACTCAATCGGGTTATCGGTTCAGATCCTTCAAGCATTTTGGGTAGTCTTTCTTCAAATGGAAAAATATATTTAATTAACCCAAACGGTATTCTGTTTGGCAGGGATTCCCGGGTAAATGTTGGCGGGCTGGTTGCGTCCACTCTCAATATTGCTGATGGCGACTTAATGGCAGGCAAATACAAATTTGCCGGCACTAGCAATAGCTTGATACTTAATCAGGGAACGATCACAACCAATGCGGACAGTGGCTATGTCGCACTACTAGGCGCTAAAGTAAACAATATCGGCACTATCGTTGCCAGACTTGGCACCGTGGCATTGGCCGCAGGCACCGACATCACACTCGATTTAGTAGGGGACAGCTTGCTTAACGTTACCGTCAATCAAGGATCCGTAAATGCGCTAATACAAAATGGAGGATTGATCCAGGCTGACGGAGGATCCGTTCTTTTGACAACACAGGCAGCGGGAAGCTTGTTGCAAAGCGTGGTTAACAACACCGGCGTAATTCAAGCCCAATCCATCGATAACCACACCGGCACGATTAAATTGCTAGCCGATATGCAAAGTGGCACGGTATATGTTGGCGGCACTCTGTCAGCACAAGGCGGAGACAAATCCGGGGATGGTGGTTTCATCGAAACCTCAGGCAACCATGTAGTAATTAGTGACGGCGCAATGATCAATACGTTGGCGCCGGAGGGCAAAACGGGTTTATGGTTACTTGATCCGGCAGATTACACGATTGGTGCTGTTGCCGGACTTGGTGTGGATGAGACTGCAGCCGATGTGGTTACCAGCCTTGCCACTTCAAATCGTTTGATTAGTGCCACAAACGACATCAATGTAAACGCAACAATTGTTTTGGCGACAGCACAAACCCTTGCGCTGAACGCAGTTCGTGACGTGAACATCAACAATTCGATAACCGGAGGTGCCGCTGCTGCCAGGCTTGAGTTGTTTGCAGGAAATAACGTAAACGTTTTTGCACCACTCGCAGTTGGTGCTGCTGCTTCATCTATCAAAATTAGCTCGGGCAATGACGTGAACATCACGGCCCAGGTTGGGGCACCCGGCGCAGCGTATATGATCAATATAACCGCAGGTCATGACGTAAACTTATCCGCTGCTATCGGAGTAGTCGGTGCCGCTTCCGCAATTACGATATCTGGAGGAAATGACGTGAGCATAAATAACTCAGTCAGTGCAGCAGCAGCGGCTTCCAGTATCAATTTATATGCCGGAAGAAATGTGAACGTCAATGCTGCCATCTCCACTGCTGCCGCAGCTTCATCCATCAGCCTGATCTCAGGTACAAACGGTACAGGCCCCGGAGTCCCGGGCGGAACAGTTGTTCTCGGTCCATTCGCTTCTATTTCTTCGCTCAATACTACCATTCGATTCAATCCGCTTAGTTACGCCACGAATTTAACTGAAATTGCAGCCTACAGCACTAGGGTAGGAGGCGTTCTGGATGCAAAAGCCTGGGTTTTCACCCTGGGTAACAACAAGGTTTACGATGGAACAACTCTGGCAACACTATCATTCGCAGGTAACCCCAGTCTTGGTGGAAGCCTTACGCTGATTCCCGGCACTGCAAATTTCAACACTAAAGATGTGGGAACCGGAAAAACGATTAACTTTAGCGGTTATTCAATGAGCGGCATTGACTCAACTATATTTGCCCTGTTTGCGATTCCCGGGACAACTTCCGGGACAACAGCTGCAAACATTACTCCGGCCCCGTTAACCATCACTGCGTCTAACGCTACCAAGCCATATGGACAGACAGTCACGCTGACGGGATTTTCCGTGAACGGACTGTTCAACGGTGAAACCATAGCTCAAGTAATTGAAACAAGTCCCGGCACGGTAGCTAAGGCAAGTATCTCGGGCAGCCCTTACTTGATCAAGGCAGGCCTTGCTACCGGTGGTACATTTAATCCTTCCAACTACAACATTGTCTATGTTAATGGCTTGTTGGTAATTGTAACTCCCGCGATTTCAAGATCTGTATTGTCAGTTCCTGAACCCTCCGCCGCAATGATTTCAACTGAAGTGCAACCGCAACAACAAGATGAATTGATCAGCATTGCACCTGTTGAAACAATACCCGTCGACATACCTTTGAGCTCACCCAATATATAAATAGCGATTATGTTCGCTAGCGAACAAGCTTATTTCTGAAATTGAAAGATGATTCGTTACCTTGTAAAGGAGCCGTTATGTTTAAAAATTCCGTTTTGTGCCTTTCTGTTGTTGCCGCTATTTCAGTCACCCCAGAAATTGTGCTGGCTGCCACCGCCAGCACTTCTGTTCCCGTTTCAGCGAATGTCACTCAGAACTGTGCGATTAGTACATCAGCGGCTCTCGCGTTCACCACCTATGATCCTGTCGGCGTCAATGCGACTGTCCCGTTAAATGCCACAGGGCAGATAAGTGTCACCTGTTCCAAGGGCGCTGTCGGCTTGACCATCGGGATGGACAACGGCACTCACGTTGCCGCCACGCAACGCCAGATGATAGGCGTTACCGCAACCAACTTACTGCAATACAACCTGTTTCAACCGCCCTCTAATACACCGGGAACTGCTTGCACTTTTCCGGGAACCACTGCGTGGACTACAACTGGCACCGGGTTGTTAACTCTTACCAGTGCGCCCACCAAAGTGGCTCGACTTTACAACGTGTGCGGAACAATTCCGGCCGGGCAAGATGTGGCTGCAGATACCTATTCCGACACAGTCGGCGCAACAATCAACTTTTGAAGAGGACACTTACTTTGAAAAACTTATCTCTCAATAAAAAACATAATCCGCAAAATCGCCAGTTTCACATAGCAGCTTACATCGCTCTCTATGTTACGGCTTTCAGCTTTGTCAGTCTGGCAAATGCGGCGGGTTGGGAAATTGATCCGGTTCGCATTGAACTCTCCACCCAGCAGCAAACGGCTGCACTCAGTGTAAAGAACACGACGAATCAATCCACATCGATACAGATCCAAGCGGTGACGTGGTCGCAACGCGATGGCAAGGATATTTATGTGCCAACCAAAGAATTGCTGGTATCTCCGCCCATTGTGACAATCGCGCCAAGAAGCGAGCAAATCGTTCGTGTCGCTTTGCGCAGAGACGCTAATGCAGCGAAAGAATTAACTTATCGTTTAAACATGCAGGAGCTGCCTGCCAAGCAATCTGCTAATTTCACCGGAGTAAAAGTTGCGTTGCGTGTCACTCTGCCTGTATTCGTTCAATCGCTTAAAGGGGGAGCAATGCCAAAGATGGAGTGGGATATTTTGCGAATGCAGGAAGATCAATTGAAAGTGACATTACGCAATACCGGCAATGCACATGTACAGATTTCCGATTTTGCTCTTTATGTTCCCGGCAACGATAAATCAATCGCGGGCGAGTCAGGATCAAGTTATGTTTTGGAAGGACAAACACATGAATGGTTGCTTAAGGCAAACACGCTGGACCAAGTAACCAATAATCGGCTGCGTTTTACCGCCTTCACAGATGCCAACAATATTGATACGGAAATTGTCTTGCACAAGCCGTAAATTCACTGCGGCATTTCTGATCTTCACCAGTGTATTATCTCTCGTAACGGTAGCCGCAGAAAATTGGATTCCACCATCCGGCGGCGAACGCAGAAAAGACGTATCGTCGACCCCAGTCGGAAAAAACATTTCCAGATTCAAAGAAAGACTGTTGCTGGTCGATATCGACCGGCAACAGTTAAATCAAACTGTTCTGGTGCTTGAGGATACTGACGGTGACCTCTATTTATGGAGCCATGACTTGCAGCGTTGGCGTTTTCATGAACCGGACGCAAACGCGGCAATTGAATATCAAGGTGAGAAATATTTTCCACTTAGTTCGATTTTGCAAATTTCCCATGTATACGACCCGAAGAATCTAACGCTCACCATCAATGTAAGCCCCGACGCATTCACAGAAACTGAACGTTCCGCACAAGCTGAAAAAACATCACCATTGGTCAAAACCAGTGTTGGCGGATTTTTAAACTACGACTTGTTGGCGGCCAATTCGACTGAGACTAACCAAAGCTCGGGACAGTTCGAGTTGGGCTATTTCAACCACTACGGTGTCGGCATCACCGATTTACTTGCCGAACGTCTTGATAATGGTTTGCTAATTACGCGACTGGATACGACCTGGACGACTGACTTTCCGGAGAAACTGCAAACGATACACATTGGTGATACAGTTTCGATCCCGGGCACTTGGGGTAGCTCTTTGCGTTTTGCTGGAATCCAGTTCGGAACAAACTTTGGTACACAGCCCAGCTTTGTCATGTCGCCACCTCAAAGTGCAGTGGGTCAGGCAACAGTACCTTCAACTGTCGACGTGTTTGTCAACAATGCACTTGCTTCACACCAGAGCGTGCCTCCCGGACCCTTCTCGATTAGCAATCTTCCGGTCATTACCGGTTCGGGTGAAGTGCGCCTTGTTGTGCGTGACCTCTTGGGGCGTGAGCAAATAATTACCCGTTCGTTTTATGGTAGCCAGACATTGTTGCGTAAAGGTCTTGAAGATTATTCTTACGAATTCGGCGCAGTGCGTGAAAATTTCGGCATCGATAGCAATGATTACGGCAATTGGCTCGGAAGTGGCACTTATCGGCACGGACTAAGCGAACGGTTCACCGGGGAAATTCACGTCGAAGCAATGGGGAGCAAAACGACCCTAGGCGCAGGGGGAGATACCCTGCTTCCCCTATTCGGCACGATCAATGCTTATATTGCAGGCAGTCAAAATAATGCTGACTTCGGTATGTTGGCACTTGTAGGATTTGACCGCCTGGCGCAACCCTGGAGCATCGGCGCACGCACGCAATGGACTACAGTGAGCTACACTCAACTTGGGCTTGCCACTTCACAGTTGGCTCCCGCGCAGCTGAGCAGTGCCAACCTCAGTTACGTTTTACATAAGGGTGGCTCAATCGGCATTGCCTACGTTGAGCAACGCAATCGTGATCAGGCTGATACGCGCATCGCCACCTTGAATTACAGCGTGTCGCTCGGGAATATGGGTTCGCTCATTATTTCCGCACTGCAAAATTTTGCCGACGACTCCGGCAGAACTTATTTAGCCATGTTCAGCGTATCTTTGGACAATTCAATGAGCCTGTATGTCAGTTCGCAATTCATGCGCAACGGCAATGATTACACCACTACAATGCAACGCAATCTGCCGCTGGGTGAAGGGTATGGGTATCGATTGCAAGGAAGCACAAGCGGCGCCCGGGAAGCATCTTATTCACTGCAGAATAATGTCGGCACGTATGTGATTGATGCGGCACAAAACCAAAGCGAAGTCGTCACTCGCTTGAATGCATCCGGAGGCATTGCTGTGCTTGGCGGTGATACATTCCTCAGCCGACGCATCGACCAGAGTTTTGCGGTGGTGAGCATTCCTGATTATTCAAAAGTCCGCGTGCTTGCTGACAACCAGATTTCCGGATTAACCAATTCTGACGGAAATGCGTTGATTCCGCGCTTGCGTGCATATGATAACAACATGATCTCGATCGACCAGCGTGACCTGCCCCTGGATGCAGAAATCAACACGCTACAACTCGATGCGGTTCCTTACTACCGCAGTGGCATCGAGGTGAAATTTCCGATTAAACATTCTCGCGGTGCGACTTTGAGTATCCATCTTGAGAACGGCAAGCCATTACCGGTTGGCTCGTCTGTGCAGGAAGTCGGTAAAGAGGAAATCCATGTCGTCGGGTACGACGGTGAGGTTTATATCGTCGGTCTGACTTCGAGCACAACGCTACGGGCGACTTGGAACAACCAGTCTTGTTCATTCGATGTGAGCTTTAGCGTCAGTGCCAATCCCCTGCCGGATCTCGGCGTGTTCATTTGCAAAGGAGTAAAACCATGACGAGTACTAATTACTATTTGTCCAATTTCATTTGCATGACTTATCGTCGCTTGTTCGTACAAGCGTTAGTTATCCTGCCAATCATTTGGCCACAGTCCTCATTCGCTGCAGCTTCCTGCACAATAGATTCAGTTTCAGACGTTAACTTTGGTACTTATGATGTTTTCAGTTCGTTTGCAAATAACAATGGAGTAGGTAACATCACCATCAATTGCAAAGGCAGCGCCTCGGCATTTATCGTTGCGTTAAGTAGTGGCCAAAGCAACAGTTATATTTCAAGACTAATGAAAAGCGGCGGAAATGCATTGAGCTATAATCTTTATACCAGCGCAGCGCGAAATATAATTTGGGGAGATGGGACAGGCGGTAGTAGCACGATGATGATTAACAAGAACGACACCGCAACGTTGAGCTTGTTTGGCCAAATTCCTGCGGGACAGGACGCTGCTGTTGGCGCTTATACTGACAACATCACAACGATAGTCAATTTTTAATTGGGCACCCCCTTCCGATATATTTATTAATTACAATGCTCTTACTGAGAGTTGTAACGGCCAAGGATAATTGCCTGGCAATACATCTGCACGAAGCGTAAAACGGAAACTTAATTCATGGGTGAAATTAACCAGCAACTGCCCTCGCTGTACAATGGCGCCTCCTTCTGCACTGATCTGTACTGCACTACCCAAGCCGCCAATTTGAACTGATTCAAAAATTTCTCCAATTGGGTAGAATTCCAAAAGATAACCGGATTGGCTATTCGTCGATACTGAAAAGCGGGATGCTGCTGCCACTTCTACAAATCCACGAACAACATCATCCTTGGAGATCTTGAGCTGTGTCTCTTGAAACATGGTCTGCATTTTGGCATGAGCAACCACCGTCACTGAAACTCCCATTGCTGCACTCGTTTGCGCCGCTTCGGCAGTAGTAGCCACCACCGGCGAAAACCCAACCGAGACTGCGAGTGCATAAGCAACAAGTTTGCGCTGCATTGATAAACCATTTTCGATTTGTCCCGCGTTTGCATGCCCGGCCGTAATTAATTCCTCACCCAATCGCCGTCCTGATTTAATCTGTTCACGTAACGCACTATCTAATTGCGGGCGTGAGATCTGACCATTTGCAACAAGAATATTTCCCAAAGCAAACTCTCCGGAAATCAGTCCCCTGTTGGTCTGATTACTTTTAAATTGGGTGACTACCGTTTTTTCTCTCTGAGTAAGCTTAGGGTTATTAAATAATATTTCATTCAGTTGAGGACTTGCGCTCCCTCGTTCTGGCAACTCTTTGTTGAGTTCTTTTAAAACTTTGATGCCATCACTGAGAAGTAATTTACCTAGATGTAGTCGTTCGTTTGCTGTTAATTGAAATGTATGGACAAGTTGATCCAGATAATTTTCGATATCGATTCTCAAAAATAGTTCAGCAGGGATTTCTTGATCATTTACAGACAGTAATGATTCAGGTTTAACTATACTTGGCTCCATCAATCCTCCCGTTTATCAAATACTTTGATACTCGGCAAATTTTGTCCCTGGATTTGAGCCAAGTCTGTATGCCAGCGCATAATCAATCTCGGTATTGATTCCGAAATTCTCTTGGTTGAGAGTAAAGTTGTTTTATGACTTGGTATTCAATCGAAATTATTGCGCAATTTCTTTAGAACGGAATGATTACTGTACCAAGTACTCGATAGAATCCGATTGATTCTCGCTGAATGGTTGGCCTAAGCTGATTTTGCCAGTGCCGTGCAACATGACCGACTGGTGAGTAAGGTGAACTACCTGATTGTCGCTGAAGCAAATAAATGTTCCGTTAGCGCTATGATCTGTTACAACGAATTTTCCGAAACTAAAGTCGATGCTGGCGTGTTGACGGGAAGCGAAGTTGCTAAGAATGATCAAGCTGCATGTATCACCTCGCCCAAGCACGATACTTTTGCGCTGTTCATCTACAGTTAATATTTGTTGCCTGTAGCGCAGGAGAAGTTCATGGCGCGCTTCCGATGGTTTGCGGAATTTAGGCAGGCCAATTCTTGTAGTCACCGTTGAATCTAATTCCCAATTGACTTGAAAAACATCAATCGTTTCTTCTTTGCCCCGAAATTCCGCGCGTGAAACAAGGCGCACTTTGCTACGCATTTTTGCTGGAAGACTATCGAACACGGCCTGAGTAGTCAGAATCTGCCGGGCACGGGTAATAGAGGTAATGCGTGCAGCAATATTGACTGCATCGCCAAATAAATCTTCGTCCACATTGATGACTTCTCCGTAATGAAATCCAATCCGAATGTATATCGGACGATCACCTCCGGGGTGACGATGCTCTATAGTCCTTTGCATTGCACAAGCGGCTTCAAATGCCAGCGCGGCGGTTGGAAATGAGCACATGACTTCATCGCCGATAGTTTTGATTAGAACACCTTCGCGCGATGCCAATTCTCCAGAAAGGATATCGAGACATGTTGCTACCAGTTTGAGCGCTTGGGCATCGCCTAATTTGTCGTATAAAGCTGTGCTACCGCTAATGTCGGCAAATAAGATAGCTCGTTTATTTTGTTGTGCTGATTCGGTCATTTAACCATTTGCTCCAAACATCATTCGCTTTGCAATGAATCTTTTTGCCACTGGAAACCGATCTAACAATGATATCGCCCAACCGCGTCCTTTGTTAAGCAAAGGTTGGTTATTTGAAAAGACGCGCACAAGACCGTCTGTGAAACCGATCCCCGCATTTCGATCAATCAGTCTGGAAGATCGATAATTTGCCAACATCGAAGTTGTTCCAATCTCTGCTTCCTGAGTGCGCAGGATAATTCGCGCCAAGTCCCACGCATCACGAATGCCCAAATTAAAACCCTGTCCGGCAACTGGATGAAGTGTTTGCGCGGCATTACCAATAAGGACAGTATGCGAAAGTGTCGTGACACGAGCTCGTCTAAGCCTTAAAGGAAAACTGCTACGTTTGCCCACACTTAAAAAAATACCTACGGCATCGCCGAAATGCCGGTGCAGCTCCGCAAGAAAGGTTGCATCATCCCATTGCAGCATTTCCTTGGCTTGCAAATGAGACCCCGTCCAAACAATTTCATAACCATCCTTGTAGGGAAGTAATGCGACAGGCCCTTGTGCGGTGAAAAGTTCAAAAGCAGTTTCAGGTTGCGCAGATGTACAAGTTACGTGACCGATGACTGCGGTTTGTCCGTACTCTCGAATATTTGGAGGGTTTGATTCCTCGAGTAATTTGCCACCATCGGCAACAACAGCAAGACGCACTTTTAATTGATGTTCACTCCCATCATGTTGATAAATCAGTGTAGCACTATCAGAATTACTCTCCAGGCGACTCACTGTGGCAGACTCCAAATACTGAACACTGGTGTTCAATAATTCTTGATGCAACGTCGCCTGCAATGCATTATATGGCAATACATATCCAAGTTCAGGCACTCTCATTTCTGACGCAAATAGTAAAGTAATGCCAGATGTATCTTTTTGTGAAATGTGGATGGTCTTGATTGGAGATACTTGCTCTATCTTTTTCCAAACATTAAGTTTATCCAGCAACAAGCGGCTGCCATATGACAATGCCAGCGCACGGGGATCGGTATTCTGTTCCTCTGATTTTCGGGCTTCGAGCACTACAATTTTTAGTCCGCTCTCCCGAAGCGCAAGCGCAAGCGCTGTTCCAACAGGACCTCCACCGATAATGGCGATGTCGCAATGCTCACTCATGGAACATAACCTCTTCGATTTCCTTTATAGTCTTTGGCGCAGCCTGTGTAAGAACCTCGTTACCAAGCGCCGTAATTAACACATCATCTTCGATGCGTATACCAATATTCCAAAGTTCACTTGGTATATTGTCGGCAGGACGAATATAACAGCCGGGCTCGACAGTGAGTGTCATACCGGCCCCTAAAGAGCGCCATTCCTCACCAATTTTATATTCTCCAACATCATGTACGTCCATGCCCAGCCAATGGCCTGTCCGGTGCATATAAAACTGTTTATAGCTTTCCGATTCGATTACAGCTTCAACGCTACCATTGCATATTTTAAGGTCAATGAAGCCTTGTGCCAATACGCGCAATGCCGCTTCGTGAGGCTGGTTCCATAAGTTTCCTGGTTTGGCGGCAGCTATTGCTGCAGCTTGTGCTGAGAGCACAATCTCATACACATCTTTTTGCGCAGCATTAAATTTACCGTTTACCGGAAATGTGCGGGTGATGTCAGAAGCATAGCCTTCAAGCTCACAGCCCGCATCAATGAGCAATAGTTCGCCATCATTCAGACGCGCATGGTTGCCGACATAATGTAGCGTACAGGCGTTGGCACCGCCGGCAACGATGCTGGTGTAAGCAGGATGACGCGCACCGTGTCGGCAAAATTCATGTAACAGCTCGGCTTCAATTTGATATTCAAAAAGGTTTGGCTTGGTGATATTCATCGCACGACGGTGAGCATCGCAGGAAATTTTCGCCGCGCGGCGCATGATGTCGAGCTCATGGAAATCTTTTAACAAGCGCATCTCATTGAGAAGCTCTCGAACATCCCGAATTTCTGAGGGTGCCTGTATTCCGGTCCGAGCTTTCGCCTTGACTATTTCACGGCTTTTGATAATACGCGCGTCCCAATCGGCAGCGGCACCGATTGGATAGTGCAATACAGGTTGGTTTGCCATCAATTCGACGAGTTTTTCTTCTAAATTCTCAATCGAAAATGCAGCGTCAAAACCAAATTTATCCCGCGCACCTTCAGGGCCATGTCTGAAACCATCCCAAATTTCACGTTCCAGATTTTTTTCGCGGCAGAAAAGAATGCTTTGAGGTTTATCACCGGCAATTAAAACCAATACGGCCTCAGGTTCGGCGAAATCGCTTAAGTAATAAAAATTGCTGTCATGCCGATAATCATAATTCGTGTCCGCGTTACGCGTCACTTCTGCTGCCGTAGGAATGATGGCAATGCCTTGTTGCATTTTCTTTTGCAGACGTGTACGACGCTCAGAGTAAAGGGCAAATTCAGACATGGATAGCATTTTGCGTTGCGCGCAGATTCTTGTCGAGTTGATCCAATCGTTCAGGTGTTCCGACATCGACCCAAATTCCCTGATAATGCTCCCCGCTCACTTTACCTAGCGCGATATGTTCACGCAACAACGGAGCAAGCGGAGTTTTGCTGCCGCGCAAGATGTGTGCAAATAATGTTGGTTGATACAACCCGATTCCACTGAAAGTAAGCTGCGAGCCGATAGTCATTTGTCGCTGGTTTTCCGTTTGCAACACGCGCCCTTCTGAAAGCAGGAAATCGCCATTGGGATGATGGCTTGGATTATTCACCAATACCAAATGAGCATTGTCCTGTTTGTTTTTCAATTGATCAGATTTTGCCGATACTTGCGCGATATTGTAATCGCAATACACATCTCCGTTTATAACAATGAACGGTTCATCACCCAATAGATCCAAAGCAAAAGCAATGCCGCCTGCCGTTTCCAGCGCGGAGCCCTCTGCAGAGTATCTTATATGGGCACCAAACTGAATTCCACTGCCCAGTTCCCTCTCAATTTTCTCACCAAGATGCGCATGATTGACGATAAGGTCTGTAATCCCCGCTTGCACCAATCGTTCAATATGCCAAACGATAAGTGGCTTGCCTCCCGCTTGCAACAAGGGTTTGGGGGTGTGATCAGTAAGCGGACGCATACGTTCCCCTCGTCCCGCCGCCAAAATCATTGCCCTCATGGGTTTACGTTTCTCACGATTGTTCTTTCTCCCGCCTGCGGGGGAAAGTTAGATAGGGGGAGCAGCATCATGGAGTCATATCTTTCACGCCTGTAAATTTCTGTTGCTCTAACTCCATCAACAGATTCAGCAATGGCTTAAGATCAATATATCTTTCGCACGCTCCTTGTAGATAATTCATCACTAATGGCATATCCTTCAAGTACCCATCCTTTCCATCGCGATGATATAAGCGTGCAAAGATGCCAAGCACTTTGATGTGGCGTTGCGCTCCCATCATTTCGTAGTCACGGTAAAACTCACCAAAGTCCTCACGCACGGGTAAACCGGCTTTTCTTGCCTTTTCCCAATAGCGAATGATCCAATCCATCACTTCCTCTTCCTCCCACTTGATGTAGGCATCCTTGAACAGCGAGGCGAGGTCGTAAGTGACAGGACCGTACACTGCATCCTGAAAATCCAGAACGCCGGGATTGGGCTGACTATGCATCAGATTTCTTGAATGATAATCGCGGTGCACATACACACTCGGTTGCGCAAGGTTATTAGAGAGAATTTTCTGAAAAGTTCTTTCAAGAGCATCACCTTGTTTTTTATTAAGCGTAACGCCCAGATGTTTTGCGATGTACCACTCTGGAAATAAGTTCAATTCTCGACGTAGCAAGAACCGGCCGCCTCCACAAGGCTTGTGATGACTTCGCCGG
>CAIRAO010000273.1 GCA_903876625.1 uncultured Gallionellaceae bacterium | reverse complement strand
TCTCTAATTCTGACCGATAGACAGTACTCACCAAATTGCTTGGCGGGGCTCTTTATAAAGTCTATCGGCTCAGTTTACCTGTCTCGTAGAATAAAGCGCGACTCTTGTACAATAAAAATGAAACTTTGCCCTTGTATATTGTCTAAACAATCCCCATTTGGGGGGAACGTTTAACGGAGGTAATACATGTTCAATAATTTTGCATCCAGTTTGGTTTTATTTTCAACCTTGTTTTTGATCAATCATTGTGCAATAGCTGATGATTCCCCTACTTTAGACCAGGTTTATCAGTCTGCTCATTCCGGAAAAATGGATGAAGCGCTGCGTATGATGGACAAGGTTCTGAAAGAACATCCCGACAGCGCTAAAGCACATTTTGTCGAAGCCGAGTTGTTGGCCAAGCAAGGTCAAATGGGGCAAGCTGAGGCAGAACTAAAAACAGCGGAACGGATCAAGCCTGACTTGTCATTCGCAAAGCCTCAAGCAGTACAAGATTTGAAGGCGGTCATTTACGCTAATCATCGCGTAAGCCAAGCACCAACGAATAATTATCAGCCTGAACAAGGTAGCGGATTTCCATGGGGACTGATTTTGCTGGGTGTTGCCGCGATTGCAATCATAACCATGATTATGCGATCTCTGGCTAACCGTAATGCGCCGACTTACCCGGGCAATTTCCAGCCGGGTATGCAAAATGGTCCGATGTCACCGGCACCTATGCAGCAGTATGGCGGTGGCGTGGCTCAAATGGGCCCGGTTGGCGGCGGGATAGGTAGCGGTATTATGGGTGGTCTGGCTACAGGCGCAGCTGTCGGTGTCGGATTGGTGGCTGGTGAAGCACTGGCTCATCATTTCATGGATGGAGGACGCAGTGAAACTGGAAACGTCGCGCAGCCGGCAAGTGATTCATGGTCATCTGCCTCAAATAATATGGGTGGCTCAGACTTTGGAATTGCTGATAATTCATCCTGGAGTGATAGTTCAAACATAGCTGACAGCGGATCTGGGGGTGGCGGTGATTGGTCCTAGATTTATAGTCAAAATGAAATTTGATACATGTAGGCTATAAAACCACTCAAGAAGCTGCGTGCAAAATCATAAGGTTAAATTATGCTAAGATTTTTTTTCAAAGGACTGCGTCTTTTTTTGAAGCCTTTCATGCTTCTTTGGGCAAAATTAGGCACACCCAAAGGCATGGTGCGTCAGCCATTAGCCCAACAGCAGATTGATTCTGAATGTGCCACACTGGCGCTCTATCATTTCAGTAGCTGTCCCTTTTGCATCAAGGTGCGTCACGAAATGGCAAGACTGTCTTTGCCCGTTCAACTAAAGGAAGCACAGCATGATGCCAAGAATCGAGATGATTTGTTGCAAGGTGGCGGAAAAGTTCAGACACCGTGTTTGAAAATCGTCGATGAACAAGGTAATGTCCAATGGAAGTATGAATCAAACGACATCATCAAATATTTGCAGCACCGGTTTGCTTGATCGGCTTGCTTCTTTATAGATGGATTTCAACAGTTTGTTTTACTTGCTTGTTTTAGCCGCGCTTGGCTGGTACTGGCTGAGCAGTATTCACGTTCTTGAGATCGCAAGAAAAGCCGGTCGTAAAGCATGTGAAAAGTCGGGCGTGCAATTCCTTGATGACACCGTTGCCAGTACTCGAATAAAAATTGTACGTACCGAATCAGGAAGGAGAGCGCTAAGACGCAATTATCGTTTTGAATTCACCGAAACTGGCAACACCAGACTTGAGGGGGAGATAGTCATGCTAGGTGACTCCATCGAATCGGTAACGATGGATCCCTACCAAATTCTGCTTGATTAATGTTTTTACCCACACGCCACGACCAAAAGAATCTGCCGATTAAGTACAGACTCTGTTTCTCCCTGATTGTTTAGCACGGTAAAGTGCTTTATCGGCTTCATGAAGCAACACATCAATGTTTGAATTCCTGTCAATGAGGGTAGTGATTCCAATGGATACTGTATAGTTGATTGTATTTCCTTCAGACAATTCAACTTCTCCGGAAGCAATAACTTCTCGTAAACGTTCTGCCACTTCAGTCGCTTTTTCAATTCCGGTTTCAGCCAATACTGCCGCAAATTCTTCTCCACCCAAACGACCGATGATATCTACATTGCGCAACACTTCCTGAAATGTCATCGCCAATGATTTCAGTACAATATCACCTGCCTGATGCCCATAGGTATCATTAATTTGTTTGAAGTGGTCAATATCAAGCATCAAAATTGAAAGTGTGTTGTCATAACGTTGTGCTCGTGACAATTCAACTTCACTCTTATCCATAAAACTGCGGCGATTTGGAAGTCCCGTAAGATGATCCAGATGAGCCTGCCGTTGAAGCTCAACTTCAAGATTTTTACGCGCTGTTATATCAACCGCGGTTGGAAGCAAACCAACGATCTTACCTGAGTCGTCATAAACCGGACCAATCAGAAAATCAAGCGGCACAAAGTCTTTCCCCATTTTCACAACTACGTCATAGCGACTTGCTATTCCGTGATTTGCATCTCTAATTGCATCTATTAATTGATTGCGCACTTGATCGTCATAAGTCCACCACGGCGCATCATAAAAATATTGACCGATAACATCTTCGCGGCGATAACCGGCCCGATCCAATGGCGCCCTATTGACTTCCTGAACCACGCCGTTAGTATCCAGTAGCGCAACGTAAGTAAACAGATTGTCTAAAATTCTATTAAAACGGAGGCTGGACTCACTGATCACTTCTTCGATTTTCTTGCGGGCAGTAATGTCATTGTGCGTACCGCTCATGCGCGTTGGTTTGCCGCTTTCATCACGCTTCATCACCTTGGCTTGATCAAGTATCCAGAGAATACTTCCATCTTTATGCAGCATTCGATATTCAATTTTGTGTGCCAGTGAGCGCCCTGCAATGACATCATCAATCGATTGCCATGCTGCCTGCCTGTCTTCGGGGTGAATGAAATCTGTCCACTGCTGGGTCGAATTCTGAATTTCCTCGTACGTATAACCGAGCATATTCGCCCATCGTTCGTTTCTCTTTACTTCACCGGACAGAATGTTCCAATCCCAAAATCCCAATTCCGCACCTTCCAGAACCAAACGCAATTGCTCTTCGCTGTCTTTCAACGCGGCGGCATTCTCATGTGCAGACTGAGTCGATTGAATATAGGGTTTGACTATAAGCAGATATAGCACGGGTGAAGCAATACATACCAGCAACAGAGCATCAAGAATATCCCGAACATATGAATGACTGATTGATGCCGCGTCCAAACCCACCATGACAATGAATTCGGCGACAAAGATAATCAGGGAAACTTTGAAGATGATGACAAGCAGTTCCCGGGTCAATGCACCACGCTGATTTTTCTTAACGGTGAAAGCAGTTTTCAACAATATTTATCATATCTTTTCACCAAAGCCATCATTCATCAGCACTTCGCACTTAATTCCTAGCTATCTTGGGTATTATTAGCATTATACTCGGCTAAGTAAATAAGTTAAATTAGCATGCGCATTTTGAGCGGATTCAAGCTACG
>CAIRAO010000272.1 GCA_903876625.1 uncultured Gallionellaceae bacterium | reverse complement strand
GGAAACTAAAATTTCCTTGCGGGACTTTTGCGGGACACAGTTATGATTCGTTATGCGCAGTAGTGCATGGATGCAACGGCCAACCCTAAGCGCAGTTAATAAAATCAATATGTTACGTCCAAACAGTTGCCTACGAACCAAGGGGTCAGGAGTTCGAATCTCTTCGGGCGCACCAACACATAAGGCCTCCAGCGATGGGGGCCTTTTTAGTTTTCTAAAAAACACTCTGGGGGGACAGCTGGGGGAACACTTAGAGCATGCTAGGAAATCTATCAAAATAACTGCAGCTTTGCGTTCACTCAGAATTTGAATTTCATAAAAGGATCGCGAAATGCACTCTTTGCCATCAATCCCATATATCGCAGTTTTTAGCATCACCTTCATTGTTACCGCTTGGTTTGCAAATAGCTTGTTCGATGCTCAAAAAATTCCAAAGGGAATAATCCGTGACATTGTGATTGTCGTTTGCGCTTATCTAGTTTCTGCAGGAGTCGGGTCGCTTGTAAATTAGAGCTTCAATTTTGATATTTTGAGTTAACTTATTTCTCAGCCAATTGCAGCGCTGTTGACCTTGAACTAGGATTCCTTCTAACTGACATCCCCCCCGAGGGGGTTAGGGATGTGTGATGTCGGGCTTGTGGTTTCACACACATTTTTTGCAATTTTTCAAATGACCTACGTAGGACAAATATAGGAGGAGTTTGCCCTAGTAGAGCTCGGTTTACTACAGTCCCAAAAATCATAATTCGATATTGTGAATAAGACACTTCAGAAAAATTTAGCGTGGCTCATAATCCGTTTTAGAGAAATAAAGTTAAAAGAATATTATTCATAGAATTCTAATATTTTGTTCATAGATCCAGTTATAGACCATTTGGAATATATACAACCAAGTAAATTTCTGTCAGGCTAAACAATCTATTCTTGGAGAATGCAACATGAGTGAAGAATTAGATTTTTTTTCAACGGGAGTAATCCTGCAGGACTATCTCAATTCGAATTTATGTTGCTTTATTTCTCGTATATTGGATTAGGGTTTTATTTAATTCGAAAACATTTCAAAAATACTCAGTCTGCTTTAGAACAAGGGACGAAATGGGCCGTGTGGGCCTCATATTTTAGTATTTTTCAACCGCTTAAGCATTGATTTCATGATTACCTCCATAGGGGCATAATATGTGCAGCGCTCAGATTTGAGAAATGAATTTCTATGCCCCTTTGTACTCAGCACTGGCACCTCCATAGATGCTAGACTCCGACGCTTATGGACATAGCCAAGATTTCCAAACAGCTTGAAGACACCGGCTACATCGTTCTGGCTAAACCGCTGGTAGATAAACTGTTGGTTGATCTATTGAGGCGTTGCCAAGAAGACGATCCGACGCGATTTCATGCTGCACAGGTGGGTAGAGGTGCAGCAAAAAAGAAAATCAACTCGATGCGCGGCGATGTGATCGACTGGCTGGATGCAAGCAACAGCACTGATAAAATCTATCTCGCATGCATGGAAGAATTACGTTTGGGGTTAAATGAAGCGCTTTATTTGGGTTTATTTGATTACGAGAGCCATTACGCAATTTATGGCAAAGGTGATGGCTATGCAAAACATTCCGATGTGTTGCAGGGCAAAAAGAACCGCATACTGACCACTGTGCTGTATTTGAATGAGGATTGGCAGGCCTGTGACGGAGGTGAGTTAGTTGTATTTGATCCAACAGGCAACATAGTCATCGCGACGGTCGAACCCACCTTTGGCACAATGATTATTTTCTTAAGTGAGTCTTTCCCGCACGAAGTTCTTGTTTCGCATGCCACACGGCGCAGCATCGCCGGTTGGTTTCGCGTTAGTGGAAGTTAATTTTGAAAAGTGAAACAAAACCCAATGCAATGGGGAAGCTATCATCAACCTTACTTAGAAATCTATAATTTCCGTTGTTCACGACATCTCAGCCTAAACTCCGGCAGCGATACTTGAAATCTTGCGCAACATTTCGGCGAGTTCGGTCGCTTTGGCATCTTGCTCGACTATCTTTTTTTCCAGCGCTGAAGATATATACCGCGCTTGTTTCAAGTTTTCTGTGAGCTGTTCGATAGTCTTGCAAAGTTCAGTTGATTTTTTCTTCTCGTCTTCAAGCTGAGCATTTATCCTAACAAGCTGACTATCTTCGCTTGTTGATAATTTATATAATTTTGCTTGCAGTTCAAAGGCGCTCTTCGACAAGTCTGAGTTTTTCCCCTGCTCATTTTTTAGACTTTCACGGAGCTGAACGATTGTTTTGAGATGTTCAAGCGATCGAGATTTTTCTTCCTCAAGCAACGCATCTTTATTTGCAAGTTCAAGTCTATTGTTTTTTTCATCCGGCAACTTGGATTTAGAAGCGTTACCTAAGTTTTCGTCAGGATATGCGCGAATTTTTATTGTTTTTTCTATTGTCATCATTCTCAAAATTTCTATCCTGGAGTAATACTCATGTTCAGAATCATTATGTCAGGTTGTTACAAAGTATACTGTTTGATAAAGATTAAAGTAAATTACTGTTTGGAATTTATTGGATCAATAAATTGGGTATCGCCTGTAGTTTGGCGTGGAATCGCCTCATTGCCAAGCGGTATAAGCGGGGGGCTAACTGCTGACGGGCCGCTTACCCCAAGCGGGACAACACGTTGTGGCTTGGTAAGTGGCTGTTTCGTCACCGGCTGTGGAAGCAAGGTGTTGTCTAATTGATTGCCGTTTGCAGCTACTGAAGCAGATTCCGGTACGGCTGTTCTTAACGGGTGATGCATCATTGGCTTTGAATTTATTTGACCGGGGTTGCCTAGATCGTGAGATAGCGCCGGCTTATTCTTATCAATGGCAACTGGATCGCTAATTTCAGTTTGCGACAATGTCTTTGTATTATTTTTCGCTGGCAATGTCGTTGTGGAGGATGAAATGCCTTCAGCTTTCGAAGCGAACGGAATTGTTTCAATTTTGGTACTAAACCGTGGGTAAAAGAGCTCTCTTTGCTCGGTTTCGAAGTGCTCATACAAAACCCACCCCTCCCAGGCAATAGCTGAAATAACTCCGATCGCCAGCAAATACAACACCCGGCGCATGTTGTCATGCTTGCGTACAATACGAACCTTCGCCTTGCCAAAAACTGTATGGACAACCTGAGCTTGGCCGATTTCAGTCCACTCACTTGCTTTGATCTGTGAGTTACTATTCATCAGCTGGCGATCTGACATATCGAGTTGGCCGGTATCTTGCCCCATTGTTCCTGCACCTTGAATTTAGCAACTAGAAGCGACATGATAGCAAGCTTGCATGGAAGGGTCGAGCCGGTCTAAGTTCTTGGCTACATCCGGATTATGTAGCCGTCGTTCGAACATTCCGCGATAATCCCATAGAGTTGATTTATCAAAAACCATGTCTGATTTTCCACATCTAGTCGTATCAATCTCCGGCCATGGTTTCGGCCACGTTGCTCAGACTGCTCCAATTTTGAATCGGTTGCTTGAGATTCTGCCGCAAACCCGACTGACAATTCGCACAACTGTTCCTCTTTCGCATTTGCGTTCGCGTATACATGCGCCGTTCGAACTACTGCAAAGTAAAGGGGACATTGGCATGATCATGTCCTCGGCACTTGATGTCAGCGTTGCCGAAAGTCGATCTGAGTACAAAGAATTCCATGCGGATTGGGAGTCTCGAGTCTCAGATGAGGCAGAAATTCTTCGCGATTTGAAGGCGGATGCTGTATTTTCAAATGTCGGTTATCTTCCTTTGGCGGGTGCTCAACTAGCCGGTATCCCTAATGCGGCTTTGTGTTCACTTAACTGGTCAGATATTTACCGGCATTATTGCGGTAACGATGATATTGCCGCCCAAATTCACCGCTGCTACGCCAATGCAAACGCATTTCTCCGTGCCTCTCCCGGCATGGCAATGCGCGATTTGCCCAATCTTGTTCCAGTTGAACCTATCGCAGACGTAGGCGAAAACAAGCGCAATGTGCTGGATCATTGCTTGCACCTGTCGGCAGCAGAAAAATTGATACTTGTAAGCATGGGCGGCATTTCAAGTCGATTACCGATGGAGTGTTGGCCGCGTATCGACGGCGTACGTTGGCTGGTGCAAGACAACTGGCAAGTTTCTCATCCTGATGCAATCTCTATCGAATCTTTGCAAATGAATTTTAGTGATCTGTTGGCCAGTTGCGATGCTCATTTATGCAAACCGGGGTATGGCAGTTTCGTCGAAGCCGTTTGCAGCGGCACACCGGTGTTATACGTAAATCGCCCGGACTGGCCAGAATCTCCCGCTCTGACTGGATGGTTGCAACAACAGGGGAGGTGCTGTGAAATCTCCCGCGACCAATCGAATAGCGGTGACTTTGTTAATGAACTGGCCTCACTTTGGCTCTCACCTCGATCAGAACCAGCAATGCCTGGTGGAACAGATCAAGTTGCAAACTGGTTGTTGTGTAATCTGCTTTCTAGTGTCAGCCGTAATTAAACTAGCAGTAACACGCACGAGATTTTTGGGATTAGAAATTTCAGCAACTAATCCCGATTCGAACAACTAAAATCAGTGGTGATGGCCGCCCTCGCCATGAACGTGCCCATGATCCAATTCTTCTTGAGTAGCAGCACGCACCCCAGTGATAATCCCCTCGAATTTAATCACCTTGCCCGCAAGCGGATGGTTGCCGTCCACTGTAACCTCGCTGTCAGTAACTTCAACGACGGTATACAACAAAAAGTCTTCGTCGTCATCCCCTTCAGAACCGCCTTCAAATTGCATTCCTACTGCCACATCTTTAGGGAACATGTTGCGCGGTTCTGCACGCACAAGTTCGTGTTCATATTCACCGAATGCATCATCCGGTTGCATCGTGACAGAAAATTTATCGCCACTATTCTTGCCGTGAATAACTTCTTCTACAGCAGGAAAAATACCATCGTATCCCCCGTGGACATAGCTGATCGGGTCATCGGCTTTTTCAAGAATGACTCCTCCGGCGGTTATATCGGTCAATTCGTAACGCAGAGAGACGACGGTGTCTTTGGCGACTTTCATTTCATTTCCTTTATTAAGTTGAGTACCTCATCCGGGTGTTTGTGCGCATGAACTCCGTATAGAACATGGCGCAACTTTCCTTGTTTATCTATCACAAATGTTGATCGCTGGATGGCGATCATTTTGTGCCCATCTACTTCTTCTTTTTCGTAAAGTACCCCGTACTTTTTACAAACACGTGATTCAGTATCCGCCAGCAATAAAACCGACAAGCCATATTTGTCACGAAATTCCGCATGGCTTATGCAGTCGTCACGGCTAATACCTACAACAATCGTATCGAATTCGGCAAAGTCTTCCTCGTGCTCGCTAAATTCATTGGCTTCCATCGTGCATCCGGGAGTATCGTCCTTCGGATAAAAATACAAAACGATGTTCTTTTTGCCCAGTAACGATTCGAGTTTGAACATTTGCATATCAGCGTCAGCCAATTCGAAATGTGGTGCATCCATTCCAACTTGCAAGTGCATGATATTTTCCCCCGATAGATACATTCTAACTGAGATTTATTTT
>CAIRAO010000271.1 GCA_903876625.1 uncultured Gallionellaceae bacterium | reverse complement strand
GGTGAACGGGTTTTCATTGCTACGGATAACCGCGCCATTCTTTGATCAATCTTTACAGCGGCTGAATTGTCCGACCCGTTAGCAGAGGAGAATACGAAAAACGAAAAAATCTACCTTCGTCAAATCGATCAGGAATTATTGTCTCGTGCTATGACATAACTCGAAGACCCAGTTTGTTGCGACGCTTGATCGCATTATGCAACCGACTGGACTCTTCAATGTCTCCATTGATAATCGCAAGCAGTGCATTTCTTTCCAGCGTGTATTTTACGTTTGTCTGGATACGTTTGAAAATAAGCCCTTCAATATCGCCGAAAGTAAGTCGGGAGCGAAAGACGAAATCGATAAGATTTTCGAATTCATTTTGTTCGAAGGCATGGGGCTCACTCAAAAGTCGCTGAAAGAGTATTTCATGCTGACTTCCGCCCTGAATGATCCGAAATTTTAGTTTTACCATAGCACTTCCTAGTAAATGCAGTATAGCACTGCCATTTAGCCATTTTATTTTGCGGTGTTCACCTGTCATCACTTCATATACTAGTGTAGTGTTGCATTCTGTTTGGAACTTAAGCGCTCGTTAGCACGAATGACCTTTTGCAATATATCTTTTGCCTTGGCAGTCCAGATAAAGGGCTTGGGTTCAATGTTGTGATGACCGACGTATTCATTGATGGCTTCGATCAGCTCAGGCACGCTGGTGAATACACCACGGCGTAAACGTTCCGTGGTTATATCGCGGAAGAAACGCTCAACCATGTTCAGCCAAGATGCAGATGTCGGTGTGAAGTGCATAACAATACGCGGATGCTTTTCCAGCCACGCTTTCACGACCGGATGTTTATGTGTTGCGTAGTTGTCCGCGATCAGATGTAGCATCTTTCCTTTGGGCGTTTCACGATCAATTTTCTTCAAGAACTTTAACCACTCGACATGACGATGTTGCTGCTGACACTGGGCGATCACTTGACCATCGAGCACATTAAGCGCCGCAAATAATGTCGTGGTGCCGTGGCGTTTGTAATCATGCGTCATGGTGGATGCTCGCCCCTTCTTGAGCTCCAATCCGGGTTGCGTGCGATCCAGTGCTTGGATCTGACTTTTTTCATCGCAACACAGTACGATGGCATGTTCTGGCGGTGTCAAATACAAGCCTACTATATCTTCAAGCTTCTCCACGAACTTTGGATCGCGCGAAACCTTGAAGCTGTGCACGAGATGCGGCTTCAGACCATTGGCACGCCAATGACGCGATACGCTGGCCGCGCTAATGCCAAGCTTTTCGCCCATCGTGCGTGTGCTCCAGTGAGTCGCTGCATCAGGCTTGCTTTGCGTGGTGAGTTCTACCAGTTTTTTAACATCCACTTTCTTCTCTGGTGCGCCACGCGGTAAGTCACGCTCTATTCCATCAAGCCCCAATTCAACATAGCGATTCCGCCAACGCGAAACTTGTACACGTCCCACCTTCAGTTCCTTTGCAATAACTTGGTTCTGCCATCCATCTGCGGACAACAGAACAATTCGAGCGCGTTGCACCAATCTCACGCTGGTTAGTTTTGAACTCACCAGCTTCGTCAATTCTTCACGCTGCTTTTTCGTCAGTACAATTTCAGTCGCTACTCGCACTTTATTTCCCCCGTTTATTTGCAATCGAACGGTTCGACTTGATGTCTTTAATTAAGTTCCATCAAGATTGCAACACTACACTAGAATTTGACCTGTGTAGACATTCGAATATGATCAGTTTGTAGTTATAAATATAAAT
>CAIRAO010000270.1 GCA_903876625.1 uncultured Gallionellaceae bacterium | reverse complement strand
TGCGATTGGACTTTCTCTGGCAATACTTCTGGACCAGAAAATACGCGCGGAAGGTTTCATCCGCTCTGTCTATCTTTACCCGATGGCGCTTTCTTTCGTGGTCACCGGTACTGCGTGGAAATGGATCCTCAATCCCGGCTTGGGACTTGAAAAGGTAGTGCGTGACATGGGCTTTCCAGGCTTCACCTTTGACTGGTTGACCAACTCAGAGATGTCGATATATACGGTGGTCATCGCCGGTGTCTGGCAATCTTCCGGTTTCATCATGGCCATGTTCCTTGCCGGTTTGCGCGGTGTGGATGATTCGATCATCAAAGCAGCACAGGTTGACGGAGCATCACTGCCAACGGTCTACTGGCGCATTATTATTCCCAGCCTGCGGCCGGTATTTTTTTCTGCCATCATGATTCTGTCTCATATCGCGATCAAGAGTTTCGATCTGGTCATGGCGCTAACTGGAGGCGGGCCTGGATTCTCGAGCGACACGCCTGCCACTTTTATGTACACCTTCTCATTCACGCGCAACCAGATAGGTATGGGGGCTGCCAGTGCCATGATGATGCTGATGATTGTCGCTGCCGTTGTTGTTCCGTTCATGTATTCCGAACTCAGGAGCTCGCGCCGTGGCTGATCTCTCTCAAGCACAAACACAGGGTACCTCGCGTCTGGGGCGTATGTTTATTTACACACTGTTAGGCCTGGTGTGTCTGTATTACCTCATGCCGTTGTTCATCATGTTGTCCACTTCGCTGAAAACACTGGATGACATTCGCACCGGAAATCTGGTGGCTTTGCCGCGACAAATCACTTTTGAGCCGTGGCTGGAAGCCTGGTCTAGCGCCTGCATAGGTGTCAGGTGCGAAGGCATGAGCGTGTATTTCTGGAACTCTTTCCGCTTTGTGGTACCCGCTGTGCTGATATCGACCATCGTCGGCGCATTCAACGGATATGTGCTCACCATGTGGCGTTTTCGGGGTAGTGACATTTTATTCTCGGCTTTGATGATAGGCTGTTTTATCCCATTTCAAGTGGTTCTTCTGCCAATGGCAAGAGTATTGGGGGAGCTGGGCATTTCCAATTCGATAGCCGGACTTATCTTTGTGCATGTGGTTTATGGCGTGGCATTCACCACCCTGTTTTTCCGCAACTATTACGTCTCGATACCGGATGAACTGGTCAAGGCCGCCAAAATCGACGGGGCAGGTTTCCTGCGTATTTTCTGGCGCATTATTCTGCCGTTGTCTACGCCCATCATTGTCGTTTCCATCATTTGGCAATTTACCCAAATCTGGAATGATTTTCTGTTCGGGGTGGTGTTCTCAACAGGTGCCCGCCAACCGGTCACAGTCGCGTTGAATAATTTGGTCAACACGTCTACCGGTGTCGTCGCCTATAACGTTGATATGGCCGCCGCAATCATCGCTGCCCTGCCGACGCTATTCGTTTACATCGTTGCCGGAAAATATTTCGTGCGCGGATTAACTGCAGGTGCAGTTAAGGGATAACAAGAAAGGAATTAAAGGAATTATGGGTGCACTATCAATTCGCAATGTTCGCAAAGCCTACGGCACGACCGAGATTTTAAAAGGTATCAATATCGAAGTCGAAGATGGCGAATTTCTAATACTGGTTGGGCCATCAGGTTGTGGGAAATCGACATTACTTTCGATGATCGCCGGACTCGACAGCATTACTTCGGGTGAAGTTCATATTGGAGGAAGGTTAGTCAATAACCTGAGCCCTAAAGATCGGGACATCGCCATGGTGTTCCAGTCTTACGCGCTCTATCCAAATATGACAGTCAGGCAGAATATTTCATTTGGACTGGAAATTCGCAAAGTGCCCAAGCCCGAGCAAGATAAGATCGTCGCTCAAGTCGCGCAGATATTGCAAATGGAGCAGTTGCTTGATCGGAAACCCTCACAACTTTCCGGAGGTCAGCGTCAGCGTGTCGCCATGGGGCGAGCGATCGCACGCGATCCAACTTTGTTTCTGTTTGATGAACCCCTTTCCAATCTCGATGCCAAATTACGCGTCGAGATGCGCACCGAGATCAAGTTATTGCACAAACGCGTGGGCAAGACGATCGTCTATGTAACACATGACCAAATTGAAGCGATGACGCTAGGCGATAAGATCGCGGTGATGAAAGCCGGTGAAGTGATGCAATATGGTTCTCCGCAGCAGATATACGATAACCCGGTTAACCTGTTTGTTGCAGGCTTCATGGGGTCACCTTCCATGAATTTCATCCCGACTCTGGTTGTTCCCGTAGGGAATAAGTTGGGTCTGAAAATAGAAACTGGCGGCCAATCGCACGTCTTTCCTGTGGACTCAGAAGGGTTAGCTGCTTATCTGGGTAAGGAAATCATTGTCGGTATTCGTCCTGAAAAAATCACGCACAAGGTCGATTTCCTTGCTGGAGCCCCAAACTTCTATGTAGCCGAATCGGAAATTGAGATCGCCGAGCCAACCGGAGCAGACACGTTGCTCATGGTTAAGATAAACGGTAAGGTTGTTGTGTGTCGCGTTCACCCCGATCATGCCCG
>CAIRAO010000269.1 GCA_903876625.1 uncultured Gallionellaceae bacterium | reverse complement strand
ATCACTTCCATAACACGATCTGCGAAGTCTATTTGTTTAAATTGCTGCGCACTTACGTTAATTGCGATAATAAGATTAGACGTTTTTTTATCTTTAGACCATTTGACTAATTGAGCACAGGCCGCTTCAATTACCCATTGTCCTATTGGCAATATCAAACCGGTGTCTTCCGCAATTGGAATAAATTCAGCAGGTGAAACCAAACCGCGTACAGGGTGTACCCATCGAATTAAAGCTTCCGCACCAACTGGAATGTTACGATGCAATCCCTCAACCTGTATTTGATAGAACAATTGAAACTGTTGTTCTTCAAGTGCTTTACGTAATTCTTTTTCCAGGAATGCTCTATCTTCTATGCGTTTTTGCATGATTGGATCAAAAAATCGCAGGGTATTTCGACCCGACTTTTTAACCTGATACATCGCAATATCTGCTTGCTTTATGAACTCATCCGGAGTCGCAAGCGTATCTCTACACTGCGTTGCACCAATGCTTGGAGTGATTTGATATTCGTTACCTGCCAGCTGATATGGCTGTCTGAGTGCCACAAGGATCTTTTCCCCCGCTGAATTTATTTGTTCGGAAGATTCTGTATGATGTTCACTCAAATCATTCAGCAAGATTGCAAACTCATCTCCACCTATGCGAGCGACAGTATCGGATGCGCGAACAGATATACTTAGTCGTTGTGCTACTTGTTGCAGCAATAGATCCCCAGTGTTGTGGCCTAGTGTGTCGTTTATCGATTTAAAATTGTCCAGGTCGATAAAAAGAATTGCACTGTTATTTTGATTTCGCATGCTTGAAGCCAGCGATATCTTTATCCGATCTAATAATAGTCGTCTATTTGGGAGACCTGTCAATTGATCGAAGTGCGCCAAATCAAAAAGTTGCTTTTGTTTTCGGCTAGAAATTTCGTTAAGTAAATCATAACCAGTGGCCATGCCCAGATAACGTGCACCTTCAGTAATGATGAAACCGCTAACCATATGATGCATGCCTGCATCAAGAACCATTCTGGCGACATCTTCAATTCCGGTTTCCTTTTCCACAATGATGACGGAGCTATCCATCATCGTGGATATTGGCTTCTTACCTTTTAACTCTTTGGAAAACTGCTTACTGAAGTATTCGTTAATTTCAACTCTTGTCACAATGCCGATAGGATTATTCTGATCGTTCAGAATAGGAAGAGCGAATAGCTTTTTATCTTTGTGAAATAATTCTAATACATCAACACAACTGGTATTCTCACTGACTGGATTCTGAGTCCTGAGAAAATACTCAACTGTTGAAGTGATATCGTTCATTCGGTCTACCGATATTACTTGAAGCTGCTGATTCATAAGTTCACATTTTAATAATTAAATCCTACTGACGACTCGTATAATAACTTAGGTATATGCCGATTAAGTCATTTTTTTACCCCCGAGGAAGAAGGAACTTATTCGGTGTTACTCCGGGAAAAATAGTCCACGTTGAAACTTTATATCAGTTTAATTGTTGCGATGGGATAACTGCAACGATTCGATTTCAATTGCTAACGATAATCCTTCTGCCCAAGTGTGTTGAAAAAAAGTGTTGCTGAAGATGAGTTGCGGCTAGAAGTAATTTTTGGCGAGTAACGCCGCATATTGACGATAATTGGATTTTTGAGGTTGTCTTAATCCGTTATCGGTAGTGCACGAATGGCGCAGCAGGCAAAAATATTAATACCTCGACAAAACCCGACGATCTTCAAGTCGGCTGATGTTGTCCATTTCAATCTTCAACCGCATTTCGCTCAAGCTTTTAAGCGGTAGACTCGCAAAAATAGATATGCGCCAATTAATTTGCGAGAATACCCTTGAAAAGGCCTTGCTCATTTCATCCGGGCTTCCAATTTTTTCGTTCGGGTCGTCTACACGCCAATGAGCTGTGAATGGATGACCTTTCCAGACAGGAAGATTTTCCAATCTAACTTCTTCAGAAACGGTGAAAACAAAATCTTGCTCGGGCGCTACAGAAGAACTAAATTCATTCCAATTTTTACTATGAAGTTCATCATGGAGCATTTTTGCAATTCGTAACTGGTCGATGGCAAAAGGATCCAAACTCAGGGCTGGTTGATTTCCTGCACTAAAGGCTCTGAAACGACCTTTACCCACGTGATTAAGTATCGCTTCTGCCATAATACTTCTAGCTGAATTTTTGGTGCTTAGAAATAGCACGTTATAAATTTTATCTTCCATCGTATTTCGTTCTATATTGAGAATGGCATATCAATAATGCTCGCATTTTGAAACGAACTATTCCAGGCATTCTTCAATGGCATGGTATTCAGTCCAGCCTTTAACGTTTTTAAGAAAATCTTCTTCCTCAAAATTGCGTCCATCAGGTTGAACATTGGATGTTGATTCCAATAAATACACAGGAAAATATAAATCGTCGCTTTGCAGTTCATTCATCATAAATATCTCCAATCATTAAAATGATTCCGATTAGAGTAACGTGAGAACATTTCAATTGCTTGAATGAATTATTTCGATAAGATGAATTGAGACATGAATGACATAAAAAGACAAAACCCCCAACAACTGTCAGGCATCAGTCTGTGCTTGCAGGAATCTTATAAATGGAATATCGATCCTTGCCGCCCTTTTTGGCATCATACATGGCGTTGTCAGCCGCGGTTAGTAGCGAATCAAAATCATCTGCATGGATAGGATATCCGGCAATACCTATACTGGCTGAAATACTGGAAATGTGTTTTTTGCCTAATTCATAAGGTTCACTGAGTTTTTCGAGTATGCGTTTAGTAATTTTGATAGCTCTATCCATGTCTGACTCGAGCAGAAGAACGACGAACTCATCGCCACCAAGACGTGCAGCCGTGTCGCCGTCTCTGATGCAGGTCATCAAGCGTTTAGCAACCTCCTTTAACAGTCGGTCACCGATACTGTGACCGTAGGTATCATTGACGGGTTTAAATCCATCCAGATCGATAAAGATTAATGAAATCGGTTTGGAAGTACGACTTGATACCGCGAATGCCTGTTTTAAGCGATCCATCAACAGCGTACGGTTGGGAATTCCTGTTAGTTGATCAAAATGAGCTAAATGGAACAGCTGTCTTTGCTTACGCATCGTCATTTCGTTAAGCAAGTCATAGCCGTTGGCCATACCCAAGTACTTTTTTTCATGCGTTATGATGAAGCCACTCACCATATGCGCCATACCCGCATCAATAATGATACGTGCGACATCATCAATACTGGTGCTTCGATCAACGATGATGGGTTTGTCATCCATCAGCTTGGAAATAGGTTTATTGCCAGTGAGTTCTTTGGTGTATTGTTTGCTGAAATACTCGGTGACTTCCTGACGCATGACGATGCCGACCGGCCTGTCTTTATCGTTTACGATTGGAATTGCCTGAAGTTTTTTATCTTTATGAAATATTTCCAACACACTAATGCAACTGGTCGACTCGTGAACAGATGGAACACTCCGGTTAAGGTGTTCAACTGTAGAGTCGAAAGTATCTGGTTGTTCTTCTTCCATGAAATATTGAAAGCTTAAATTGATTGTCTACCCATGAATTAAAAAGGGTCATGTTTGCTTTCTTTTAAAGCTCGCTTCCTTTCCCTTTCTTTAATTTCAGAGAATCGTTCACGCCATTCCCTCAAGTTTTCATCCTCGATTTCGAGCTGTATTGCCAGTGCTTCATAAACTGTTAGTTTTCGATCGTCCGCCATTCGACCAAGTTTGTGACCCATGCGCATAAATAGGTGGTCAGCTTGCGCTTTGGTTAATTTCTTGGCCATCTCTACATATTCTTCTGATGCAATTCTTCTAGGCATGTCGATGAGTACAATATTTAATGTTGGAAAAATCTTACACTTTTCCAAAACGAATTCAAGGCTCAATTTGGAATATTTTGCCGTTCAAAAATAAAACAGGATAAACCTACTACTTAAAATGGATATTTGTATGTGGCAAACACACTAGCTGAAACGTAGAATCACGCCCGCAAAAAGCCAAATATTTCATGTTACGCATACTTGGGTGGAGGAGAGCGAGATGACAGCAAACATACTGGTAATTGAAGACGATCCGGCTATTCAAGAACTATTGTCAATCAATTTGAAGCAGGCAGGTTATCGCATAATACAAGCACTTGATGCAACCTGTGCCATGAAGCACATCAATACCAAATTACCCGATTTGATCATTTTGGATTGGATGTTGCCGGTTATTAGCGGTATCGAATTATTACGGCGTCTGAAAGCAAATAAACGCACAAGTGTAATCCCGATAATTATGCTTACCGCCAGAATTTCAGAAAGCGACAGAGAAATGGGTCTGGAGTCCGGTGCCGATGACTACATCACTAAACCATTTTCACCACGCGAGCTAATT
>CAIRAO010000268.1 GCA_903876625.1 uncultured Gallionellaceae bacterium | reverse complement strand
TAAAAATGTACTCAATGTATAGGTCACTATGACACACCGCAATGCGTGGAAGTGTGTCCGGTTGATTGCATCCCGTTAAATCCGGAGGTCGTGGAAAGCAATGAACAATTGCAAGCCAAGTACGAAAAACTGATGGCAGCTAAAGCTTAGATTCGACTTACTGTCAAAAAAGCCCGCGCATCAGCCCGGGCTTTTTTTATGGCTTAATGAAAATTAATTATTAGGCGGAACAGGCAGACCGAAATGCAGAATAGCTTGAGCGTTTTGGAAAATGTTAAGTGGGATGTTCTTGGTGTGGTCGAGTCTTGCGTCCTTCAAATAGGCACCGCGCAACACAGCATCTTCAATATCTGCATTGGCAAGCGAGGCGTTGCACAAACTGGCATCGATAAACTTGGTTTTAGTCAAAGTCGCAAATGAAAGATTGGCATTGTTAAGGTTAGCGCCTTCCAATTCGACTTTTGCCAAAGAAGCGCCACGCAGACTTGAGCCTGAGAGATCGGCACTATTCATTTCTGAACCTTTGAAGTCAACATTATCAAAATTCAAACCTGACAAATTAAAACCGTTGAGCGTAACATCTTTTAGATCGACTTTACCCTCGCTGGTTTTGGGTAACTTGTCTTTGGAATTGGCGAGCATTTCTTTCGCTTTTGCCAAATTTTTACCCAGCAAAACAACAAATTGATCTTTGGTATAAGATAATCCGCTTGCAGGTTTATCGCCTGCCGAATTTTTCTGGAGTTTGTTCAAAGCCGATGTATCTACTGCTACACTGGATTTCCACTCAGCACAAACGAAAGTAGCCGGAACAGCAACTGAAGCGGCTGCGGGTGCCGGTACAGTTTCTTCAGCGAACACGGAAGAAACAGTAAAAAAGGCAAGCAAGGCACATGAAACCGAAAATAATTTTTGCATTCGTAACTCCTGATTATGAATAAAGAGAGCCTCTAATAATTCAATTTGCTAAGCCAGACAAGGCGCCAGTAAAAAATTGCGACGACGCATATGCATGATATGTTCGGAGCAATTTTTTATAAGCAACGCAGTATGGCAACGGAAATTGGGTTATTAGAGGCTCCCTATAGGGTAATTGAATCTGGATTACCGGAAATATAGCAGAAAATGACTGTAACAACCTTTCACTTTTGACAAACCGGACAATAAAAGCTTGAGCGTTGACCTTGCCTGATCAGTCGTATCGGTGAACCGCACTTCCTACAAGGTTCGCCGGCTCTACCATAAACGAAGTAGTGTTGCTGAAAATAACCCTGTTTACCGTCGCTATCAACATAGTCGCGCAGACTGCTGCCACCAAGCGTAATTGCTTCGATTAGCGTAGAGCGTATCTCGGCAACCAATTTTTCGCAGCGAGGTAAGCTGACTTTTCCTGCCGCCAGTTGTGGTTTGATTCCGCAGCGAAATAAAGCCTCGTTCGCGTAAATATTGCCAACACCAACCACCACATGACTATCCATGATGAGCAGCTTGATTGCGGCACTGCGTTTGCGCGAAACTCGATATAAATATTCACCATCGAATTTATCCAGTAAAGGTTCGGGACCAAGTTTGGCGAGCAAAGGGTGATCATTCACCTCCCCGACGTGCCACAAAACACAACCAAACCGTCGCGGGTCGCGCAGACGCATGATGACGCCATTTGCAAGCACCAGATCAAAATGATCATGCTTGTCAGGTGGAGTTGCGGTAGTAAGTATGCGCAAACTACCGCTCATGCCGAGATGCAAAATAAGGGTGCCTTGATCAAAATGAATGAGCAGATACTTGGCACGGCGTTGCAAACTGCGAATGGTCTGACCATTAAGAAGTGTGGGTAAATTTTTTGGGATAGGCCATCGTAGTTTTGCATGACGGATTAAGACGTTATCGACAACCTGACCCGTCAGATGTGGTGCAATCCCTCTTAATGTTGTTTCGACTTCAGGTAATTCGGGCATAACTTTTAACAAATAGAGAGTTTCTAATAACTAGATGATAACTGGAAGACAACAACGTTGCCTGCTGCCTCATCACTAAATATATTTTTGTTACAAACACTCCAGTTGTTTAATAAGTTGCTAATTAATAAGTTATGAAATATTTCGAGTAGAAGCTACTTTTGCTTATATGGTTTTAGATTCAAAACCTACATTTTTATTTCAGAAAATATTTGTATTACAGATAATGCAAGAGTAGGATTACAGGTCGAAAAACTTGGGGTTTTTCCTTGCTGACGCTTTGTAATTAGGGGACATATTGCATCATGCATTCGCTAAATCAGATCTATCGGACTATCTGGTCCGAGGCCCTTGGTGCTTGGGTAGCCGTATCCGAGATCACAAAATCAAAAGGCAAGCGTTCTTCCTCCAGCCTGATACGAGCCATCAACCTCTCGAGTGAGATTTCAAAAGACTTCTTCAGCAACGTCGAATTACGCCCCAAACCCTTTATTATTGCTCTCGCCTGCGCCTTTTCTTTAAATGCGCAAGCCAACCCTTTCGGCGGCACCGTCACCAGCGGTCAAGCTACTTTTAATAACGCGGGCAACACCCTCACTGTCACCAACACTCCGGGCACCATCATCAACTGGCAAGGCTTCTC
>CAIRAO010000267.1 GCA_903876625.1 uncultured Gallionellaceae bacterium | reverse complement strand
GGCTGCTCGACGAAAGCGTATGCGGTGACAACATTCCTTTTCTCGCCGACGTCAACAATCGTGTTGCCGGCCGTCTGTGCGTCAAGCCGCCAGTCAATCGTAATGCGCTGATTCGAATTCTGTTTTAGTCGGCGGGCAACGTCGTAGAAATTTGAGACCTCAACGCCATCGATGGCGGGTATTGTCGCACCACGAGGACTTGCAAGCGGATTAGGACGCCGTTCGGTCGCGATGGTCTTGGCGATTACCGGATGCTCCGTATCAAGTTCAGGCAGTATACCTATGACCACCCGGTTGGAATCCGATTCCTTCCGGGGAATCACCGACACGGTCAGACGCTTCTCAATGCCATTGGCGTCCGTGCGAAGAACCGTAACCGCAAGGTCATTGCCCTCGTGCGCCTTGGTAATCTCACGCATCTCGGTAAATGTCGGATTATTTACGTCAGCCAGGCCGACGATAATATCACCCTGCTTCAGTTTTTCCCTGCCTTTGCCGACGCCGATTAATCGCAGGAAAAATTCCTTAAGCGACCTCGGCCCTCCCGATACCGCCGGCATAGAGAATGCCAATTTCTGAAATAATCCATGCATTACGGCCCTCTGAAATCAATCCAACACGATCACCTTTCTGAAGACCGAGCGCCAATAATCCAGCACCGAACCTATAAACCAAATCATAAGTTTGTTTATAAGTCGTTCCCTCATATTTTCCGTTTTGCTTTTCCCACAGGTAAATGTTGTTTGAAAATTTCGCAACGCTGGTTTCAAAAAGATTGATTATCGTTTTCATAGTGTACTGTTTAGAGATCAAAGGTTGCCCTAGCCTATTGTTAGCGTAAAGGTTTTTCCATGTTATCGATTACCTGTTAAATATTTATTGCGAAATCAGGCATTACTATTAATTGTTGATAGCAGAGGGTTGGTTTGAACCAAATTATTTGTATACAATGCGGTTTACTAATACTTATTTTGAGGTAAAAGCATGTTAAAAAACTTAAGCGTCAAAACTCAACTTATCGGCATGCTATTGGGAATAGTTATTCTGTTAGTCGCTTTTGCTTCAGTTGTTTTAATAGCAGTTGGATCCATTTCCAATGCAGCTGATAGTATGGGTAACGGCAAGGATGTGGTTGCAGACATTCTGCCCCCTCCCCTCTATATGCTTGAGGCGGAGATGACTGTGTTGCAACTGCAAAGTGCCGAGCCAGAGGAAGTTCAGCCCTTTCTGGCTAAACTGGATTCCCTGAAAAAAGATTACGATGAGCGAATCAGCTACTGGGATAAGCAGACGCTCGACCCCGCAGTAAAGAAAGCATTGCTCGGAGAACAGAAACAAACTGCTGATAGTTTTTGGAAATTGGTATTAGGTGAGTATGTCACCGCTATTAAACATAACGATGCAGTACGCACTCGACAACTAGCTGATGATGTTTACAAAACCTACATTATCCACAGGAATGCCGTAGATGCGACGGTCAAAGTAGCTTCGACTTTTGCAGATGACACGCTGAATTCTCTGCACGACACTTCTGCTCGTGTGCGCTGGCTGGTATTGATCCTGGCGGGTGGCGGAGCACTGTTTACTGCAATTGCCTTGGCCTTTGTAATTCGGGAAATATTGCGGAGACTTGGCGGAGAGCCTGCTTACGCTGCCGAGGTGGCAGGCAAGATCGCAAAAGGTGATTTGAAGTTTAATGTTATCTCCAAGCCGGGCGATACCACTAGTCTAATGGCATCGATGAAAACGATGCATCAAAACCTGACTGCACAGATTGAAAAGGAACGAAAGATCGCAGCTGACACTGCAAGGATAAAAGTATCACTGGACGGTGCTACAACGCAGGTGATGATTGCCGACAATGATGGCAATATCATTTATGCTAATCGATCAGTGCTGGAAATGTTAAAACGTGCAGAATCTGATATTCGTAAACAATTGCCAAACTTTTCGGCTGACAAAGTAGTGGGTGGTCATTTCGATACATTTCATAAATCCCCCCTTATACAGCGTCAGATGTTGGCTGGTTTAAAAGGAACTCACCAAGCTACTATCACGGTCGGCGGACATATTTTTAATTTGACTGCCAATCCGGTATTTAATGAGCATGGTGAGCGATTGGGAACTTCAGTTGAGTGGGTCGATACAACACATGAAGTAGCAATTCAAACAGAAGTCGAAGAACTGGTTGCTGCAGCTGTGGATGGAGACTTTAGTAGAAGATTGGATTTAAGAGATAAAGAAGGTTTCATGAAGTTACTG
>CAIRAO010000266.1 GCA_903876625.1 uncultured Gallionellaceae bacterium | reverse complement strand
GGAAGTAGTTACCTACCAAATCGAGTATTACATCGATAAGCCAAATGAGACGGTCAAGGCCGTCGCTTACGAGTTAAAAGATGGTTGGTTTGTCTTCTATGGTGCAAAATCACAAGCAGAGCAGGTTCTCCGCGTTCGTGCGACGGATGTGACGAGAGTGGTGCTGGTAGCGGAGTAAATCTAGTTTTAATTATTTATTCCCCACATCCCGGTCACTTCCAGATTCCATTGTTGCCAGGTCATTTGTAGTGTCGCTCCCCATGTTACGACAATTGGACCTTGCGGAGTAAATCCATCTACAACGAGCATATGTCCGCCTCCGGTTGTCGATTGCCCGGCAATATTTTGACCCGGGGATAGTGTCAAAGTTGCCAGTAACTCCCCATAATCTCTAATGCCGTTTTGGACATCTATTTGGTCGGAGTAATACTTCGACACGCCTTTTATGACTACACCAGCAATACCGTGAGTCTGCCAATAGTTAAAAAGAGCCTGGGGCGTAAGTCCATAAATTAACGATCCGCCCGCGTCGCTAAACTCCGCTCCGATAGTTGCGGCATCTGGATTGATTCCAAGATTGAGTTGCTCCCAATCTGCAGCCGCGGCGAAGGTGCAATCACCTAGGCCAGCAAAGGTATTCCCATAAGCTTGAAAGACGTCATTGATTGGTCCTGGATAACAATCAGTAACGTTCTGTATGCAATTGAATATTGCTCCCGAATTGGCGATCGTTGATATGCCATTTACGTTCGTACCTATTTCATTCGTGGCCATCAAATAGGTTGTGGTGGGGCCACTTGGGATATTGCTAATTATGCAGGTGGTGCTCGTCCACGTCGTGCAAGTTTCGCCCCCGGGATCAACCGTCAGAGTGTAGATGATTGGTCCGTAACCGTCGCCACTCGAAATAACACTGGCTGGACACCAATCCGCTTGAAGGACTCCGGGAGAAATCCACGTCGTAGTCAATTGAGAAGCGCTGCTCGTTGACCACCCTGGTTTCTGGTAAGACTCAAGTGGGGTCACGCCGCAGGCCAAAACAGGGGGAGGCGTAAGGCTTATCGGAGGTGAGACTTCATATTGTTTTGGTGGGGACCAATCTCCTTCCCCTAGAGTGTTAGTACCTGCAAGAGATATAGACCAAGTACCTGCCGATGGGGTAGATACCCACAGTAATACGTCAGAATTCTGGTCCTGAATTTCATAAGTCTCGCTGCTTACCAGACCTGTGGGGGAGGTAAATTGAGCTGTAAAACTCGATGTTTGAAAATTCGATACAGAATTATAAACATCGATTGCCGCTACTTTTGCGGTGAGATTGCCATTGAGCATTGAAAGTGTGAAATCAGGGGCATTAACGGATTGCAGAGAGGGATCGATAGTGAATTCTTCCGAGGATGACCATTTGCCTTGGCCGGATGCATTTACTGCAGCGAGACTTACTTGCCAAGTACCAGAATCCGCACTCGGTTCAAGGATGTTCAACGCACCATCACCATCCAGATTATCGGACGAGACTGCCAGCGGGATAACGAAAGTTGCATCATTCAACATAAATCGAGCAACAAAAGATGTGGCGTGGAATTGCGCAATTATTTTAATTAGGTTTATTGCAGAAACCGTGACTGATAAATCACCATTGTCGGCCGATATAGTGAAATCGTCGTTGGTCACTATTGGTAGCGGAATTTTTTTTGTTACTTGCAGCTTTATCGATATCCAGGTGAGTTTGTTGATGCCAGGAACAGAGCTTGCCGGTTGGATGTAAGCCAGATGACTATTGAGATCAAGGTTTTCTTCAGCCATTGCAACATTGATGGTTGCAGCAGAGACGAAAAAGGCAATTAAAAACTGGCGGTT
>CAIRAO010000265.1 GCA_903876625.1 uncultured Gallionellaceae bacterium | reverse complement strand
TAGCGATGCTACGGCGGTACCACGAACTACATTGCGACCGCGTGATGTTAATTTGGTAGCCATTGGGGAAGCTCCTTCACTTACTTAAACGATATTCGAGGGGATTCGAACACCTGTTCTAAAAGGAACAATACATTCCCCTACCGACATTGGCAAGAAAATTTCGAACACTTGTTCGACTTTTTTCACCCTTTGCCCTACCCTTAATCCATGAGCACAAAAGGTGATACTTCAGGCGTAAAGAAGACCCCAGCAACCGTCTCCGAGCTGCCAGATGGCCCGGCTGACGACAATGGCCTCACCACCCGCCAGCAATTGATCTTGGATGTCATCAAGCAAGCGATCGAAACCAACGGCTATCCGCCTTCAATGCGTGAGATTGGCCAAGCAGCTGGCCTCGCCTCCCCCGCCTCGGTTAAGTATCAGATAGAAGCCCTCGTTGAAAAAGGCTTTATCCGCAAAGATGCCTCCAAGGGTCGCGCTTTTGAAATCACCGATCCCAACGATGCAGACTCCATTAAGCCTGAAAAGACCGTCAACATCCCACTAGTGGGCCGTATCGCCGCCGGTGGTCCAATCCTTGCCGAACAACACATCGAAGAAGTTTTCCCTCTCCCAGAATCGCTCGTGGGTCAAGGCGAGCTCTTCCTCCTCAAAGTCGTCGGCGACTCCATGATCGACGTTGCAATCTGCGATGGCGATTACGTCGTCATCCGTTCCCAGAAGAACGCCGAAAAGGGCGAGATCGTCGCAGCAATGATCGATGGCGAAGCAACAGTCAAAACTTTCTCAAAGAAGGACGGCCACTACTGGCTACTCCCCGCTAACGACAACTACGCCCCGATCCCTGCAGATAACGCGGAGATTTTGGGCAAGGTGACTGCTGTTTTGCGGAGTGTTCGATAGTCGATAGTCAGAGTCTCAAGTTAAGCTTCGCTCATGTCCTTCAAATTTGTAGACCTCTTTTCGGGTATTGGGGGATTCCACGGAGCCCTAAGCGCTTTAGGCGGGCGGTGTGTGTATGCCTCAGAGATCGATAAAAATGCAGCGCGTATTTACGCCCGAAATTGGGGCATGATGCCTGAGGGAGACATAACTCTCTCAGCAAACGAATTCAATATGGAAGTTCCTGAACACGATGTACTTGTGGGTGGTTTCCCATGCCAGCCGTTCAGTAAATCTGGTAAGCAACAAGGCATGGATGAGGCTCGAGGAACGCTATTTTGGAATATCGCGAGAATTATTGAAGTTCGCCAACCAAAAATTGTACTGCTAGAAAACGTTCGGAATATTGCTGGACCAAGACACCAGCACGAGTGGGAAGTCATAATTAAGACACTAAGACAACTCGGATACCGCGTGAGTTCACAACCGCTCGTGGTCAGCCCTCATCGGATACATCCAAGCTACGGTGGTAGACCGCAAGTTCGCGAGAGAGTATTTATTGCAGCGACGCGTACAAATAAACCGGGAGGAATTCTTGGGGAAGATCCTGGGCTTCCTAATTTTGAACCATTCGAAATAGGATGGGATATC
>CAIRAO010000264.1 GCA_903876625.1 uncultured Gallionellaceae bacterium | reverse complement strand
TTCAAAATGAAACCGGGGACAATTATTGGCGGCCTGGATGGATCATTACTTTATTGATTCTCTTTTTCATCGGGTAAGGCCCAAGACGGTATTTGATTGCTCGTCTTTTGGTGCCTATTCATTCGAGGAGGAATTTGAACGTATACATTCAACCAATTATCTGAGTTTTATTCGCGTGATGGAGGAGGTTGCGGAACTCGGTTTGTCCGCCTATATTCACGCGGGAAGCTCGTCTGAATATGGTCTGAATGCATCAGCTCCCGCCGAAACAGATGTGCTGGTTCCAAATAGTCACTATGCAGTAAGTAAGGCTGCGACGAGTCAGGTGATCACCTACTACGGAAAAGTGCGAGGCGTTCCAGTCGTCAACCTGCGCTTGTACTCCGTATACGGGGCTTATGAGGACAGTTCGCGCTTGATTCCGGTACTTTGTAAGCAAAGTTTGGATAGGAAGCTGCCAATATTCGCGCGTTCGGACGTCAGCAGGGATTTTGTACACATTGATGATGTTATCGCTGCGTTCGCCGATGCAGCGCTACGCATGTGTCCTGAGATTGCAGGGGAGTCATTCAATATTGGTACAGGAATTCAAACAACTTTTACATCCCTCGCCAGTCTCACCAAGCATCTGTTCGGTATTCAGGATGAGCCACAGTTTAGCCCGGGAGCCGGTCGCGCGTGGGATGTTGAAAACTGGTATGCAAACCCGGAAAAGGCTGGAAAAATTCTAGGTTGGTCAGCGAAAATCCGGCTGGAAGATGGTTTGGTCTCCACACGTGACTGGTGGAAACGCTACTTGGTAAATACAGATTTCTCGAAGCTCACCAAGAAGCAGCATCCACGCAAGGAAAAAAATTCGGTTTCTGCAGTTGTCGCTTGCTACAAGGATGAGCGAGCCATCCCGATCATGCATGAGCGATTGGTTTCTGTTTTTCATCGGCTCGGATTGGATTATGAAATTATTTTTGTCAATGATTGCTCTCCGGACAATTCTGCCGAGGTTATCAGGGAAATAAGTGCAAGGGATCCTCATGTGATAGGTATTACGCATGCACGTAATTTCGGATCGCAGTCGGCTTTCAGAAGCGGAATGGAGCTGGCCAGCAAGGAGGCATGCGTTCTTCTGGATGGTGATCTTCAGGATCCTCCAGAGTTAATTGAGGACTTCGTCAGGGCTTGGCGATCGGGTGCCGATGTCGTTTACGGACGACGTGTCAAGCGTGAAATGCCGGTTCTGCTTGAGGCCTGTTATCGTGGCTTCTATCGATTATTTGCGGCTATGAGCGAAGTGCCGATTCCAAAAGATGCAGGTGATTTTTCGTTGATGGACCGTTCGGTTGTTTATTGGATGCTTCAATGCGAGGAACGTGACGCATTTCTGCGCGGCTTGCGTGCGTATGTGGGATTTAATCAGGTTGGTGTTGACTACGTCAGGCCGGAACGAATGTTTGGCGTGAGCACTAACAATTGGGTGAAAAACATCGGCTGGGCCAAAAAGGGAATATTTTCATTTTCCAGAATGCCCCTTCATTTTCTCACTGCATTTGGTGGAGTAGCGACTGTTGGGGCAGCTGTTTTAGCTGTCGCCAGCATAGTGATACGGTTATTATTTCCGCAGTCTACTCCTCAAGGGATTACTTTTTTGTCTTTGCTAGTCATGTTTTTTGGTTCTGTTACGATTCTTGGCCTTGGATTGCTCGGAGAGTACATTGGGAAAATCTTTGAAGAAACCAAGGCGCGTCCCGCATTTATTAGGCGCAATCTTATTGTCCGAGGTGTAGTAAAACCTGCCGAGCTTCGAAAAAAAATTCAATGATGCAGGATATTCCCCGTTTAAATGCGGATCGCGCCTGTCCGGTCTGTGGAGCTACAACGCATGTAAATTTTGCCGATGAACATATTGATCAGGAGAGAATTAACGACTTTACATACGCTTCACGAAAGCAGCCTGAATTCATGTGCTTACGCCTAGTGCGATGTACCAGTTGCAATTTGGTTTATGCACCCAACCCGCCTGACAACCAGTTTCTTTCAGTAGCTTATGCAGATGCCGCATATGATTCCAGTCATGAAGCACAGTGTGCGGCTCAGAGCTATGCACATGCGTTGGCTCCCTATGTGGCCCATCTTAGGGGCAGAACTGTAGCCGTTGATGTAGGTGCGGGTAGCGGGCCATTTTTGCCATGGCTTGTTGACATTGGTTTTCAGACAGTAATAGGCGTGGAGCCATCTCGGGCAGCCATAAAAGCGGCTCCTGCTTCAGTCAGGCCCATGTTGCGAGAAGGCATGTTTGGATCTGAGCTGTTAGAGGGTGTTAAGCCTTCATTGATTTGCTCTTTTATGACACTCGAGCATATGGAAGACCCCGGCATATTTATAAAAACAGTCTATAGTCTTCTCGAGCCAGGTGGAATGATTGCCGTGGTTGTGCATAATTGGCAGGGACTACTTAATCGAGCCCTTGGACTTCATTCACCAATTATTGATGTTGAGCACTTACAGCTTTTTAATCCTAGTTCACTGGATACCTTACTGAGGAACACTGGTTTCGAGGATATTAAAGTTAAACCCATTTGCAATCGCTATCCGATTGGATACTGGCTTCGCTTGACACCTTTGCCGTCAAGCGTCAAGGGAGTAATTGACGGAGTGCTCAAAAAACTTTCGGTATCGGATATGCAACTGTCTATGCGTGTCGGTAACCTTCTAGCTATTGGTATCAAACCTGAACAGGAATAAACATGAAACCAGAAAAAGAGAAAACTATCAAAGATAACGTACATCGTTTTGATGATGATGTGCGAAAAACAGGATCCTACGCGTATACTTCTGAGAAGCTCTCTGCAAAGTTTGCAAATGCACGTATCAGCGAAGCTATTGCCAAGAATTATGAGTTTTCGGGAAAGCGGATATTAGATCTGGGTTGTGGGGACGGGACTTATACACTTGAGTTTCCGTCATTAGGAGCGACAGAGGTTCTTGGCATCGATCCTGCCGAGGTCGCTGTAGAGGCGGCTAATCGGAAGGCAAAAAGTGCAGGGTTAGACTCAGTAGTAAGCTTTGAGGCTGGCAATATTTACGAACTTAAAGAACAAATCGGAAATCGACAATTTGATTGTGTTGTGCTGAGGGGCGTTTTACATCATTTGCCTGATCCTGAAAAAGCGATTGGCTGCGTCTCATCGTTGGCAAATTGCGTAATTATCCTTGAGCCGAATGGTTACAACCCCGTACTCAAGCTATTGGAACGTTTCTCCCGGTATCATATTGAGCATGAGGAACGATCTTTTTTGCCTGGCACCATTAAGTACTGGTGTGATTCGGCTGGTCTGAACGTGGCAGTGGTTGAACACTTAAATCTGGTACCTATGTTCTGTCCTGATTGGATGGCCAATATTTGCCAAACCGTGGAGCCTGTCGTAGAAATAATACCGGGATTACGTGAAATAGCGTGTGGGCAGTGCCTCATCGTCGCCAGTCACTGAGACCCTGCTATATGACATTCCTCACGCAAAGTAGATTTCCCAGGCTTTGGTTGTTAATGCAAAATACGATCGGTGGCAACGCATGTAAGCAAGCCTTGGCAACTGAACATTACCATGGACAAAAGCGGGTGCTGGAAATTGGGTGTTCCGTTGGAAATATATCGGAGGTTTTTTGTGCTTTCCCTGATATAGAGTTCTCTGGCATAGACATTGACCCTCACGCCATCAAGCTGGCGAAACATCGCTTCCGTAATTATCCAAACTTCAGCTTTAGCCTCAGC
>CAIRAO010000263.1 GCA_903876625.1 uncultured Gallionellaceae bacterium | reverse complement strand
GGACTGCTGACCGCCGGACTATCGGGTGAGATATTAGCTGCGCAAATATGCGGACAATTACTACCGTTGCCATTGTCGATTATTAATGCGCTTGCTCCATTAGAAAGAGTGCGCAGCAAAGGTTGAAATTCACCTCTAAAAAATTAATTCAGGCTTTCCGAAGAAACACTGGCCAGCAATTGTCGGGTATAGTCGTTCTTGGGTGAGTTGATTATTTCTTCGGCTGAGCCTTGCTCAATAATTTTGCCAGCCTGCATCACGGCAATGCGATGTGACATCGCGGCGATCACTTCAAGATCGTGACTGATCAACAGGTAGCTCATGCCGTGAGAGACCTGCAGATTGGCAAGCAATTCCAACACTTGCTTTTGCACCGAAGCATCCAGTGCGCTGGTCGGCTCATCCAGCACCAGCAATTGCGGTTTGAGGATGAGCGCACGCGCAATAGCAATGCGCTGGCGCTGTCCACCGGAAAATTCATGCGGGTAACGCACCAGAATATCGGACGTTAATCCGACCTCGTTTAATGTTTGCGCTATGTGTTGACGACGATCAGCCAAAGTCATTTTCGGCTGGTGCAATGCCAAGCCTTCTCCGACGATTTGCTCGATTGTGAGGCGCGGTGACAAACTGGCAAACGGGTCTTGAAACACAACCTGCATCCTGGCGCGCAGTGCGCGTAACTGAGTGGGTGCAATATTGCGCAACGACTGACCGGCAAAGATACTGTTTCCTTGCGCAATAGGCTGCAAAGCGAGCAAGGCCATTGCCAAAGTCGATTTGCCTGAGCCGGATTCGCCTACGATACCCAGTGTTTCGCCCCGCTTCAAAGCGACACTGACACCATCCACCGCCGCAAATACTTTTTTCTTGAACCAGCCTACCGGATAGGAAAATTCTACTCGCAGATCATCACCGCGCAACAGATCGTCCGAGCCGGCTAGTTCCGGTGTTAACGCTTGAACCATTTTTGTCGGGCGGCTGTCGAGTAAGCGTTTTGTATATGAATGTTGCGGTTGGGTAAATAGTTGCCTGGTCTCTGCCACCTCAACCAGTCGGCCCAACTGCATCACTCCCACCCGGTCCGCAAAACGTTGCACCAAATTGAGATCGTGTGTGATCAGCAAAATCGCCATGCCGTATTCGCGCTGCAGTTCTTCCAATAGCTCCATGATTTGCACGCGTATGGTTACATCCAGCGCGGTGGTGGGTTCGTCGGCGATGAGCAATTGCGGGCGACAAGCCAGTGCCATCGCGATCATGGCACGCTGGCGCTGACCTCCGGAAAGTTCATGAGGATAACTGGAGAAACGCCGTTCAGCCTCGGTAATGCCGGTGCGCGCAAGCAGAGCGATTGCGCGTTCGCGTGCCGGGGCGAAGGCTAGTCCTTCATGCAGAGACAACACTTCAGTGATCTGCTCACCGATGCGTATCAGCGGATTAAGTGCTGTCATCGGCTCCTGAAAAATCATCGCGATGTCTTTGCCTCGAATGCCGCGCAAGCGCCGTTCACTGGCATTCACCAGATTTTCACCGGCAAATATTACTTCTCCACTGGAGCGTGCTTCCACCAGACGCAAAAGAGAAAGCGCGGTTACGCTCTTGCCTGAACCGGATTCACCGACCAAAGCGAATTTTTCGCCTTGATTGATGGTGAATGAAATTTCATCTACCGCACGCACTGCCTCGGCATGTTCGCCGAAACTCACGCTTAGCTTGCGAACCTCCAGCAACGCACTCATCGCCCGCTCCCGGCTTTGCGTGTATCAAAAGCATCGCGTAACGCTTCGCCGATGAACACCAGTAAGAGCAGGGTGACAAACAACACCATGAATGCCGCCAGCCCTATCCACCACGCATCGAGATTATCTTTACCCTGCGCCAACAGTTCGCCCAAGCTGGGCGTGGAAGGTGGCACACCGAGGCCGAGGAAATCGAGGCTGGTCAGCGCGGTTATCGCCGCGCTCATGCGGAAAGGCAGGAACGTGATGACCGGTGTCAGGCTGTTTGGCAGAATGTGCCGCCACATGATCTGCGCATTGCCCAGCCCCAGCGCACGTGCGGCGCGAACGTAATCAAGCTGACGATTGCGCAGGAATTCGGCACGCACATAATCAGCCAAACCCAGCCAGCCAAACAGCGAAAGCAAGATGAGCAGCAGCGAGATGCTAGGCGTAAAGATAGAAGCGAAAATCAGCAGCAGATAAAGCTCGGGCAGCGAACCCCAAATTTCGCTGAAGCGTTGCATATAAAGATCGATACGTCCGCCGAAATACCCTTGCACTGCTCCCGCTGCGATACCCAGCAGCACGCCAATGATGGTAAGCGCCATGCCGAACAGCACCGACACGCGGAAGCCATACAACGAGCGTGCCAGCACGTCACGCCCTCTATCATCCGTGCCCAGCCAGTTTTGTGCACTGGGTGGTGCGGGATTAGGCAAGCGTGCAAAATAATTCAGCGTGTCGTAACGATAAGTATTGAGCGGGTAGATCGCCCAGTTACCCGGACGGGAAAATTGCCCGCGAATAAACGGATCGAGGTAATCGGCAGGCGTGGGGAAGTCACCGCCAAAAGTACTTTCCGGATAATCGCGCAACAGCGGCACGTACAAGGTGCCTTGGTAATAGGCAATCAGTGGTCGATCATTTGAAATGACTTCAGAAAATAAACTGAGCACAAACAACACTGAAAAAATGATCAGACTGACATAACCCAAACGGTGCTGACGGAAGCGACGCCAGCGCTGCTGGTTGGGCGATATTGAAGGCAGATCAGGTTTCAATTCAACATTCATGCATGAAATTCCAAAAGAGCCGTCATTCCCGCGGAGGCGGGAATCCAGCTAAACAAATACTCCGCGAAGCGGACAACACTCTGTTCTGATCCGCCATGCGGAAATACTTTAATCAACTGGATTCCCGCCTCCGCGGGAATGACGAACATTTTGTTCGATGAATTATCGGGGTTAATATCCGCCACTATCACGCTCACGAAGCCATTCCTTCAAATTTCACACGCGGGTCGGCAATTACATAGCTGATATCTGAGATCAACTTGGCAAAGAGTCCGGCAATGGTGAAGATATACAGCGTACCCATCACCACCGGATAATCGCGCTGCATGATCGCGTTGTATGACAGTAACCCAAGCCCATCAAGCGAGAACAGAGTTTCGATGAGCAAACTACCAGTAAAGAACGCGCCTATAAAGGCTGCAGGGAAACCGGTCAGTAGCGGCAACAGTGCATTGCGAAAGATATGACGGTACAAGACAGCGCGCTCAGGCAAGCCTTTAGCGCGAGCGGTAAGCACGTATTGTTTGCGTATCTCTTCGATGAACGTATTTTTAGTGAGCATGGTGATCACCGCGAAACTGCCGACCACTTCAGCGAAAACCGGCATGGCGATGTGCCACAAATAATCGAGTATTTTGCCACCTGTCGAAAGTTGAGCCCAGTTATCCGAAGTTAAACCGCGCAGTGGAAACCATTGCAAGAAGCTACCACCACCAAAAAGCACCAGTAGCAAAACACCCAGAACAAAGCTGGGAATGGCATAACCGCTCATGATGATAAAGCTGGTTGCTGTATCGAAGCGAGAACCATCGCGCACCGCCTTGGCGATGCCCATCGGAATCGAGATCAAATAAGTTATAACGAGCGTCCACAATCCAAGCGAGATTGAAACCGGCATTTTTTCTTTGATCAATTCCCATACTGATTTCTGATGAAAGAAACTCGTCCCCAAATCAAACATGGCAAAACCCTTGAGCATGATCCAGAAACGTTCCGGTGCGGGCTTATCAAAGCCGTATAAAACTTTGATCTCGGCCAAACGTTCGGCATCGATCCCTTGCTGGCCGCGATACAGAGCCTGTTGGTTGCCGCCTGCCTCACTACCGCCAGCACCTTTGCCGCGCATCAGGCTGACCATCTGCTCGACCGGGCCGCCGGGAACAAACTGAATTACCACGAAGGTTAAAAAGAGTACGCCAAACAAGGTGGGGATCATCAATAGCAAGCGTTTGCCTATATATCGGGTCATCGTTGACTTTCCTTTCCTTCAGGTTTTTTCCACCATGCTTTTACGGCCCATTCTTCAATGGAGTAGTAGAGTGGCAGAACTTTTGGCTGTGCCAAAGTATGGCGATAAGAAACCCGATGGGCATTACTATAAAAATGCGGGACCATGTAATAACCCAGTCGCAACACTCGGTCAAGCACGCGCACCAATGTCACCAAGTCCTCGCGACGGTCGGCCTGTATGATGCGATTGATCAGTGCATCGACTACAGGATCGGACACTCCCATCACATTATTGGAGCCTGCCTGATCACGGCTGGCTGAGCCAAAATAATCGAATAATTCATTTCCGGGACTTTGCGAACCGCCCATCATGCCCCACACCATATCGTAATCAAAATTCTCTTCTTTGCGTT
>CAIRAO010000262.1 GCA_903876625.1 uncultured Gallionellaceae bacterium | reverse complement strand
TTTACAAAAAATACCGAGAAAAGATTATTGATATCGAATTATTATTTGCCCCGTCACCGATCGAAGCAATAAATTGTGCGTTTAATGAAAACTTGCCTTGTCGTGAAATGGCTGAACAGTCCGCACTAAAGCTAAAGATAGTTAATATTAGGCTTTTGAGAAAAATATCAGACCTTATAGATTTAATAACACCTGAATTAATAAATTTACATCCTGAAGTTATGCAACAGGCAGTCTCTACGTTAGTAATTCTGGCATGGGCTTATTACGACATAAGTGAGAATAAACCTGATTTTGCTTTCATACTTAAATGGGAAAGAATGATATGGGGTTCCGATAAGACTGATGAAAATAAAGATGACCAAAAAAATAAAGAATGGGCAGCCATTCTTATTGACTACGGACTTACCCACATAGATGAATTTGACTATGCTATCTCAAAAGTGATTGAGCAGGGCCACATCGAAGAGACCGGGCTTGTAAAAGAGGCTGCAAAACTTAATGCACAATTACATGCACGTGACTTAGAAACTTCATTCTCCGAAGCTTGGAAACTATTCCACAATTCATTCTCGGACAATAAGGATGAGCTGATCGTAAACCTTAGAGATAGTTTTAAGAAATCTTATCTTCAAGTTTCGCCTTCAAACTTGAACGCAACAGTTCGTCTACTTCGTCAACTAGAGCGCGATGATATTGCTAACGAAATAATTGACTATTACATTGAAAAACGAAATGATGATCAAAATATTTTTGATCTCGATAATTATGCATTTTCAAGTGATATCGACGATACCATTCTTCGCGAGCGTTTTAAGCTAGCCTTTACAACTGGGCGGCAATTACCTACTTTGTTAGATGCAGTAACTCAGATTGCTGAACAACACGGTTGGTCGCAAGAACAGATCCAAGTAGTGGAGAAAGCAAGCGAAGAAGATTATTTCCAACTATTCATGCAGAATCAGGGTGATAACTTGAGTAAAGTAATAAGGGCTTGTCTTCAGTTTGAGACAATCTCAGGCTATCAACATATAGCACAAAAACCTCGAGCAGCGTTAGAGCGAATTGGTAGCCAATCAAAATTAAATGCACAGAGAGTTCGGAAATTCGGCGTAATGATTTCAACAACTACGAAATGATTTTAGTTCGTTAACCACTTATTGATAGGACTCGCCATCCAGTACTGTTGGAAGAATCAATTCCGCACCTTCGTTTCTTGCATTATTCACCTTGGTTGAAACTTCATGCCATGCGAACTGATCAGCAGTCAGCGGCGTGTGAGCAATTTCGGTTATTCTGTCCGCAGACAGATTTTGCTTAATCCATTGCAAACCTGTTTCAGCGGATAGCACCACTGGTTTTCTATCATGCACTTCTCTTAATGCGCCATCGGCCTCGGTAGTAAGAACAGCAAAGCTGGTGACATTCAAATGCGGATTAATTTCAAACAGGCCTGCCATGAGCATTGGCTCGTCATCGGCACGGTGCAGGAAAAAAGGCTGCTTGCTTTTAAGTGATGCTTTCCATTCATACCAGCCATCAGCAGGAATTAGGCAACGCCCGGATTTCCATGCCTTGCGGAAATAGGGCTTAGTTGCTGCCGTCTCTACACGTGCATTGTTCGGTTTTTGTGCTTTGGGCTCTGCCCAAGCTGGCAGAAACCCCCAGTGGAAAAGTTCAGCCAAGTGCCCGGATTCATCATCATGGAATACCAATGCCTGGCGACTCGGTGCCATGTTCCAAGTCGGCTTTAGTTCCATAGGTGCAGGTTCCCATGCGGGATCTAGCGCCTTGGCATATTTGATAACAGGTTGGGATTGAGCGAAGCGGCCACACATGCAGTCAGTATATCGTATGTTGATTACGACAGTTTGACAAAAGAACGAACGTTCTATATCGTAAAGGTGAGTTTTTTACCATTCGAGCATTAATAATTATGTCAGGCATTACTTCATTATTGGCGCAAGTCCGCAATCAACTATTGTTACCTAGCTTGTTTGCGCCCATCGAGTCCATCCCTTTATTCGGTCATTCTGTTCAGGCAGGATTTCCTTCACCGACAGATGATTATGTCTAGGATCGACTTTCTTGAGGATTAAATTAAGGGTATTATTTTAATGATCGCGTAAATAATCCAGCAAAGTGCAAAGACAATTAATATTTCCCAATATATTTTTTTGCTATTTTTTATGAGATATTTTGCTGCGAATTGATGCCCTTCAAAATCTGTTCGTGTTCTATATTTTGATTCATCGGGATTGAAAATTTCAAGATTTTTATTTGTCGCCTCGATGTGGTTTTTGAGTAGATAATCTCTTTGATCGAATGCCATTTAATTCTTTCTGTTTTTTGAGCATTCTAATTTTATCTTCAACGCGGTAGGCGCGTCGATACATTTCACGGCGGAAAGGGCTTGCTGATAAATTGGGGATGGTGTCTAAAAAATCGCTTATTTCTTTTTCTGATACGGGGTAATCGTCGAACAGGGATAATGTCATTGCAAAGCGTATCGAATATAATTATGTGATTGATCGTAGCAATTAAGAAATGCTTTCCATTTAATGAAAAGAGCCTTTAATATAAGTAATTTTCTGCGCATAATGTATATTATGTCAAATTGCATTATTCAATCCGGCGCCTGATGTTAAGCAAACTGAATCCAGCCCAACGTGAAGCAATCACCTATCTTGATGGCCCTCTTCTAGTACTTGCAGGCGCAGGTAGTGGCAAAACCAGAGTCATTGTCCATAAACTTGCCTACCTTGTAGAACAATGCGGATATTCCGCGAAGAACCTGGCTGCAATCACCTTTACCAATAAAGCTGCAAATGAAATGCGCGAACGAGTTGGTAAACTTCTCCCGGGTGGAAAAGCACATGGTATGACAATATGTACATTTCATGCTCTTGGGATGCAAATCCTGCGTGAAGAAGCTGGCCTACTAGGCTACAAGAAACAGTTTTCAA
>CAIRAO010000261.1 GCA_903876625.1 uncultured Gallionellaceae bacterium | reverse complement strand
GGCGCATCAAGAAGTATTGTTTGTCATTGTCACTGAATTCGTATTCAATCAAATTGCCAAACTTGAGGACCTTCTGAACATGCTTCAGAAGGTCGGGCATTTCATATTTTGTATGCACTTTGGCCAGGTTTATTTGGGCGTCTGTCGGTATGTCGAAGAAATGGAGGGAGATCTCGTTATATCTGGTAATGACCAGATTATCATCGACAACCAGCAGGCCTTTGTAAAGTGAAGCCAGAACGTTATTTATGTCATTATTGGATCTACTTAATTCATTGGTTCTGGTATTGAGTTCGTCATTGACGGTAATTAGTTCTTCGTTTGATGCTTGCAACTCTTCATTGGCCGTTTCCAATTCTTCGTTGGAAGCCTGTAATTCCTCATTGGAGGATTGGGCTTCTTCGTTCATCGATTGAAGTTCTTCGTTGGCGGTTTCCAGTTCCTCTATCACAGTTTGCAGATTTTCCCGGTTTAAAACGATTTCCTGTTCAAGCTCCATTACACGCTCATCGGCCCCGAAGCTTTCAGCTTGGGTATCCAAGGACTTGGATTCAGAAATGGGAACCTTCTCAAAGGTAATCATTAACAAATCAGATTCCGTTTTATCCCGGTCCCCGGCGTAATGAACAGCAATACGGTAGAAGCTTTCCTTGCCGCCCATCTCAAGCCTGATCGGAGTGCTATGCACGCTAGCGTGTTTTTTGGCAACTCTATGAACAAAAGCACGCAACTCCGACTTAAAGGCTGGAACAATCAGACTGTACAGATTGAAATCTGCCTTGCCTTTTCGAATAGAAAGAAATCCGGAACAGTCACCAAAGACCTCCAGAATTTCTCCTTCTTGTGTAATTAAAACGCCGGGTGGCGCGTAAATATTAAACAACAGTTCAATGCCATTACTGTGAAGGTTGACGCCAGACGGATGCGTTTTGGCTTCATTGCTCTGTGTTTCGGAAAGGCTGGTTCTCTTTCGGCCAAAGCTGCCAAAAACAGGAGTTGCAATATTACGTTTGAAGTAAATTTTGTTTTTTCGATCCGCTTCAGCAAACAGCGCAGTACTCTTTCCCACTGTCTCTGATTTTCCCAGGAATAAGATGCCATTTTCTCCTAGGGAGTAGTGCAACACCTTCATTATTTTTTCTTGTAATTCCGGCTTGAAATAGATAAGCAGATTGCGGCAACTTACCAAATCCAGTCGAACGAACGGTGGATCTTGAGTTAAATCCTGACGCGCAAATAACACCATTTCCTTCAGACGCTTATCTACGAGGTACATGCCGTTTTGTACATTGAAGTACTTTTGCAAAAGGTGTTCAGGGACATCCATCAGTGCTGTTTCAGGATAAACTCCCGCTCTCGCCGTGTGAATCGCATCCGAGTTCATATCTGTGGCGAATAGCTGAATGCGCAGTTGGTTGATACGGTCACCCAATTCCTCCATCAACATGATGGCGATGGAATAAACCTCTTCTCCGGTTGCACATGCGGGCATCCAGATGCGGATATCATCACCAGCTTGCTTTTTGTCCAGTATCTGTTTGAGTATCTTGCGCAGTGCATCAAAAGCTTCAGGATCGCGGAAGAAAGAGGTCACACAGATCAGAAAGTTATCTGCAAGGTCGCGTAACTCCTGCATATTTTTACCCAGATATTTGCCATATTCTTCGATGCTGGGTATCTGCTTGGCCATCATGCGCCGCATGATCTGCCGGGAAAGTGTCGCTTCCTTATAGCTACCGAAATCCATGCCTGTGTTCTGTGCAATCTGGTGAATGATTCCACGCATAGTCGAGGGGGGAACATCATCCTGATCTTCACTTATTGTGGCTCGGGGTCGAATTATCAGAGCACTCAATTGGGTGGCAATTTCGCTTGGCGGCAAAATCAAGTCGGCACCACCTGTCCGAATGGCAGCATTTGGCATACTGTCGTATTTTGCCGAGCGGGGGTCTTGCGCAATCGTAATCCCACCGGCTGCTTTGATAGCCTTGATTCCATGCGCACCATCTGAACCTGTGCCGGACAATACAATAGCTATACATTTCTCTTCTCGATCTTCGGCGAGACTCAGGAACAAACGGTTAACTGAAGGCTTGGGGCCAATGGTGTTTGAGGGCTTGCTTAAACGCAATTTACCACCCGATATGGTGACGTCAGTATTGGCAGGGGCCACATAAACTGTATTGGCGGAAGGTTGCAAATTGTTCTGTGCTGCCACTACCTTGAGCTTGGTTTCTCTTGACAGTAGCTCTACCATCAAACTGCGATGATCGGGAGACATGTGCTGCGCAACGATATAGGTCATATTCGCCGATAACGGCAAGTTGGCAACGAACGGCCGAAGCGCTTCCAAGCCACCCGCAGATGCACCAATCCCAACATAGTAGAGTGGATTGTTTTTGGGAGATTTAAAAGGTATATTTTTTTGAACGTTAGTAGTTTTAAGAGCGACTTTTTTTATAGTTGCTTTTGTTGAGGGCTTAACTTTCTGTGTTGTTTTTTTTGTGACTGTTTTCTTTGTCTCTGGTTTCTTAGATACAGAAGTCTTTGTGACTCCAACAACTTTTTTTGAAGCGGTAACCATTTAGCCCTCGTAATGATTCTTTAGTTTTAATTAGAGATTTAATGTTTTATGGTGACGGAGTACTGTTAAACTTTTCTAGATTCTCGTTAACAAGAGAGAAAAAAACTCCTTAAGGTGTCACGCTACTCTCTTCAAATAATATTTCAACAAAAAATGAATTTTTCAGTATTAGTATCTTACTGACTGAATAGGGTATTAGACCTTATTTATAGTCATTGGTGACCCAACGTTGACCGGTGAGTCGATTGTAACAAATTGAAGGAACAAAGATATTTCATGGTTAAGTCTGGTCTCGATTTGAATTTGGCAAGTAGCATTCGGGGTATTTCCAACCCGATTGAG
>CAIRAO010000260.1 GCA_903876625.1 uncultured Gallionellaceae bacterium | reverse complement strand
TGAGCCCTTATGGGGTCTTCGATATGGCAGGAAACGTGGATGAATGGATAGAAGATGACTTCATGCCTTATAGCGGAACTGATGCGACAAAAGATATATTTCAGGCAAAAATTGCAAAAGTTCAAGATGACCAGGATCAAGCGATGAAGATTTCAGAATTGGTTCCAATTAACAAACAATACAAAGTGCTGCGCGGAGGTTCGTGGAAAGGTGACCCATTCTCCACCGCCACCTATCATCGAGACTATGCTTTGGCAAATTATGCCTCAGACTTTTACGGATTTCGCTGTGCATCTGATATAGCGAAATAACCAGATAACGGAGCATTAATATGAACAAGAAATGGGCGCAAGTAACATTGATGATGCTTGGCATTGCGGAGATTTCTTCTGCCCAAGCAGCAGTCGACAGCTACCGTTACGCACATGTCACAATTTCCACCCCATGGTATATATTCATATTTTTGCTAATGGGTATTTTTGCACCATTTATCCTGATGGCAGTGTTGGCTTGGAGGGTGGCAATGAAAAAACCTGATAACAAAAAAACGAATAGTAGCGAAAACAATTTAGAGAAATAAAATAAATATGTTAGAAAAAATCAATAATTTTTTTGCTGAAATTGTACGCACAATCGGGTGCTTGATTTTAGTTGCGGCAATGTTAATTATGCCGGTGCAAACAGTCAGTGCGGAAGAAACTTCTCCAACGGGTGAAAGCGCAAAGATTCTTCAAGAATTTAACAAGCAACACATGGAAGTAGAACACGCTAAGGCAATATCAGATAAAACAAAGCAACGCATCATGTTTCTGCTTGGTGTTGCTTTGCTAACGTTGGTATTGATAACGGGAGGTCTGGGGCTTGCCATGGGGCTCTTTGGGAAACAAGTATTTGTTGCCCACATGGTTTTTGCAGCGCTTAGCGTAACGTTAGCGATTGTTCATGCAATTGTTGGATTGGTATGGTTCTATCCCTTTTAGTTGCAGATAATTAAGCGGATTATCACAAGGCACTTCTAAAAAATCGTAGAAAAATATCCAGCCTGCAATTAGTGCACAACTTGCACAGCACTTAGATGGACGCAACAAATCAAATTCAAATAACTTATCCACTATGACCCAAAGCTTATCAATAAAATCTTCGGGAAAAATATGGTGGGCGTTGCTACTCATCTATTGCCTATCCGGAGTGACAAGTCTCGCGTATGAAGTCCTATGGACTCGCATGCTATCAATGCAATTCGGTGTCAGCATATTTGGAGTCGTTCTGACAGTGGCAGCGTTTATGATTGGATTAGGCACTGGCAGTTTGGCAGGGGAAAAATGGGCAAAACAATGTAGAAATCCAATTGTGGTTTTCGCTATTCTGGAAATATCAATATCACTGTACGCATTATTCCTCCCAAGCGCAGTGTCTCAAACAAATTATTGGATTGAATCAATATCATTCCAGTTATCTCTCATGCAATGGTATTTAGTGCAAGGAATTGAAGCAATTTGCTTGCTAGTGATTCCTGCATTTGCCATGGGCATCGGATTTGCAATGGTGCTGAAGGTAATCAAAGGATCACCCATTTCACTTGGAAAATTATATGGCATTAATACATTAGGGGGAACATTTGGTGCTGTGTTTCCCTTATGGAGTCTGTCAGCAATAGGATGGGGCAATTCAGTTGCAATAATGGCTGCGCTCGGAATGATCGTAGGTGTGGCTGCAATATATATTGCAAGCAAAATTCAGAAAGATAAAACTGGGATACATCAAATACAAGAAATAATATTACGTCCAACAATAATTCCACTACTTATTTACGCGGGAATAGGCGCGTGCAGTATCACGCTAGAAATTGGCTGGGTACGTTTGTACGGCATGATATTTTTACGTACAGAATATGTGCTTGGAATTTTATTATCCGTATTTTTATTGGGAATAGCACTCGGAAGTCTGCTATTGCCACGCAAGAGCAAACAATGGATACCGACAATTTTGCCATTTCTAGTTGGTGGCGGTGTGGTTATGGGGATATGGTTATTCCCTATCACCTCAAGTTGGATAGAACACAGTCAGATTAAATCGTTTACTGGAGCAATGTTCGTTCAAGCGATTTTGCTTGGCTTGATTACTTTGCCGGTTACTTTGGCACTAGGTGCATGGTTGCCACTAATGGCGAGCAAGTTGGGAAATTCAGAAAATTCAGGATTGTGGTTGTACGGTGTAAATTGTCTGGGGGGTGGAGTTGGGGCAATTTTGGCATGTTTGATCTTGGTGCCCAACATGGGAAGCACGGAAATGGTCGTTTTTGCCGGCCTGACAATTACCGCACTTGGGTTGATTTGGAATAAATCAACTAAAGCATGGTTAGTCTTTGGAGTCATGGTGTTGGTTGCTTGGCCAATACGCAATATGCCGCAAGTAAACGCATTATTGCCGAGTGCTGAGACTAACAGCTCGGATCTGTATCAATATGAAGATGCGATTTCGATGACACACGTGGTTAAACAACAAGATGGGCAACGAATATTATTGAGCGACTTACAGAGAATGGATGCATCTTCCGAGCCGGGTGCGGTAGAAATTCAAAAAAATCAGGCACGCCTCGCACTGTTATTGCATTCATCCCCACACAGTGTTTTGTTTCTTGGGTTGGGAACTGGAATTTCAATGGCAGGCTCTTTGCCATTTCCAAAATTACAACGAACTGCTGTGGAGCTATCACAAGGTGCTATTCATGCATCCAAAGTATATTTTTCTTCAGTAAATGGAGATGTATTAAATAATGCTCAAATACGTCGTGATGACGCCAGACACTACTTAAATACGACAGAGCAAAACTTCGATGTGATCATCGGTGATTTGTTTCATCCGGATATTGCAGGAATGGGATCGTTGCTGGCAGTACAACAATTTAAAAGAATAAAAGAACACTTGAACGAAGGCGGAATATTTATACAGTGGCTGGCGTTAAACCAGTTTGACATTCAATCATTAAGTGTCGTTTTACGCAGTTTTCAGAGAATATATCCTGATGCTCAGATGTTTATCGACGGAATGCACCTTGCCTTGGTTGGTCCGAAAGATAAATTTCCAGGGGCAAGTGCAATGCTGGCAAATGTAATGCGATTAACATCATCTGAACAGGAAAAGGTAACAGGTGATGAGGGCGTGTGGACGTGGCTAGGACGTTACTGGGGACCTATAACAGCTTCGGACGGACCTGTTCAAGATGAATGGGTTCCATACATCGAATTCAGACTTCCGCGAGCACGGTTTGACGGAAGCATGGATCTGGCGAAACTATTGATGTGGCTATTACAACAGCACCCAGATCCGGAAGCCGCAACTAAACTACTTGGTGTTACTAAAGAAGAAAAAAGCAAATTCGGCCGTGCTTACGTTGCAACAGAATTAACAACACGGGCCTGGATTTCATCTATGCAGGGAGACACGGCGAAAGCCAATAATTTGATCTGGCTAGCTTATCAGGCAAATCCACAAGATCGCTGGATTGCCAACTCACTAGCTGATAGCATGTTGCAGTCTATATCACAGGCTCGCCAGCGAGGCTTGAGCGAACGAGAGGCGCTGCAAAGAATCCTCAAGATCGATCCGACTCTTATGAGTGCGTTACGCAAAATGTGGCATTTAGAGCAGAACTCAGGAAATGTTCAGGAAGCAGAACGATACAGGTTAAAAATGCGTGCAATCTCACCCTACGATATTGAAGCGGAACAAATTCAC
>CAIRAO010000259.1 GCA_903876625.1 uncultured Gallionellaceae bacterium | reverse complement strand
TTTGATCAAAAGTTGGCAAAAAATTTAAATTCAGGAATCAGTGCCAGTTTCTCTAATTCAAGAACTTATGGAACTGTTCCAGCTACTGGTACTGGTGGAGGTGTAGTACAGGGAATATGACAATAAAAAAGATTTGGCTAAAAATTTGATTGGTAAATTGCGTGTGCAATTTGTCCACAGACCATTAGGACACAGTTATGAATGCACCGAAAGCAGCTGGTAGTGAAACTTTCATTCCTCCATCGAGCGGAATTTTTCAAGCTAGTTGTCGCCTAAATTTAGTTTAGGCGGCTTTTTTGATTTGCGGATAGAACTCCTTTGCTTTGTTGATTTCTGGATGCAGTGGTTTCTCAGGATTGAGGTGCACTGTTAGGATTGGTTGCCAGTTCCGTGTTCTGCCACTCCAGCGCCCTGGGTTGCGTGCGCGAGCAGCTTCATAAACTTTGATGCGGTTTTCTAGCAAAGTGGCATCAATACCTTCGTGACGTTGAGCCGGAGTCACAAACTTGATCGCGCTGTGCCGATGTTCAAAGTTGTACCAATTTGCAAAGGTGTTGACCCATGCTCGGGCGGCGGCGAGGCTGTCGAAGGCACGACTGGGGTAATTGGACTGGTATTTCAACGTCTTGAACAGCGCTTCCGAGAACGGGTTGTCATTGCTTACCGCGGGGCGACTGAATGATGGCATGACGCCAAGTTGCTCAAGCATGGCCCTCATCGTGAAGCCCTTCATCGGACTGCCATTGTCAGAGTGGAGCGTCACCTGACCGGGCGCGATGTTTTCGCGCTCGCAGATGTCACGGATCACTTCGCTCGCACGGGCACTGCTCTCGACGTCATAAACCTGCCAGCCAACGATCTTGCGACTATACAAGTCGATAAACAGGTAAAGATAAAAATACATGCCTCGAACGCTGCTCGGTAAATAAGTGATGTCCCAGCAATAGATCTGTGCCGGCGCGGTGGCACTGAGTGCGCGGGGCTTGCTGCGAGGCTTAGACGGCTTTGAGGCAGAGCGATGTTGAAGTTGACTGGCGTCTTTCAGGACGCGGTAGAACGAAGACTCGGAGCCCAAGAATTGTCCCTGGTCCGCCAAACGGGGTACGATCTGGCCCGGCGGGAGATGACCAAACTCATCGGAGTTGGCAACCGTCAGAATTCGCTGACGCTCGAGCGTGGTGAGCTTGTTCTTGGGCGTTTGAATCCTTGAGGGTCGCAAATCACCCACGCGCCCCTGTTCACCCTGCCAGCGTTGCAACGTGCGCTCGCTTAGTGAGATTGCGTCACAAGCCCGCGCCTGACGCGCGCCCGACACGATAGCCGCGGCCACCAACACCATAATCTTGTCGCGCTCGGGAGCCGAGGTCATTTGTCCTCTTCTTCCCAAAGCGCGCGGAACTTTTTTTGCAGAATCAGCAATGCCGCCGCCTCTGCCAGTGCTTTATCCTTGCGGGCTACGTCTCGCTTGAGTTTGACGTTTTCATCTTTCAAGTCACGCAACTCACGCCCGTTAGGCGCAGCCTCTTTGCTCACCGCACAAAACGCGGTCTTCCAACTAGCTAAATGATGCGCGTAGATGCCTTTCTCGCGACACCATGCTTGCAAGGCCTCACCAGTCAGGCAATCCGACTCTATTAAGGCCGACAACTGCTCTTCGCTAGTCCAGTCTTGAGGCCTGCGCTCAGCGCTGCTGGCGGGGACACTGCGATCAATACCAGTTCTGTTTTTCATCCAGTATCTTAACGTGTGAACGTTCACACCCAGATCATCAGCGACCGACGTAACGGATCGGCCTTCACGGTTATAAGCTTTCACTAAAGCTTGCTCTACAAATGCAGCGGGATATCGAATGTTCATACTGTGTTGCCTCTACGATTGAAATGAATCATGGAGGCGACAACTAGCCCAGCCCAATACGTCAAAACAGAAAGCCAAACGCTGTGACTCCAAGTGTTGCAGGTTCCGCTTCGCTCCACCTGCAACACTTGACTCCTGGTACGGGTCAAAAATATTGAGAATGAAAACGGCACAAAAAACACACAGCCAAAGAAAACTGCTAACTTATTTCAAACAACTACACGACATGTAGTCTGACACAGGGGGGAATTAAACTAATTAAAAGTCCGATACAGTTAAGCGGGGCAAGACGGATAAAACGTAAAAAAAGAAAATTTGAAAATTTCATAAATGAAATAATCT
>CAIRAO010000258.1 GCA_903876625.1 uncultured Gallionellaceae bacterium | reverse complement strand
CAACGTTTACATCCACAAAACCTTGAGATGATAAAGTCTTTACCCAAAAATAGGGATCAGAAGTGCTATTAGTAGTATTTGAATACGTTAGTTTGGTTTCATTATTCGGAGTCCAAACATGCGCCCAACTGACTTGCTCATACTCTGCCTGCGCGGTCGTATCGTGAAGAGGATAAATATCATTATATTTGTCAGCTTGAACAGTGCCATATATGCCATAGCTTCCGCCCAGCTGCACATCTACACTATCTGTATTATTAGGATGATAGTTACTGCGAAAGTTAGCGACGCGCGTTGAGTTGTGATCGTTCAATATACCGTTATTAATTCCCGCATCTGAACGATATCCGGCAGTAACACGGTAATCATATTTCTCTCCCGGTTTATTTAGTCTCACTGAAGCATCTGCAGCGTAGCCTTCTGTTAAGGACACACTGCTTCCATAATTTCCGCTTGCGTCTCGGGTAATAATATTGATCACACCATAGAAAGAGTTTGTACCGTAAGAAGCAGACGATGGCCCTCGAACTACTTCAATGCGTTCGATGTCTTCAATGATCAATGGCAGATCAGCCCAATTCACTCCCCCCGTTGGCGGCAGATAAATACTGCGCCCATCAATTAGAACTTGCATGCGACGTGAATAACTATCTAGTGAACCGTGCAAAGAGATAATTGGATTATTCGCGTCTATATATCCAACATACATGCCCGGAACCAGATTCATCAAATCCGGGACAGAACGAAAACCTGATGCCTTAATCATCTCACTATCGATGATTGTCATTTCACTAGGCGATTCGGACTGTGGTTGAGATAAACGAGATGCAGTAAGAACAAATGGCAGTGCTTGAAAATAAGCTTCTTCATATGCAACGTATTCCTCTGCATAGCAACTCGTTGGAGGCAGCGAGACAATACAAATACTTGTTATTAGGCTTGCAAGAAACTCAAAATAGCCTTTATTAGCGTATCCCAATCCCACTTCCCCTTTGTATTCTTATAGCGAACAAATGGTAATAACATACCTTTCATCACTATAGCACTACCCCGAACTTTAAGTTTAAGAGAAATACAATCATACAAGTGAGCCTGTTCTAAGTGTAATCGTGCCTTAAAATGTTAACTATAAGGTGAGTGTGGGTGACGCACTATGGTTTGAAGTGGCGAGCCGAATTAGTAGTTGTGTACGCAATACAGATACTGCAGCGTGTTTGGGAGGTGTTAAACTGAACTAACAATGCGAATTTTAGGAGGTTGAAATTAATACTCAGATCAATGTAAAGTCAGTCAAAGGGGTTGTAACTATTTCTCTTGGTGGTAAATTCGATTTCGGTTTACATAAAGAATTTAAGAACGCTTACACTCCGCTATTGAAAGATGCCAAAACAAGGTCGATTCAAATCGATTTGGCAAATGTGAGTTACATGGATAGTTCTGCATTGGGCATGCTGATGTTATTGAATGAACGCGTCGGTGAGGTTGGCAAAACTGTAACATTATATAAGCCAAATCCAAAAGTGAGACAAATATTGGATATTGCAAAAATGGGCAACCTATTCAAAATTGACTGTTAACAAAATGAATTCGGGCAAAGCAATTTATGCTTTGCGTTTTATTTCGGTACGATAATCGAAACTATCATTTTCATCACATTTATCAATCGCATTCAATTTGTTGAACTCAGATTGGCAAAAATTCAACCTGGCTTGCATGCTTTCTGTACGTATGCCCATCTTTCTAAATTTCTCAATATTGTGAGATAGGGTGACGATTTCAAACTCCAATTCTAGTTTTTTGATTTTACACATTTGAATTTCGATGTCTGTTTCGATGTATTAATATAACCCTAAATAAAGTAAGGAAGTACTAGATGCCCTCCTAATATATCTAGTACTTTTATCCTGTTTACATATTTTTACAATTGAGTATTGGTTTTTCCCGGTTCAGCCACCAATCGTCTGAAAAGATGTTCCATCATCGACTAATCAGCACCACTCGATCCTACAAATCATTTCAGCCAAATGGGACTATTCATGCCGAATGGCAAAGGTCTTAGTGACAATTGCAAGAAAGAAGTATCATTGAATGACCTGCATCTAGTACTTTTATAGCTATATCTAGTACCTTTCAAATAGATAATGTGAACAATTTATAATTGTCCTCAAATCTTTAATCGGTACAGACCACTTTCTTAATCTGGAGTTGATTAAAGCAATCTAAATTAATTAAACATATACTAAAAATAGACTTTTTTGAGATTTTGCATGGAGGAGATGTGGAATACCTGCGCTGGACAGCCGATTTAGATACAGGAATCGAGCCGATCGACAAGCAACATAGAGGTATCGTCGATCTAATTAATGAACTCAACAAAGCCAATGAAACCCAAGATTTGGACGTGACAAAAAAAGTCCTGAATAAATTGGTCGAATACACCGTATCGCATTTTTCTTTTGAAGAGGATATGCAAATAAAAGCAAACTATCCTTATATCAAAGCACATAAGAGATTACATGAAGCATTTATCAAACGAATAGAGAATTTTATACAACGCGATCTGGCTGGTGAAAACATCACCGATGAATTGCTCTCCGTCCTGAAAACATGGCTGATCAATCACATTTACAGCGAAGACAAGGATTACGTAGAGATTGTAAAGAAAACGCTGGTGTTTGATGTGGTCGAAGTTAGGAATGATGGCTGGCTGAATATAGCCTTAAAGACAGATCTTCTTCCAATATTTAAAACTGCGTTAACTGCAGATTTGGTTCCGCTAGTAAAGACCGCATTTACAACTGATATGACTCCTATGATTAAAACCGCACT
>CAIRAO010000257.1 GCA_903876625.1 uncultured Gallionellaceae bacterium | reverse complement strand
TAACAGCGTGCGTGGATCTTTTACCAGTAAGAACAACATGGTTGCCCCATTGGCACTCACGATTTTCTTTTGGGTTCTCTCTATGAATCTTATGGATTTAATTCCAATCGATTACGTTCCTCACTTGATGGGTGCACTGGGAGTGCCATTCTTTAAGGTTGTTCCATCAACTGATCCCAACGCCACATTTGGTATGGCTATTGGTGTTTTCCTGTTGGTGTTGTACTACAGCGTAAAAATGAAGGGTCTTGGAGGTTTTGTAGGTGAACTGACTCTTCAACCATTCGGAAAATGGGGCCTGCCGGCTAACTTGCTGCTAGAAGGTGTGAACCTGATTGCAAAACCTATTTCTCTGGCTTTGCGTTTGTTTGGTAACATGTATGCGGGCGAAATGATTTTTATCTTGATAGCGCTCATGGGCGGTACATGGGCGGGATTCTCGGCAGGAAATGCAACACTATATAGTTCACAAATTGTGCTGTCATTAGGCTGGGCGATTTTCCATATCCTGATAGTAACTTTGCAAGCTTTCATCTTTATGACGCTTACAATCGTATATCTGGACATGGCACACCAGGAACATCATTAAAATAGAATATTTTAGTTTTATTAATTTAGATTCATTAACTTCACTTTATCAAATAGGAGATTCAAAAAATGACTGAAGCAAATGCACTGCTGTACATCGCTGGAGCGCTAATGATGGGTTTAGGTGCACTTGGCGCTGCTGTCGGTATTGGTATTTTGGGTGGTCGCTTTCTGGAAGGTGCAGCACGTCAACCAGAATTAATCCCGATGTTGCGTACACAATTCTTCGTGGTGATGGGCTTGGTCGACGCGGTTCCGATGATCGCAGTTGGTATTGCCATGTACGTTCTGTTTGCGGTAGTTGGACATTAATAATTTCGTCATTAGTGACAACGCATAACTAAGAAAGGAAGCTTGCATGAATATCAATGCAACTCTTCTCGCTCAGACCATCATGTTCGCTTTGTTCGTGTGGTTCTGCATGAAGTTTGTTTGGACGCCTATTGTGGCGGCGCTGGATGCGCGCAAAAAGCAGATAGCCGATGGATTGGCAGAAGCTGAACGCGCAAAGCATGATCTTGAATTGGCAGCTAAGCGTTCAGCAGAAATTTTGCGTGAAGCGAAAGAAAAAGCGGGCGACATTGTGGCTAACAGTGAAAAGCGGGCTAGTGAAATTGTAGAAGAAGCAAAGACGCAAGCCAAGATTGAGGGCGGCCGTATTATTGCCGGAGCAAAAGCTGAAATCGATCAGGAAGTATTCAGGGCTAAAGAACATTTACGTACGCAGGTATCAGCAATAGCCTTAGCTGGTGCAAGCAAGATACTTGGTCGTGAAATCGATGCAAAAGCGCACAATGACTTGCTCGATAAACTAGTTGCGGAAATCTAAAAGCCATGTCTGAAGCCATCACAACTGCACGTCCTTACGCTCAAGCGGCGTTCGATGAGGCACAAAAGACAAATACTCTCAAGTCTTGGTCCGAGTTACTAATCGAATTGGCAGAGCTAGTTAACCAAGCCGAAGTGAAATCTGTGGTAACGAATCCTAAAGTTTCTAACAGTCAAGTATTTGGCTTAATGGATGCATTACTCGGAACTTCACCGAATGCACATCAGCGGAATTTTCTGCATGTCTTGGCAGAAAACCAGCGCTTGCAAGTGTTGCCAGAAATTGCTGCAATTTTTGAAGCTTTGAAATCTGAAGCAGAGAAAACAGTAAATGTCGTTGTTGACTCTGCTTTTGAATTATCAACGACACAACAAGAAAAAATTATTGGCTCATTGAAAAAACGAATGGGTCGAGAAATTAAACTTACATGCAATGTCAAAAAAGACTTGCTGGGTGGCGTGGTAATTCGCGCCGGAGATAAAGTAATAGACGGTTCCGCACTTACTCGCTTAGGCGAAATGGCGGTTGCCCTAGCCTGATAAAGAATTATCAAGAATGAGGAAATCCAGATGAAGCTCAACCCTTCCGAAATAAGCAATTTGATTCGTAGTCGCATCGAAAATTTTGAAGCACTGACACAGGCACGCACCGAAGGCTCGGTAGTTAGCGTGACAGACGG
>CAIRAO010000256.1 GCA_903876625.1 uncultured Gallionellaceae bacterium | reverse complement strand
ATAAAATTACGTGTTTTGAAAATTTCATAATTCCCTCCATTCAAAAATAATTAGAACATCTCTTCTACTTTTACCGAATCGCCTTCAAAGTTTTAAGAACGTATCTATTTTGGCGGCGCAGATAAAATCGTTTTCAGTCAACCCATTTACCGCATGAGTTGAATATTCAATATGACAATTTTTATAAGTTACTTTCAGTTCAGGATGATGATCTTCTTTATGTGAAAGCCAAGCGACCATGTTTACGAATGCCATCGTCTGGTAATAATTTTTAAACTCGAATGTTTTTGTAATTGATTGGTCTTTTTGAACCCAACTATCAAGTTGCTTCAACAAGTTATCTATACTTGCCTGAGATAAAGACCCCTCACCACCTTTGCAGGGTTTGCATTGTTGACTTGCTAGTGTCTGCATAAGAATTATTAAAGAGGAGCTAATTGATTCACCTAGAGCAAAAATAAATGAGGCACCTTTTAGCCGGGTGCCTCGCTTATTTAACTATGCATATGCATGTGGTGAACATCTGCTTTATCCGCATCGTGTATCGCATCGTCGTCATACCAAATTGCTAAAGCGAACACACCATATAAAGCCATTATCAAATATATTGTAAATTCAACGGATCCCATTTTAGTTCTCCTTCAAAATACTGCGAGAAACCAAGATATGCTTCATGTTGAGACTATCAAAAATTGTTTTAGAGCCTGCTTGAACAAATCAACTCGAAGCGGCATTTACCAAATCGGTAACTTGGATTTGAATTGGAATCATCAAAGATACCTTAATAAAAATACTGCCATAACCAACTAATTTTGTCAACTTTATTATTTTCAACTGATATTTAAGGATTGATTGATTATTCAATTGGTTAAGAATAGAAAAAAATTTCTGGATTCACTGTTATATCGTAAATCTGATTTTGAAAAGCAAAAATACCCGATAAGTATGCTATGTTATTATTGGTAGCAATAACTAATCGTGATTTATTGTAGCTCAATCGCCTAAGACGCTAAGCCAAGAGGAAAGAAAAACCATTCATAAAATTGTGATATCAAAGGTCTTTGCGATTGGCAAGATTTCACTTACTACATTTTTTTCAATAACGGGAGAAGAATAACAATCATGAAAACCATCTTCACTAGCATGTTTGCAACTACATTACTCATGTTTGCCGGCAATGCTTTGGCAATGGATATGCCCGAGGCGGCGAAGAAAAACAGATGCGCCGCGTGCCATGCGATCGACAAGAAAATAATAGGTCCGGCGTGGATGGATGTTTCTAAGTTTTACAACGGCAAAATAGAAAAAACCGCTGCGGGCAAAACTTTGAAAGAAGCGACTGGAGACAAGGCCCCTGCTGATTGGTTGCTCATTAAAGTATCAAACGGAGGAACCGGAAACTGGGGAACAGGAATTATGGAACCCAATGACCCCACCGGTAAAAAACAGGATGAAATTAAAAGATTGATTCAATTTGTCCTTGGCTTAGCCAAACAATAGCTTTTTGCAAGAAATTCTTTCCGGAATAGAGGCTCAATTCAGAAAGTAAATTACACTCTAAGCTGATTATATTGTTCAATCCACTATGTGAAATAAACAAAATGACTTTCCTGATTGAGGGTAATACTGGCGAACCGAAAAGGAGAAATTAATGAGTAGTAACCCATACACAGTTGGACTGGACAAAAACTCGGCAAACTACATCCCATTATCTCCTCTCAGCTTCATCAAACGGTCGGCTTTTATCTACCCTGACAGTATTTCTGTGATACAAGGCGCTAGAAAATATACCTGGAATGAAACCTACACCCGCACTCGTCAACTGGCATCTGCCTTGGCTCGACGAGGCGTCAAAAAAGGAGATACTGTTGCCTGTATGCTCCCCAATGTTTCGGCAATATTTGAGGCACATTTTGGCGTTCCCATGTCCGGTGCGGTGCTGAACACCTTGAACACACGACTTGATCCGGAAGCAATCGCTTTCCAACTTCAGCATGCTGAAACTTCTGTACTGCTTACAGATCCGGAATTCTCCAAAACAGTCAAAGCAGCACTGTCTTTACTGCCCGGTAAAAAGCCTCTTGTAATTGACGTTCTGGATCCTGACTATCACGAAGGAGAAAAATTAGGTTCATTGAATTACGAGTCGTTTCTTGCAGAAGGTGATCCAACATTTGATTGGAAACTACCCGATGACGAGTGGGATGCGATTTCACTTAATTACACTTCTGGTACGACGGGCAATCCGAAAGGTGTGGTTTACCACCACCGTGGTGCCTACCTCAATGCAGCGTCAAATATTATTTCCTGGGGAATGCCAAACCAGGCGGTGTATCTGTGGACGTTGCCGATGTTTCACTGCAATGGATGGTGCTTTCCGTGGACGATGGCAGCGAACACCGGCACTAGCGTTTGCCTGCGCAAAGTGGACACAGCCGCAGTTTTTGCGCTGATTAAAGCACATCACATCACTCATATGTGCGGAGCTCCGATTGTCTACGGCATGTTGATCAATGCGCCGAAAGTACAACGTGCAGGAATAGAGCACAAAATTAATGGGCTGATAGCCGGCGCAGCGCCCCCGGCTGCCATCATCGAAGGCTGTGACCAGATCGGGATCAACATTACCCATGTCTACGGTCTCACAGAAACCTATGGCCCTGCCGCGGTATGCGCGAAGCATCCTGAATGGGATACTGAACCGGTACACCAACGTGCCGTTCTGAATGGACGACAAGGTGTCAGTTACCATATGCAGGAAGCAATTACCGTCCTTGATCCGAACACCATGAAACCAGTGCCGTGGGACGGAGAAACCATGGGAGAAGTCATGTTCCGTGGCAATATCGTGATGAAAGGCTATCTCAAGAATCCCAAAGCTACCGAAGAATCCTTTGCTGGTGGTTGGTTTCACACCGGCGATCTGGCTGTCGTCCATGCAGACGGCTATGTCAAAATCAAGGATCGCTCAAAGGACGTTATTATTTCCGGAGGTGAAAATATTTCATCGCTAGAGGTTGAAGAAACACTCTATAGACATCCAGCAGTGATGATAGCAGCAGTAGTAGCAAAACCGGATGAAAAATGGGGAGAAGTTCCTTGTGCCTATATCGAACTTCGGGAGGGATCAGAAGTAACCGAGGACGATATTATTCAGCATTGCAAAACCCATCTAGCCAGATTCAAAGTACCCAAAACAATTGTGTTCGGCTCCATCCCCAAAACATCGACAGGTAAAATTCAGAAATACCTATTGCGGCAACAGATAAAATCCACACACGCTATTGAGTAAATATATTTGAAAGTGTATGAAGCCGAATTTGCTGATCTAGTATATTCGCGGTGTTTTCACTGCCGAGTCTCTCATCCCCGTGCAGACATACGTTTAGTTGTAACTTAGACTGGAAAACGCTGGCGCTGTTATCAGAACATAGAAGCTGCCAAGGTAAGCAGAGAACAATATGAAGAATTTGGCAGGCAAGTTACTGCGGCAAACAAAGCTAAAGAACAGTTGAAGCAACTTTGCAGCAGGCCTATCATTGAGTAGAATGTCGCAAGCTGAAAACATCAGCGGCCATTAATTTCAGAATTCCACTTTCGGCAGCGGCAAACCTGAAAGGTAAGTGACATTTTCAATTCGCGGCCTTCTAATTGAAATTCAGTACGGCTATATAAAATTAAAACCACCGTACGCCACCGATTCCAGCAACAACAATCAGCATCATTTGTTTAGGCGTGCAGCAGCAATCACGCCCTGCAATTTCCGGTCTCTGTCATAGAGTGTGGTCGCGCTGTAAGACACCGAGGTTACCTTCCCGTCTCTGTCGCGCAAGGTCAACTGGTAGTCGGTGACTTTCTTTTTTGCTAGAACCAGCCTGATGAGAGCATACGCCCTATTTGGATCGGTGAAGTAATTCTTGGACGGCGAGCCAATCAACTCTTCACGAGTGGAACCGGTGAGTGTCTCCATCTGTTTGTTGACGTCGGTGATGATGCCGGACGGATCGGTAGTCATGATCGCGTCGAAGTTGGATTCGATCAGGGAGCGCGTATAAAACTGATAGTCGCGCAACCGCTGGTCGAGTATCTTCTGAACCGCCTCGTTCTGTTTGCGCGCAGTAATGTCATGAATTATGCAGAAATGAAGCGGATGTGCGGTATCGCTAGAATTCAACTTTACCACAGTCATATCGATCCAGACAGCCTCGCCATCGGGATGAAGATAGCGTTTTTCCAGCTGAAATCCGTTAATTTTTCCGGCATTGAGCAAAGCCATGTTATCGAGATCCGCCTGCACATCATCGGGATGAGTGATTTGCATCCAATCAATATTCGATAACTCCTGCATAGACCTACCTGCAGCATCGGCAAATTTTTGATTGACCTCGCAGATATGCCCGCTGAACGAATCGATCACGGCAATACCGAATGGCGCCTTCAAGAACATCGTTTTAAAGCGCTCTTCGCTTTTACGAAGCACCTCTGCCTTCTCAATAAGTGCATCCT
>CAIRAO010000255.1 GCA_903876625.1 uncultured Gallionellaceae bacterium | reverse complement strand
TCCTCGGCTCTCCTGTGCTTCTCTGTGGATTCCTTGAGCGCCGATACATCGGCGACGTGAACATAGAAACCCCGCACCTCGCCATCGACGATATCGGGAATATATTCCGCCAGCGAATGCCGCTGGCTCTTGCCGTCAGGTGTCGGGATGGTGCGCTCGAACTCCTGCCGTTCGCCGCGCAAGGCCCCCTCGATGTATGGCTCATTCAGCTTGTAGAGTTTTTCGCCGAGCAAATCCCTTAAATTCATACCCAGTAACTTGCCGGGCGATACGCTGAACCAAGAGGCATACGCCTCGTTGCCAAAACGGTTGCGCAGGTTCTTGTCCCAATAGCCGATCATGGCGGGCATACTATCCAGCACTGCGGAAAGGTGTTGGTTGCGTTGGCGCATGATACTTTCACTGGACAAAGCGAAGGGTTCATTCACCCCGCCCTGCGCGGCCTGCTTTGCCTTGCTCTCCTTTAGCAACGACTCAAATTGGCCGATCGCAAGCGGCTTGCTGAAGAGATAACCCTGGAAATGGCCGCAACCTTTATTGAGCAAGATCTGGCGCTGCTCTTCCTCCTCCACCCCTTCGGCGATCACATTAATATTCAAACTTTGCGCCATGGCGATGATCGTGCGCACGATAGTACGGTCACTGGTATCGCGTGCGAGATTTTTGACGAAAGACAGGTCGATCTTGAGCTGGTCGAGTGGCAATCGTTTGAGGTATTGCAGTGAGGAGTAGCCTGTCCCAAAATCATCCAGCGAGAATTGAATGCCGAACTTGCGCAGCGTATTCATGCTGGCGATGGTGTTTTCTATATCATCCACCAGCATGCTTTCGGTCAGTTCGAGTTTGAGCAGCTTTGGGTCGATGGCATGGCGTTTAACAACAGCCTGCACTTGAGACACAAAATCAGTCTGGCGGAATTGTTTGGCACTCACGTTCACAGCCAGCACGAGCTCACAGGTGTGTGCGTCCTCCTGCCAGGCCTTGAGCTGGGCGCAGGCTGTCTCAAGTGCCCAGTTCCCGATGGCAATGATTTGTCCGGTATCTTCTGCCAGAGGAATGAATTGCGCGGGAGACACAAAGCCACGCTCGGGATGTATCCAGCGTAGCAAAACCTCTGCGCCAAATGCGGTGTATTTGCTGTCTACTTGAATTTGGTAATACAACTGGAATTGCCCTTTGGCGATTGCTTTGTTCAATTCTCTTTCCAGCGTTGCCCGTTCGCTAATACTGGCTTGCATTTTTTGGTCAAAGAACCGCAGAGTATTGCGGCCCGCCTTCTTCGACTGATACATGGCAATGTCTGCCTGTTTGAAAAGTTCATCTGTGCCGGCGTTTTGATTATTGAACAGCGTGGCACCGATACTGATTGTAATGTGATAGTCATTTCCGGCAAGCTGGTAGGGCTGACCGAGAATAGAGAGAATCTTTGCCCCGACTGCTTCGGTTTGTGCACCCGCTTCCAAAGGTTGGTCGCTTAGCTCTTCCAGCATCACCACAAAGTCATCACCACCCAGCCGTGCCACGGTATAACCTTCACGCACACAGGATTCGATTCGCTTGGCTGCCTGTTGCAGCAGCAAGTCTCCAATGTCGTGTCCCAGAGTGTCGTTAAGGGTTTTGAAATTGTCCAGGTCAAGAAACAGGAGCGCACCTTGATTACCGCTGCGGTTGCAGGAAGCCAAAGCCAGTTTAAGTCTATCCAGCAAAAGTCGTCTGTTGGGAATGCGAGTCAACTCGTCGTACAACGCCAGCAGCTGGATTTCGTCCGCCGCATTCTTGTTCATTGTGATGTCAGTGAATACGACCAATAGTTTGAGTGTTTGATCTACTTTGTATTTACGCAAACAAGTCAGACACACATACTTGTGTAAGTTGTCTGTGCTATTGAGGAGCAAATCACAGCTCTGTGTTGAGTCTGACTTTAAGATTTCCTGAAAATGCAGATGGAAGCGGTCACAAGCTTCCGGTGCAAGGAATGAAGCCAAGCGGCGGTTGATCAATTTGATGCGCTCAACCCCGAGTATTTTTGATGCAGTAAGGTTGGCTTTCTCGATTAAACCACTATGGTCAAGGGTAAGGTAACCTACAGGGGCAAATTCATAAAGCTCCATGTACTGGTCGCGCGATTCTTCCATGGCAAGCTGTGCCTGGCGCAGCTCTTCATTCTGTATTTCCAGTTCAATTTGGTAGACTTGAAGTTCGTGATCGTGATTGAAATCCGAGGGAAATTTTAATGCTGGTTCATGCGCAAGTTTAGCCTCAGCAGCTTTGCGAAGTGCGCCACTCCCTTTGTGTTTTTCAGGTCTGCCACTCTGTCTGGCCATGCTGATCCCTTGAAGATGCATCTACTAAATAATCATGGTTTTCTCAAGCCTGATTATTTTGTGCATGTAAAAATTGCTCCGTGAATAGATGACACCTTTTCAAACAAGTATCCCTTTCACTGTCACGCTCATGATAATGATTAATGACGCAACTGCATATAGGCCAAAAGGTCTATATATTTTCAGGAATATCTAGGTAGACACCGAATAAGTCAGGTTTACGCCCTCGCCCTCGGGGAGAGGAAACTGATTCGGCGGATCCCTAGGTAGTTAGAATACGTAATACTCCCCCGCTTTGAAAAAGGTGAAGTTGTATCAGCGAAGGCGTTTTTATTTTTTAGATGTTAGCCGTGTTCCGGGCTTCGCCGACTACTTCGCTTAAAAGTTTTAGCGTTTCCTGTGCTACGGCATGTTCGATGCGCTGAAAGGCGAAGCCTCCGGCCTGGACCAGCAGATAATCACCCAAGGCAACATTGCTGTCGCCAAGCAGCATCAAGCTGACATCACGCTGTTCGCCGAAGCATTCAACAGTGGCCATTTCGCCATTCAGCGCGATGACCTGAGAGGGGATCGCAAGGCACATTGTCAGGCGGCTTCTGCCGCGACGTGCTTGACAGCAACGCCCAGTTGAAGCAACTCCGTGACCACCAGATTAACCACTTCGGGCAGCAAGGCTTCCACTTGCGGTGAAAGTGCCATGCCGGTTTCAAGCGAAACGGGTTCAACGCCGATCACGGTAACGCCGCCAGGCTGCTCACCCGTCAGCGCCAGGGTTGCCAGAACATCCGAAAGCCCGATCTGGTGCGGTGAAAGTTTTGTTTTGAAGAATACCGGAACCTGATCTCCAACAAGCCTGACGATGGAAGCAGGATCCTTTCCGCTACGCACCGCGTCAATGATGATGATGTGATCGGCACAAGACAAATCTTCCAGCATTTCCATACCGCAGGTGCCGCCGTCAATGACGATCACTTCTGGTGGCAGTTCATAATCTTTCTGCAACTGATCCACTGTTCTCACTCCGATACCTTCGTCAGTGAGCAGTATATTGCCGACACCGAGAACAATTATGCGCATATCAATTTTCTATTGGTGAGGTAAAAGTGTTTGTCCGAAAAACGCAACGCGGGATACCGAAAGGAATCCCGCATTGTATCGCTGCTTAGGCAATGATCAACGTTTAAAGCGCCTTCACTTTAACGATAGGATTGCCATTTATATCCAGCACGTGCACAGCGCAAGCCAGGCAAGGGTCAAAGGAATGCACCGTACGCAGCACTTCGAGTGGACGCTCCGGATCGGCAACCGGGGTGTGCAACAGTGATGCTTCATAGGGTCCGGGGGTATCACCTTCGTTGCGGGGAGCCGCGTTCCAGGTAGTAGGCACGACTGCCTGATAGTTGGTGATCTTGCCATCATTAAGCACTACCCAGTGCGACAGTACGCCTCGAGGTGCTTCATGGAAACCTACACCCTTGACCTCCCCCTTGGGGAATACAGGTTTGTTGAACGTCAAGGTATCGCCCTTGCCGATGTTGTTAACCAGTAATTGCCATTGATTAGCCACTTCATCCACTTGCACTGCACAACTAACCGCGCGGGCTGCATGCCGACCGATGGTGGAATGCACTGCCGCAAGCGGAATCTTGGTTTTGGCAATTGCACCGGCGGTATCCAGAACACCCGTCAGATACTTCAATGTTGGCGCATGGTTCTGCGCAGCCATCGCCAGCACCCTTGCCAACGGGCCGACTTGAGCGGGTTTGCTGTAGAAAGTAGGCGACTTGACCCAGGAATATTTACCGTCATCCTGGAAGTCAGTGTAATCGGGATCGGTTTCGCCTTTGAAGGGGTGCAACGCGCCTTTACC
>CAIRAO010000254.1 GCA_903876625.1 uncultured Gallionellaceae bacterium | reverse complement strand
GGTCTCTCCCGACGTTTTGAAATTGCCGCCAGATACTCGGATGCGGAGTTTGCAATGAGGTACTTGACGGACTGGATTAGGTATGATCTCGGTGAGGTGGAAAAGCGGGGTCTGGACCTTTATCGCCATATTGAGTAACCGTATATACTTCAATATGTTGCAGTACTTCGTCTGCAAACTGTGACCATTCTTCTCCTCTTATACTCATGTCTTCCCCCTTTTATTTTTCTAGAACTTCTCGTTCTATTTTAAGATTGACGATGCTGATTGCAGACTGCCAAGTCGGGATCAGTCAAATGGGTTCACTCAAGGGCAAGCTCACTGTTACCAAACGAATATATGACCTTGATAGCCGCAAAATATTAGACGAATCTCATGCCATGTCTGCGGAAGTGATCGGCTGGAGCAATGAGGAATTGGATTGGAGTGCTGCTGCAGAAAAAGTGATGCAAGGTTTAAAATGAATCCCCTTTTAGTAATTTTGTATTATTGGAATGATGAAATTTTGAAAGACAAGGAGGCAGAATGTTGGTAAAAAATTTATTTACGATAGTATTGTTTTCAACACTGGCGTTTTCTGTGCAAGCGGAAGAGGGAGCCGGTCCTCAAGTCGGCAAATTGGTGCCAAATCTGATAGGGCGTACTTTGGATGACCAGCCTTATCTGTTAAAGAAAGATATAGGTTACCCGAAGGTTATTAATTTCTTTGCGGTGTCTTGCAAGCCGTGCCGTGTTGAGATGCCTGAACTTGCCAAATATGAGCGTCGGTTTAAAGGAGTGAAATTTATCTCGGTACATGCACTGGATGAGAATCCCGCGATCGTGGAAAAATTCGTCAAATCTTTGAGCGATGCACCTTCCAATATAATATTGACCGAAGGAGGTTTGCAGGATTCTTTCAATTACCTCGGCTTGCCGCATACCATTTTGCTGGATAAAAACAACATCGTCCTCATGAATTTGGTTGGCTATACGCGTGAGAATATGCTTGATCTTGCTGACCAATTAAATAAGATGGTGAAGTAACCGGTATTCACGATGAAACATCTTCTGCGTGTATTTACCATTGCATTATTACTTTTTACCCACGCGGCATATGCAAGGGGAATCGCCGTATTATTGCCGGTAACAGGTTCTCTGACGCCCTTCGAAAAATCTGAACTTAGCAAAGTTGTAGTCGCAGGACTCTCTTCTAAGTTTGAATTAAAGCACGGAGAAGAAGTTGATCGCTTCGTCAAGCAATCTTTTCAGGATGAGAGCAAGAAAAATGATTGCGACGAGACTAATTGTTATCGACGCATAGCAGCGCAGTATCATGCTCAAATGATTGTTGCACTGCGTGTCATCGATATCGAGAAGGGACGATATTTGGTATCAACTCATCTGTATGATGTGGCGACAGGTGATATGGCGTCTAGCCAAAAAGAAGAGTGCGCCCAGTGCTCATTTGAAAAACTCAAAGTGCTTTGCAATGAACTGATTGGTCGTATGAGCAAAGCACAATGAGCCGGGGAAAAATCAGGTAATCACTGTCGGTTTTTCGCGTCCCGTCCGATTCTTTAATTCTGAAACCCGCAACGCAATATGAATCAATTCTGCCAGTGCCACTTGTGCGTCGAGATGATGGTTTGCCGAATTTGCCTCGTATGCCTCCAGATAGACTCGCAACGTGGCGCCTTCGGTGCCCGTACCGGATAGACGAAAGATGATGCGCGAACCATCAGTGAAGATAATGCGGACTCCCTGATTATTGCTGATGCTGCCGTCGACTGGGTCGGTGTAGCTGAAGTCGTCGCAAATTTCAACCGTATATTTGCCGAATTGTTTTCCAGTAAGGGTTACAAAATTGTCGCGCAGATGTTGAACGACTCCGTTTGCGGTTTCAGTGGGTAAACCTTCGTAGTCGTAACGCGAATAAAAGTTACGACCATATTTGGCCCAATGTTCGCGTACGATGACTTCTACCGATTGCTTGCGTACGGCAAGAATATTGAGCCAGAACAGCACCGCCCACAGCCCGTCTTTTTCGCGCACATGATCGGAGCCGGTGCCGAAACTTTCTTCACCGCATAGTGTCACTTTTCCGGCGTCCATCAGGTTGCCGAAGAATTTCCATCCTGTCGGTGTTTCAAAGCAGGGGATATTCAAAGTTTGAGCCACGCGGTCTGCAGCGGCACTGGTGGGCATTGAGCGTGCAATGCCTGCCAAGCCCTTTTTGTAGGCTGGAGCAAGTTTGGCATTGGCGGCAAGCAGGGCGAGGCTATCGGAAGGGGTCACAAAGAAATGTTTGCCGAGGATCATGTTGCGGTCACCGTCGCCATCCGAGGCGGCACCGAAATCCGGTGCGCTGTCGCCATACATGATCTCGACCAGATCGTGGGCGTAAGTCAGGTTCGGATCAGGATGACCGCCACCAAAATCTTCCAGAGGTACCGCATTCATGACGCTACCGGATGCAGCACCCAGACGACCTTCGAGAATATTGCGCGCATAAGGACCATTTACCGCGTGCATCGCATCAAATTTAATACGGAAACCGCCGCTGAGCAGCGCCCGTATCGCCGCGAAATCGAAAAGTGACTCCATCAACTCCGCATAGTCGCTTACTGGGTCGATCACTTGGACTTGCATGCCGCCCAGTGTGCTGCTGCCAAGTGTGTCGAGAGAAATATCAGCAGCATCGAGAATGCGGTAACTCGTCATCGTTTTGCTCTTGGCAAAGATCGCCTCGGTCACGGTCTCGGTGGCTGGGCCTCCATTATTGCCGTTGTATTTGATGCCAAAGTCGCCATCCGGGCCGCCGGGATTATGGCTGGCAGAAAGGATGATGCCGCCAAATGTTTTGTGTTTGCGTATCACGCACGAGGCCGCAGGCGTGGAAAGGATGCCACCTTGTCCAACCAGCACCTTTCCAAAACCATTTGCCGCAGCCATTTTTAGAATAATCTGAATTGCGGTGCGATTGTAGTATCGCCCATCTCCACCCACTACCAATGTGGCACCTTGGGGGGCGGCGATGCTGTCAAAAATGGATTGCACGAAATTTTCCAGATAATGCGGCTGCTGAAACGCAGGGACTTTTTTGCGCAGACCGGAAGTACCGGGTTTTTGATCGGAAAATGGCTGGGTGGATACAGTACGAATGCTCATGCTTGTCCTCTCCTTTTGATATTGTATTTTTCCGAATCATACCATTGTAGCCCGGCTTTGCATCCCTCCTCCTCGGGGGGAGGGGAGGGACTGCGGGTGAGGGAGGGTTCGGATTGATGAATCAATTATGGCACACTAATATTTTTGCTGAATTCAACCTTAACAGTGCGGCTCGGGTTAAGCTTGCAAACATATTATGTCCTATCACTCATGAGTCAAAAAAACGCCCAACAAATTCTCCGCGATACATTCGGTTACACCTCGTTTCGCGGCGCTCAGCAAGCCATTGTAGAACACGTCACTGCGGGCGGCGATGCCTTGGTACTGATGCCTACCGGTGGTGGCAAATCGCTGTGTTACCAGATTCCTGTTTTGTTGCGCGAAGGTGTCGGCATTGTGATATCGCCGTTGATTGCGTTAATGCAGGATCAGGTCGATGCACTCAAACAACTGGGTGTGTCAGCAGCCTTTCTAAATTCAAGTCTGGATGCCGATGCTGCGCGTGAAGTGTCACGGCAATTGCTCAAAGGCGAATTGAAGCTGCTGTATGCCGCACCCGAAAGATTGATGACGGAAAGTTTTTTGAATTTGCTGGAACGCTTGCAACAAGAGAGTAGCATTGCCCTCTTCGCCATCGACGAAGCCCACTGCGTCTCGCAATGGGGACACGACTTCCGTCCCGAGTATCGCGCCCTGACGGTATTGCACGAGCGCTTTCCCAATGTCCCGCGCATTGCGCTTACCGCTACCGCCGACGCGCCGACCCGTGGCGAAATCGTTGAGCGGCTATCACTGGAAAAAGCACAGCAATTCGTTTCCAGCTTTGACCGCCCCAATATTCGCTATAGCGTCACGCTGAAGAATAATGCGCGGCAACAGTTGCAGACTTTCCTCGAAACTGAGCATCCGAATGACGCAGGGATAGTTTATTGCCTGTCGCGCAAAAAGGTCGATGAAACTGCCGCATGGTTAAAAGAGCAGGGCTGGGATGCCTTGCCCTATCACTCCGGCTTAGAGGCATCCACGCGCAACACCAACCAGCGCAGATTCATGCGCGAAGAAAGTGTCATCATGGTTGCCACCGTTGCCTTCGGCATGGGCATCGACAAGCCCAACGTGCGCTTTGTCGCTCATCTTGATTTACCTAAAAGCATGGAAGGCTACTATCAGGAAACAGGCCGTGCAGGCCGTGATGGCTTGCCCGCGAATGCCTGGATGGCTTATGGTTTGGGGGATGTCGTCTCCATGCGCCAGATGCTGCTTTCTGGCGATTCGCGGGAGGAACGCAAACGTGTTGAGTTACAAAAACTGGATGCTTTGCTCGGCTTCTGTGAATCAACCGAATGTCGCCACCAGACGGTCCTGCGCTATTTTGGCGAAGAACACCCCGGCGCTTGCGGGCAGTGCGATAACTGCCTTTCACCCGTGGACACTTGGGATGCTACCCAAGCGGCACAAATGGCGCTGTCGTGCGTTTATCGCACCGGTCAACGCTTCGGGGTGGCACATCTTATCGATGTACTACTCGGCAAAACCACACCCAAAGTCCAACAATTTAATCATCAGCAACTAAGCACCTTCGGCATTGGCAAAGAGTTAGCGCAAACGCAATGGAGCAGTATCTATCGTCAACTAGTTGCCGCAGGATTGATCAACGTGGATATTGAAGGCTTCGGTGGATTGAAACTTACTGAAGCCGCCCGCCCGGTGTTGCGCGGCGAACAAGAAGTTTGGCTGCGCCGCGATGCAGAACCCGCCAAACGCAAAACGACCAAAGCCGAACGCGGTTCGCGTCTGCGCGAAGCTTTTGCCGGAGCCAACGAAGACCCTTTATGGATGGCTCTCAAAGCCAAGCGCACCGAGCTCGCCCGCGAACAGGGTGTGCCGCCGTATATTATTTTTCACGACAGTACCTTACTGGAGATTATGAATCGCAAACCGCAGACACTGCATGAAATGGGGCAGATCAGCGGAGTAGGGCAAGCCAAGTTGGCGAAATTTGGCGATGAATTTTTGCGGGTGGTGGAAAATGTGGCAAATCGGGTTGATTGATGACGAAGTGGATTGCACGGGAAATTGTTGTGAATAAAGATAGCATTTGAGATTGAACCCACTAGCTACTTGAGGCAAGATGCGCGTTTGGGAACTTATCCTTAATTGAAAATTTTGTAAAAACCAACCAACAAGAGAAAAAGACATGGGCGCACAGTGGAAAGCCAGACACAAAGAAATCGCGGCGAATGCGAGGGGACAGATTTTCGGCAAACTTGCCAAAGAGATCATGGTGGCAGCTAAAGGCGGCGCTGATCCTGGCGCAAATTCGCGCTTGCGACTTGTGGTTGAACAGGCAAAAAAAGCCTCGATGCCACGCGAAACCTTGGAACGCGCAATCAAAAAAGGTGCGGGTCTGCTGGACGGCGGCGTGCATCTGGAGCATCTCGTCTATGAAGGCTTCGCTCCGCACCGGGTTCCCGTCATCGTAGAATGTCTATCCGACAACATCAACCGCACCAAGGCCAGCATGAACGTGCTTTTCCGCAAAGGCCAGCTCGGTGCGGAAGGCTCAGTCTCGTGGGATTTCAGCCACGTGGGTATGATCGAAGCGACACCGAATTCTAAAAATGCCGATGCAGAGGTTGCCGCAATCGAAGCCGGCGCGCAAGACCTGGAGCCCTCCGAAGAAGGTGCTACCTTGTTCATCACCGATATCACCGATCTCGATGCTGTTTGCAAAGCATTGCCCGCGCAGGGTTTTACAGTTGTATCTGCACAAATTGGCTATCGCCCGAAGAACCCTGTCACTCTAAGCAGTGATGTAGAACGTGAAGAAGTGGAAGCGTTCTTGACTGCGATTGACGCCGATGATGATGTGCAAAACGTTTACGTCGGAATGGCGGACTAGAAAAAATTTGCAGGCAAATAAGCCGTCTCCTGGAATGCGTTGATGCGGTCAGGGCGTGGTGATTGATCTCGCTTCGAACCGTATAATGTGACTTATGAATCGCCGACAGATAGTGCGAAGTAACTATGCAAGCATGGAGTTACAAAATGTTTGAGTTGATGCTAGTTTTTTCAGATTTATAACCGTTGTATTTCTGACATAGGGTTATTTATATTCCATCTGAAATAAAAGGGAAGCAAACTTCGACGAGCTTGCCAGTCAATTCTGCCTTGCTTACTGGCTTGCTGATAAATCCTGTCATACCTGCCGCATCGCAAGCTGCCTGCTCATCAAGTGTTACTCCTGCGCTCATCGCAAAAATTGGCAAAGTGAAATATTTCGGATTCTGTCGAATCTGCCGGGTAGCCTCCAGGCCATTCATAACCGGCATTTGAATATCCATCAACACGACGTCATAGGTGTTATTTTCCAAACACTGCAATGCTTCTTCGCCGTTGTTTGCCACATCAACGATTATGCCAAGTTTGGTCAGCATTTTAGTCGCCACCAATTGATTGACTCTGTTATCTTCAGTTAGAAGTACTCGTTTACCTTTGAGCGAATGGATCAAAAGTTCGGGATTTTGTGTCAAACTTTTTCCGTTGACAGGGCTTGAGCTGTCACTATCATGGTGCGTTGCACGTGCAACAGCCAAAGTAACCTGAAAGTTAAACGTGCTGCCAACACCAATCCGGCTTTCAACTTTGATGTCACCTCCCATTAGCTTTGCCAGGTTAAGACTAATGGTCAGACCTAATCCGGATCCACCAAAACGGCGGCTGATTGAATTGTCAGCTTGCACAAAGGGTTGGAATAAACCTTTAATTTGCTCCGGTGTCATTCCGATACCCGTGTCTCGAACCTTAAAATTCAACGTAATTCCAGTAGCGTTTGAACTGATTTGTCGTATATCAAGAGTTACCTGCCCTGTTGATGTAAACTTGATTGCATTTCCCAAAAGATTAGTCAGTATCTGTCTTATGCGTAGTTGATCCCCATAAACCAATTGGGTAATTTGCGCATCGCGATTGACAACAAATCCAACTCCCTTTTCCTGGGATTTAAGGGTAAACATGCGATTGAGACTTTCCAGAAGGTCGTCGAGCTTGAACACTCCATTTTCAATTGAAAGCAGACGTGCTTCAATCTTTGAAAAATCGAGGATATCATTCAGAATTCCCAGCAATGATTTTGCAGATTCGTTGATTTGTTGAAGATACCCATGAATCTCACCAGAGTCTTTGCATTCCAAGGCCAAATCAGAAAGACCGATTACGCCATTCATCGGAGTACGTATTTCATGGGACATGTTGGCTAAAAAATCGCTCTTTGCGCTGCTGGCCAATTCGGCCTTTTGTTTTGCTTCTTCCAATTCTTTGGCGACTAACTTGCGCTCGGATATATCGCGAGAAGAGGTAAACAGAACTTTTTTTCCATCAAGTACAAGCGGATAAGCACTGATTTCCACATCAAATACGGAGCCATTTTTTCGCCGATGCACTGCCTCAAACTGTATGCGCAAATTTTTTGAAATATTGTCTCTAACAATTGCAGTCAGTTCATCCTTACCCAAAATGGCGTCCCATTTGGAAACATGCTCGCCTAATAATTCGTCACGTTGATAGCCCAGCATTTGATAAAATGAATCGCTGGCTTCTATAAGAATGCCATCCATATCCAGAATATGGATTCCATCACTGGCGTTGCGGATGAGTTCCTGATTCTTTCTGCTCTCACTTTGCAGCTTGTGTTCGGCTATCTTGGTTTCGGAAATATCGTTGATGTAGCCATGAAATAAAACAGAACCATCTTCAAGCTTTTGCGGCTGAGCATTCCCGTGCCACCAATTAATTTTATCTTCCGAAATTAAAACTCTGATGATTTCGTTCCAGGGCTCAAGATTTTTTGCAGATTTTTGCATTGATACATAAAGTCGTTCCCTGTCGTCAGGGTGAAAAATCCCGAATAAGGCAGCCCCGTCGAAAGGGAGATTTTCTTTATTCAGCTGGTATGTTTCCAGAAATTCCTTGTTGACGTAAGGAAGAGTAATCCGTCCATCCGGAAACTGTTGATATTGGAATAACATTCCGGGAACTTGATCAGTCAAATCATCAAGAAGGGTGATGCTCTTTTCTCTTTGACGTGCAATGCGCAACAATACTTGCATCGCGATAAGCAGAATGATAATTCCGCTTCCAGCCATTAAGCCAATCGTGGTTGCAGCATTCCGCCACTTCATCAGAATAAAATCTTCGGTAACCGTCAAATTCACGATCATTGGAAATTTATTCACCAGGTGTACGGCACTAAGTCGGGAAACCGACTTTTCATTATCGGCATAGCGGGGATTGTCGTTCATGACGACAGCATCAGTCAGTTTCATATCCTCGATAACAAGATGAGAAGATCCTGAAAGATTTTGATGACCGATAGATTTCTCATCCATCGGCCATCTTGTCAGTACTGCAAAATCTCTTCGTAAAAGAGTGATTGAGGAGCCTTCCCCAAGGTTGTTACAGAGGCGCTCATAAAAGTCGGTAAATTTATCAACTGAAATCCCGACGATAACCAGACCTAAAAAATGACCATTTGGATATTGTAATCGGTGACTAAGGTAAAAAACCCATTTGCCGTTCCCCTTGTTTTTCACCGGCAGGCTGATATAAAAATTCTCTTTTGGATTATTTAGCTGCGCCTGAAAATAATCGCGGTCGGCAAGGTTGATTTTCGGGGCAGGGAATGACCGGGTAAAGTTGATCACATCACCATTTTCGGCGACTATCGTGGCGACATCGATTTGAGGTAATCCGACAATCTTGTCAAGCAACAATTGGTGAATCGCCTTAGTACCGGTTTTTTGACGTAACGCCGCTTCATTTCGAACATTCAGATTATTTACATGCTCGACTATGCTATCCAAAGCAAGTTGGGCAGAAGACATTGACTGATAGGTTTGTTCAGTCAAGACAAAAGACAAATTTGAAAGTTCATGACGCGATGCCTCAATAGCTTGGCCGCGTTGAATAAATATCGAGAGTATCGATGACGAAATAATAATGATTATCAGAGCATAAGTGGCTCCGTAAATATAACTGGTTCGTTTAATACTTGCAGCAGGCATCTTCAAAGTTTTAGAATATTAGCGGAACTTAATTTAACATATGAATTGCATTTCGGTGGTCACATTCAATTTGAGCAAGATATGGCTTTAGTCGAGAGAAATTAATGCCCAAACGAGACAGGGATCGTTCAGACATCGGTGGAATTGGATGTCCGATGTAGCCCATTTCCAAGGCATGGGACAGAATCTCTGAGACATGGATCAAATCAGCCATGATGGCAGTCGGAGCAACATCCGGCATGTGATGTTTTTCAATGGCATCACATATTACTTTGGGAAGCCCCCATTGGGTGGCCAGGTAAGCTCCTATCGTGGCGTGATCCATTCCAAGCACTATCTGCTCTGCTTCATAATCCTGACAGTTATGGGATGTCCGATAATCCATCGCTTCACGAAATTCATTCGGCGCTACCATGCTTACAACCAGCTGACCTATATCGTGCAACATACCAGAAATATAACCGATTGAAGGATTGACTCCGGCGATATGGGCCAGTTCTTTGGCGCAAATCGCAACACCAACGCTATGTCTCCAAAAATCGATATAGTCCACGCCGAGAGATTCTTTTTGAGGGAAGCTTTCCTTTACTCCCACAGTGCATACAATTTCGCGGATTTGTTTCAGGCCGATGATCATGACAGCATCATTGATGCTGGCAATTTTGCCATGAACTGATACACGGGCGGAGTTTGCAGCCCTTAACAGACTGGTAGACAAACCAATATCATTACCAATCAGTTTGACTAAATCTTGTACGGTAATATCTGTGTCATCAATACATCGAATAATTTCAATCACGGCTTTTGGCAAGGTCGGTAATTGGCCGACATTTTGCAGGAGCTCTTCAATTTTTTTGGAAGCATTCATAGATGCGGATCAAGGCGATAATCCAGAATAAGATGATGGAGAGATTGCAAATTTGAATCAGGTGGAGCTGACAGGAACATCTCGTCGATGTGCCTGGTTATTTTTCCCCTCTCAATGGATAACTCCTCCTCATTTCGTGTATCTTCTTCTTGGATAGAAATTGAGGAAACATTACGTGCGTGCAAACTAACAAGTAAATTATCGGATAATTCGGCTCCTTTAGTGAGCAAAACCCGCCCGTTATCACCCAGAATCGGATTAGCCAATTTCATCCCGGACTTGGCAAAGGCGAGTGGTATTAGTTTTATCCGAATTTTCATTTGAGTATTGACAATCGTAAGTATGGATGTCTTTATACCACTTAGTTTTGCCTTGTTCCAGTCGGAAAATAAAACCATGCAGAGAAGGGGCTTTTAAAATAAGTTATACCTGTTAGCATATCGGATAAATTGATAATCTGCTTTATGGGGGTGATAACAATGGCATTACAATGGCGAGACGAAATGAGCGTTTTCAACAGGGCAATTGATACGGATCATCAGTACCTAATTGAAATCGTCAATCGAATCGAACAAAGCTTAAAAACAAGAAATCGTAATGAGTTAACCAAACAATTAGGCAATTTGACTCAATACGCTCAAGTTCATTTTGAAAGAGAGGAGCGCATTGCACTCGCTGCAGGGTATACGCAAGTTCCAAGTCTAAGTAAGTCACACTTGTCACTGATGTCCAGACTTAACCAAGTGCGAGCAGAGTTCGACGATGCGGGTGAAAGTTGGTCATCAGAGGCGGCAGAACACTTCACCCTTTTCTTGCGAAACTGGCTGATTGACCATGTAATCAAGGAGGACCTGCTGATGAAACCAGCGCTGCAAAAATTTCCAAATACGTTTGATGCAAAATGATGTTGGTAAGATTTGAGACATTGCAACAGCCAAACATCAACTGCCGATCATGAAACCTGTCAGAGAGCAATTTGATTCATTATCACCACGCCAAAGAGAAGTAGCTTTGTTATTGGCAAACGGCCTGACAAATGCCGATATCGCAGAATGCCTTGGCATGACTGTGCATACCGTAAAAGCGCACCGTGCTGAAGTAATGAAACGTATGGAAGCATTTACTTTTGCAGATCTGGTCGGGAAAATACTCGGCTTAAAATTATCCGAGACTTCAAATTCTTCTGCCAAGGCTGATGAAATTCGTATTGCTGTTGTTGAAGATGATCCTTGGCACAGAGACTATCTGACAGACAATCTTAATGAACATGGATTTAAAACGATAGGCGTTGCCGACGGAGTCGAGTTTAGTAGAGTCTGGGCCGAATCACCTACTGATATTGTAATTTTGGATATTGAGTTGGGTGAGAATAAAGAAGACGGTATTGCTATCGCAGCCAAACTTCTGGAAAAGAATACTTGCGGCGTGATCATGGTGACAGCTCATGGAGAACCTGAGGAACGCATCAAGGGGCTGAGCGTTGGAGCTGATGCCTACTTTTCCAAGCCAGTGAATATTAACGAACTGGTATTAACCATTTCAAACTTATGGCGAAGAATTCAACGATCAGCAAGGACATAGATTTCAACACTAAAATTAACGTCAACCGATGAAATGAATGAATTGCCTATCTGGGACGCAACAGCATTAGCACGAATGATGGGTGATAACCCCGTATTACAACGATCTTTACATGAGAAATTTATAAGCAGGGCTCAGGAGCAAGTGTTAATCATCGTTCAAGCGGCCGAAAATGGAGATATGGTTAAAGTAGGCAGTACCGCCCATGCCCTTAAATCGTCATCGCGTACGATTGGTGCCATACAGTTGGGTGAGTTATGCATGAATATAGAGAATGCAGGTAAAACGGGAGATCGGACGGTTTGTAACGCGCTGATTAAACACCTGAACGAAACATTTGCTAAAGTTGCTAATACCATCCAAATGAGCTTGGAATAAAACTTATATTTTACAAGCCCAAATGTTTCCTTACCTCAACAGTGTTGAGTGATTTTTCGATCACTTTGAAAAAATAAAGAAACTGAGCAGACCTTAGCTATGTGGCTAATAGCTAGATGGCCAATTGCTTTGGTGGGTCGATAAAATTAGGCTTTGCCTTTTGGGAGCATCGGTAAGGTTGAAAATTATCCCGATCAAAAATCTTATAAGTTTATGAATTATGAATGAACATGTTGGGAGTATCATGACCAAGAGAGACCAAAGAAACATACGGAAGAGTTGTCGCCTTCCCTGTATTAAAATGAAGTATTGTTAAATCATGAATCGTAGTGACGAATTTTCCAAAATAGAACAGGGGCACGTTAAAATACGGCACATGAAGCAAATCCAGGTGTGAGCGGTAATACAGTACCGGCATAACAACTTGTTCTGCTAGACTATGCCACGGTGCGTCTGC
>CAIRAO010000253.1 GCA_903876625.1 uncultured Gallionellaceae bacterium | reverse complement strand
GCACAATTGGTCATTCAGAAAGTAGAACGCGCGATGGTTTTATCTCGTATCTTGAAAAACATCCGTCTTTAGCCATTCACCTTCTCTCCCTGCTGAGTCTGCGATTGCGGAGAAAAGATGAACAAATAGAAGAAGTATCCTTTTACCAACTGCCCGCTCGCTTGGCGAGAAAACTGTTGGCTCTGGCTGATGAGCATGGTGATGTAGTTGGGCACAAAATTGAAATCGCCATGAACATTTCACAGAATGAACTGGCTAATATGGTCTGCTCCAGTCGAGAAAGTGTAAACAAACAGCTCAGTCAATGGATTAAAGATGGCCTAATTTCATTAAGTTCAAAACTAATCACCATTGAAGACAAAGACCGGCTTCTTGAGATTTGCAGAAAACGCGAACGTTAATACTATTCTGCAATGTCACTCTGACTCTTTCAAAAACTAGTCTGGCTGGAAGTCATACCATAGCGTTTCTACTTGCGTTAGTGTGAGATAACTCACAGCCTTTTCTGTACTGTGATGCAGCTCACACTGCTTCAAGTTACATTTTCATTACTATACGTCCAAATATACTAAGAGCCTTGTTTATGTTTAAACAAGTCGAAAAACTATAGGAGGATAATTTACACCATGCCACCCAGCTGCCGGGCAGAGACGTCTGTTCCTTGTGCCACTTTTTTGACCTTGTTTAAGAAATACACACTGAGGCGAAAGTGAAAAACCGTACAAGGTTAATACTTTCCATTTTGATTTGGTCATTATTTGTCTCTTCCGCTAACGCCGTTGCGGGGGTCGTCGCTATCGTGAACAAGGCAAACACTTACGCCGACAAGAAAACGATCGGCAGGCTCTACACCCTGGAAATTAAAGCTTGGCCTGACGGATCGCGGGCAATACTTTATGAATCATCTTCAGAAAGTGTGCGCAATGAGTTTTGCAACACCTATACCGGAAAAAGTGCTGATATTATCGAAACAGATTTGGCGAAGGCAGTATTTGTCGGGCGCAGCAAACCGCACAAAATATTTAAATCTGACGCAGATATTGTGGAAGAAGTTTCCAAAGAAAAGGACGCTGTAGGTTACGTGAACGAATCCAGTTTAAAAGATTCTGTTAGAGCTGTACGTTAAAGAAGAATGGCGAGACCAATAAATTGGAACAACTGATCCTGCATCTTATCGGAGATTACATAACCCAAACCGATTGGATGGCGAAAAATAAAACCCACAATATTTTTGTTGCTGCGCTCCATGCAGCGATATATTCACTGCCGTTTCTTCTTCTTTCACCATCTAGTTTGGCTTTTGCAACGATATTTGGAACTCATATAGCGATAGATAGGTATCGACTTTCACGCTTTTTTACCTACGCAAAAAATAAGGTCACTACGCCGTCCTTAAAGTGGGAGGACGCTAGCGAGACAGGCTTTCACAGGGATACGCCGCTTTGGCTATCTGTATGGTTGTCAATCATAGTTGACAATACGATGCACCTTACAATCAACTATGCTTCGCTGCGATGGCTTTGAATCAGTAATTCCAAATCGTTACTGACTTATCGGTAAATTGTGATGCTTATAGTTGGTGAAACTTACAAGCTGTATTTTCCATCTATAAATGAAAAATATGATTTGTGAAGATTTTCTCTGCAATGACTATATATACCTCGTCAACTCACGATTCCACTTTTTTCCAGCGGCTTGGTCAATATAGTTCCTATTCTAAAGTGGTTATTACTGTGCTTAACCGCACGTTACTTCGTCAATATAAAAGTGTATGGTGTCAACCTATAGACTTAAATTTAATTCAAAGATGCTTTTCAAAAACCGCCCTTTTCTAAATTTACGTTTTTGAAATTTCAATACCACTAAATAAAATGTATTACGGAGAAAAATTTAACGCCATCACTCACCTTGTCGGAGCCTCATTGGCTTTGTTAGGTGCAATCATTCTTATTGTGTTTGCATCGTTGGAAGGTGATCCGTGGAAGGTCGTCAGTGTGACTATTTATGGGGTCTCACTTGTTCTGCTTTATAGTTTTTCCACGCTTTACCATAGCCTGCGTGGTCGTGCCAAAAACATATTGCGTGAGTTAGATCATCACAGTATCTATATGCTTATTGCGGGAAGTTACGCGCCTTTGTGTTTGGTCAGTATACGCGGCCCTTGGGGATGGTCACTTTTCGGCGTTGTTTGTAGTTTGGCTATACTTGGAGTCTTGCAGGAACTTATATTTAAAAACGAAACGCGAATTCTATCGGTTGTCATTTACGTTCTAATGGGCTGGGCGGCAATAATTGGCATGTTCCAGTTTCTGAATGCTTTAGGACCAATCGGGTTTTCCTGGTTAGTTGCAGGTGGGTTTTTCTATACCATCGGGATCATCTTCTATTTGCTTGATACGCGACTGAAACACTCTCATGGTATTTGGCACTTGTTTGTAATTGCTGGCAGTGCATCACATTACATCGTGATTCTGTTATATGTAATAGCACCAAGAGCTGCGTAGACTATATTTATCCAGGTTCGTAATTCTGAAGATAATTACCAAGTCAACTCGGATTATTAAATACTACTTTTCATCGCCTTATTCATCACATTGCGAGTCAAATGCGGAGCAAATAACTCAATAAAGTCGTAAGTATATCCACCTATGGCAATTTTCAAAAATGGACGTGAAATAGCACGACAGTCAGGAGCAATGAATACGAGCAGCATTATTAAATGGATAAAAAACAACAGTTAGCTTTTATAGTGTCAAACTAATCTGAAATCCAGGAGGGTGTAAGAAATTTTGTGTAAACGGTCATTTGGCGGGAAACTGCCATAACTTTGAAAGGAGTGAATATGACCGTAGCAAAGAAAGCCCCGTCCCCCGATTTAATTGACCAGTTAATGGCGGGTT
>CAIRAO010000252.1 GCA_903876625.1 uncultured Gallionellaceae bacterium | reverse complement strand
CAGTTAACCTGGACGATGTGCGAATCATTTGCAGGGTGAATGGAATTGAAAAACAGAATGCCAGCTATCAACAAATGTACTTTAAAATTCCGCGCATCATTGCTGAATTATCACGCGGCCTGACGCTGGAACCGGGTGATATCATCGCAACGGGGACTCCTCCGGGCGTAGGCTATAGTCTTAACCCACCAGAGTTTCTCAAGCCGGGAGACGTTATGGAAACGGAGGTTACAGGTGTTGGCATTATCCGCAATAACATTGCGATTGAAACTTAGAGTTATAAAGAGGTATTTGGAGATGTCGCAATAGGGATCAGCATCTCGACGCAAAGCCCCCCAGTCGCACGATTTGATGCCCGAATGCTTCCGTGATGAGCATCAATTACACGACGTGCAATAGCTAAACCCAAGCCATGCCCATCCGCACTATTCCCATTGGTATTGCTGCGAAAAAATGGCTCGAAGATCAATTCCAGTTCTGCCTCTACTACTCCGACACCAGAATCTAGTATCGATATCTGAAGTTGAGAATTACTTTCGCTGATACTCACAATCACACTTGAACCAGACGGAGAATGTTTGATTGCATTCCTGATGACGTTCTCTATCGCACGATGAATCAACTCGGCATTCCCCTGAATGGAAGTATTTACCCTGCCAACCAGTTGGACATCTTTGCCCTGCGCCTTGGCTTCAAACTGGGCATCATCGACGATATCTGCCAATAACTCTTCTGGATCAATATGTTCTTTCATTGAGTCTGCAAGCCCAGCCTCTACTTTTGACAAGGTGAGTAATTCCCCGACCAAATGATCCATACGCGTACTTTCGCGTTCGATGCGCACCATAGACGACTCGGCCTTATCCGGTTGCTGGCGCGCCAAGCCAATTGCCACCTGAAGTCTTGCCAACGGCGAACGGAGTTCGTGTGAAATGTCATGCAACAATCTGCGCTGGCCTTCGATCAGTGTCCGAAGCTGATTGGTCATCCGATCAAAATCACGCCCGAGATCCGCAAGATCATCGCGTCTTCCACCCATGATTGAATTAAGATCAACTTCAAAATTGCCTGATGCAACCGACTCAAATCCACTGCGCAAATGCCGGATCGGTTTGGAAAAATACGATGCCAATAGTGACGCAAAGATCAAACTGGCAATTGTTGCAGCTATGATAGGAACCCAAGGGAATAGCCTCCTTGGCGGATTTTTTGGCGGAAGGGAATCTTCCGCAGAAAATATCAGCAAAGTCTTACCGGAAATATCAATTAGTTTTACTGAAGATATGTCAGTTTCATTATTCAAACGGGAGCGAGCCTGAGCAATCGTATCAGCAAGAACAGGTCTTCCAAGAAGTTCTTGTCCTGCTTCGTTCACTGCATATACCGGAACATTCTCTTTTGATTTGAGCAGACTTTGCAGTGCATCTACTCCGCCGAACTGTAAAGTCTTTGCGGCGGATTCAACAATAAGTGCGGATGGAATATTATCTAAACTGCCTCTTTTTTGATTTTCATTGTGGTGCAAAATCCAGACAATACTCACTCCCAAAATCGTAGTTAGTTGCCCAATCCAGATAAAAATGAAAAATTTCCAAAATAAACGCCCCACTCTTCACTCCTTGATGAACTGGTAACCCTGCCGATAAACTGTCTGAATGCAGGAACGTCCGTCAGGCAATGCACCCAACTTATGGCGGATGCTGCTCATGTGAACATCGATACTGCGTTCAAACCTGGCCAAAGGTCGACCAAGCCCAAGTTCAGACAGTTTATTTTTACTCACTGGCTGCCCCGCTTGCCTGACCAATACTTCCAATAAATTGAATTCTGTACTGGTGAGTTCTATTGAATTTCCATTCCACTCGGCTCGCCTTTGCGAGGGCCACATTTTCAGATAACCCACTTCCAGAACCTGCGACACACTTTCATCATTCGATGATATTTGAGTTCGTCTCAAGATCGCCCTGATGCGCGCAGTCAATTCCCTTGGTGTGCATGGCTTGGCAACATAATCATCGGCACCCAGCTCAAGTCCGACAATCCGGTCCGTATCATCACCCTTGGCTGTCAACATGATGATCGGCATACGGCTTTTAATACGAATGCGTCGCAAGGTTTCAATGCCGTTGATACGGGGCATCATTACGTCAAGTACTGCAATCGAGTAATTTCCAGTTAAAGCTTCAGATAGCCCCGCCTCGCCATCATGGACCGCCTTCACTTCAAAGCCTTCCTGCTCTAGATATTCTTGAAGCATTCCAACCAATTCAACATCATCATCAATTAACAAGACTTTTATCATGGTTTCCTTCTGAATCTTTCTGCGGCATTCGGGGAATCATAATGAAGTACCCCGCACTTTGATAGCAAGCAAATCACTTTTTACACTATTTTACGTGCCGTCTTGGTACCGATTAAAAGTGGAATACTTTTTGACGTATGATAAAGTTCATTCCCCGATTTATTTATGGAAATAAACATGCCCCATTTGTTTGAACCACTTGCACTACGCAGCATCGTACTTTCCAATCGGATCGGTATACCGCCCATGTGCCAATACTCGGCCAATGACGGCGTTGCCTCTGATTGGCATTTCGTGCATTACGGCAGTCGAGCTGTTGGCGGAGCTGCACTCATGATTATCGAGGCAACCGCGGTAACTGCGGATGGTCGAATTAGCCCTGCGGATATGGGACTATGGAATGACACTCAAATCGAGCCGTTGGCACGAATTGCTGATTTCGCGCGGAAACAAGGTTGCGTTCCCGCAATACAGTTGGCTCATGCAGGTCGCAAGGCAAGTGTTGGATTGGGTTGGCAACCGCAACACACGTTAAGCAAGGCCGAAGGCGGCTGGATACCAGTTGCTCCGTCAGCCATCCCATTCGGAGAGGACTATGTACAACCCCACGAACTCGATGTGGCAGGCATAAATCATGTGATTTCACAATTCGTCGCTAGCGCACACAGGGCAATCGATGCCGGTTTTCAAACCATTGAAATACATGCAGCTCATGGCTATTTGCTTCACCAGTTCCTGTCTCCTTTATCTAACCATCGGAAAGATAGCTATGGAGGCAGCTTTGAAAATCGTACACGTCTCGTACGAGAGGTTGTAGCCGCAGTTAGAGCCGAATGGCCTGAACGACTCCCTTTGCTGGCACGCCTTTCTGCTACCGATTGCGTAGAGGATGGATGGAGCGTGGACGAAACGATAGAGTTATGCCGCTCATTAAAATTACTTGGCGTAGATTTGGTAGACGTATCTACGGCTGGATTGATACCCACTGCAAAAATTCCTGTCGGATCAGGTTTTCAAACCGAGTTTGCTGCTCGCATCCGCCACGAAGCCGATATTCCTACTGCTGCGGTTGGGCTAATCACTTCACCCGCACAGGCTGACCACATCATCCGTAGCGGTCAGGCTGATATGGTGCTTATAGGCCGTGAAATATTACGCAATCCTTACTGGCCAATGAGCGCAGCTCAAACATTGGGTCAAACGGTATCCTGTCCGCAACAATACCTTCGTTCAGCGCCCACTGGCTCAAAAGGAAGATAAAGATCATTGCCCCAGCTTGAACGAGGAAAATGAATGATTGTGATATTGATCAGCTATCTCCTTACTTGACGATCGGAAATTACTATTACTTGATTAACCGGAACTATTTTGAAAATGCTTGGTCTGACTTTCGCGCAGATAGTTTGGGAATTATTGGAGATTGATTAAGGATATTTTAAATTATCAATAAAATCAATAACAAAGAATCATTTGTAATGGGTAACGAATTTAAAATGACATTTGGCTGGCTCGCTGTAACGGCAGTCTCGATTGCAATTTGGGTAGGACTTTCTTAAATCAGAAGCTAAAAAATCAAAAGGCCGGTACAATCGTCGGTCTTTTTACTTTTCTTATTGGCACATAAAATGAACGAAATACTTCAATATCTAAAAACACGAGGCGAGCGCCTTGATTCAGAAATTGCTGAAGCAACCGGCATTCCGTTGTCTAAAGTACGGATTCATTTGAAGGAACTCACGGACAAGGGTGACGTAATGTCATGTCATTCCACTCGCTATGAGAAAGGCAAAAAAATCGAAGGAATAAGGTGCCGTATATCCGGATTTATTCCACCGGCAGCACCAGGCAGGAAATCTAAAGCACAATTAACGCTGTCTTAAGCCAGTATTGAATTTACATAGCGTTGATTCCGGGGCTTGATCGTTCAAGCCTCCAAGTGCTTTCCATTTATTTTATTGTCTCTAGCCATTTGTATTAATTCATCAAGGTTCTTCTGACTTCCAATTTGTGACACAAAACCGTAACTCAGCGTGAGCTTCCATCCATATTTAGAAAACATTCTTTCTGCAGCCCCGCAAATTCTGATCGCAACTTTTTGACTGAGTTCAGCATCCATATCCGGCAATAAAATATAAAACTCATCACTCATAATGCGAGAAGCAATATCATTGACCTTCGTTGCTTCCTGAAAAACAATAGCCAACTGCTTAAGAACATCGTCACCGGTCTGAAGTCCGAATGCCTGATTAAAGATCTTGAAATACTCAATGTCAAAATATAGCAATGTATATGGATTGCCTGTAATCTGGCTTTGTCGTTGAACATCGTCAAGACTTTTAGTCAATTCAAAACGATTGGCCAGTCCAGTCAGGCTATCCTTTCTGGAAGACTCCCTGTCTTTCCAAAGTTTCACAATGACTCGCGCAATGATTGAAAATGTAACAGCACGAGTGACAACGTTCATCAACACAGCACTTATCGGAAAACTTGGCCACGTGACTGCCGCCTCAGCAAGGCTCCATGCAAAAGCACAAACCATTGCCACAAAAAAAAGCGTAAAATTTTCAGAGTTTTTTTCATCCCGTATCGCCGCGAATCGAGCAGTCTGAATTACTGGCAAGCAATATAGGACATCCAGCGAATAATAGCTCGATGCCATGTAATAATTCAACACGGTAATGAATACAACTTCGACGAGAATCAATAAGGAACGAAAAAACATTTCATATATTCCGGGTTAAAGACAAAAAGTGGAGTGGCCATGTCGCTATATTCTGCAAAGACGTTTGAACTAAAAAGCATCAATGAAATCAAAAAAACTTCTTCAACTTCTTCTGTTTAAAAAACATGTTAGTGAAATACTAGCCAGCTTTTATAATTCTGTCATCGGCAAGCACAAGGCGGTCGACGAGAGAATGCAGCAGTGCTTGTGAAAGTTGATAGCCGCATCTCAGACTAAGTTTGTCGAGTGCATCCTTCTCAAACTCTGCGAGGATTGCGTCGCTCATCGTCTCGACTGTTGCTTGCCGGGGAATTGCTCCATCCTTGATATAGGACATTTCACCAATACATTCACCTGCTTCGAGCAAGTTGAGCAGCCTGTCTTGCTTGGTTACCTTTACTTGCCCACTGCCAAGAAAGAATAGACTTGATCCACCTTCACCTTCACGCACAATCACGGTACGAGAAGGAACTCGTGACCATTTGCAGATTTGTACCAATTCCCATAATTCTGCATCGTCCAGTTGACCAAGAAGCCGTACTTTTTTTAGCGCGACAAATTTATCGCTGTCTGATATCTCGCTCTGAGAGATACTAAGACGCCCTATCTTTGCGAGTTCCAGGGCAAGTTCAGCCCAGGATGAGTAGCGCTCTTCAGGAGATTTTGCCATCATCCTGTGAAGCATTTGATCAATATCCTTACTCAGCCCGGAACGATGAGAACTCGCCGAAACTGGCTCTGTGTAAAGAATCTCCTTGAAAAGTTCAGGAAGAGTTTTTGATAAATAAGGTCGTTGTCCCGTAAACAATAAATAAAGCACAACGCCGAGCGAATACATATCACTATGCAGACCAAGCGGCAAATTCCCCAGCTGTTCCGGAGACATGAACAAGGGCGAACCTATAGACGCAGTTTGGGAATCAAGAGTCTTGCTCAGGTATGCGGCACCAAAATCGGCCACTTTTATATTTGTGCCGCTAGCAATCAAAATATTTTGAGGTTTTATATCACGATGTACGATACCTTGGCGGAACGCATAGTCAAGCGCGCCACAGGATTTGAAAGCAATCTGAATAGCATCCTCCTGCGAAATCAGACTGCCACTCGTCGTGTATTGCGACAGGTCACCACCTGAAACATATTCGATTGCAATATAACCAGAGTCATCGGTCACAGAGGCTTCCAGGATGGAGGCGATGTGGGGATGAATCAGTTGACCTGCAAGCGAGGCTTCAGTCATAAATTGCATGAAGTTAGAATGCTCATCATCAGTGTTGTTGGCGACATCCATATCCAACACTTTTAGTGCAACTTCTCTTCCAGAGAAGGTGTCTATTGCATGATAAACAGTTCCCGACGCACCTTTTCCAATAATCTTATCGGGCTGATATTTGCCAATTCTATCCATGTTATTTGTCACAAATATGCACCCCCTCAAAGTTGGCTACGCAACTTGGAGAATACCCGTTAAAAGACCCCGGCAAATTCAAAAGCTTGAACTGTGACTTTAGCAATTTCATTGCGAACAAATGTTTAACCCTCACATGTCACCCACAAATTTGTGAGTTTATTTGGCAGCGCACGTTTTCTGCAATCCGATATTATCAGTTATATTGCGGAATTTCACGAATTACGTACGCCGACATGCAACTAACTATCAACCTCAGATTGCAACTGTATAACCAATTTGGTTAATGCAATTCGGTATGCTCAACTGCTCAATTCGAAGTCACAAAGCAATTTTGATAAAATAAGACAGCAAGGGTCAGGCAGTACGCTCAATGTAATATGGAACGAACTTAAATATAAAT
>CAIRAO010000251.1 GCA_903876625.1 uncultured Gallionellaceae bacterium | reverse complement strand
TGATTGCAACATACTCGACCACCGGAGCAAACGTGAAGGTGGGTACGGCAGTTCAGACGAGCGGAACAACAACAAATAATTTCACTAGTCCGGTGGCCTACATCGTAACCGCTGCGGACGCTTCAACGGCGACTTATAACGTAACTGTAACTGTAGCGCCAAGCTCTGCCAAGGCTCTTAGTGCATTCTTGTTTGCTTCGTATTCTGGAGCCACAGGAACGATAACCGGAACAGCATCGCCATACGCCATAGCAGTCACCGTGCCGTTTGGAACAAACGTTACAGCGCTGATTGCAACATACTCGACCACCGGAGCAAACGTGAAGGTGGGTACGGCAGTTCAGACGAGCGGAACAACAACAAATAATTTCACTAGTCCGGTGGCCTACATCGTAACCGCTGCGGACGCTTCAACGGCGACTTATAAAGTAACTGTAACCGTAGCGCCAAGTTCTGCTAAAGCACTTAGCGCATTTTCGTTTGCTTTGTATTCTGGAGCTACAGGATCGCCAACTGGATCAGCATCGCCATACGCCATAGCAGTCACCGTGCCGTTTGGAACAAACCTTACAGCACTGATTGCGACATACTCGACGACCGGGGCAAGCGTGAAGGTGGGATTGGCAGTTCAGACGAGTGGCACAACAACAAATAACTTCACTAGTCCGGTGGCTTACATCGTAACCGCTGCAGACGCTTCAACGGCAACTTATAACGTCACGGTTACAGTAGCTGCAGCGTCTACAACCGTTCTTCCAGGTATCGTCGGCACTACAGGTGCTAACACCGCAAATCCAACGGTGAATTCCGCAATCCCGAGTAATGCCGATATAAATGTACCGACCAGCACCCGTGGTGACCTTCATACTAATCTTGTGGGATTCAAGATGGTGGTCGCGACCTTCGACGAGGCCATGGATCCGGCAACGATCAACTCGGTCACACCCGGTGCGCTGAGCACATTTACGCTCAAGGAAACGATCGCAGGCACAATCGTATCAGGCACTGTCGCAATGAATGCAGCGAGCACGGTTGCAACATTTAACCCAAGTGCCGTTCTCGTCGCAGGTACCAGCTATACCGCCACGATCACCACTGCTGCAAAAAACGCCGGTAGCCTTTCTGCCATACCTAAGGCGGTTCAGTGGAGTTTTACGACTAGAGCCACTTCGGCTGCCAATCAGGCCAATCCGTTTGTTGGTCAGGCACCGATTGATTTGTTAACGGCGGGCAATTTCGTGATTTTGGCACAGACAGCGATCACCGATGTCCCCGCATCTGTTATTACTGGAGATATTGGATTGAGTTCAGCTACCGGAGCGAATATTTTTGTATCATGCGCAGAAATGTTCGGAGCCTCGAAAATCTACGCGGTTGATGCAGCCTATTCGGTTACCGGGTTTGCAGCTTGCTCCATGCCCGGCGCAGGAGCCAATAAGACTTTGGTGGACAACGCAGTAGCCGACAAGGGAACTGCGTACACCGAAGCTGCTGGACGGGCAAATCCCGATGCTATAAATCTGGGCGCTGCAGAAATTGGAGGGAAAACCTTTTACCCAGGCTTATATCAATATACCGGCGCTAGTACAATAACGACAGATGTCACCCTCGACGCCCAAGGTGACACGAACGCCGTCTGGATATTCCAGATTTCGGGTGATCTCACGGTCGCCAGCGGCGGTGGAAGCGTTCCTGCCGGTATTAAGGTAATACTCGCCGGTGGAGCCAAAGCCTCGAATATCTTCTGGCAGGTTGCTGCCAGCAGCAACGGTGTAACCATCAACGCGTACGACACGTTCAATGGAAATATCATGAGTTCAGCGCAAGTAATCGCAAACACTGGCGCAGTGGTTAACGGCAGAATGCTTGCGGCTACTCAGGTTGTTCTGCAGCAGAATCCGGTTACACAACCTGCCCCGTAAGGCACTGAGTTTAGTATGTAAAGCAGAACAAAAGGCCGTCGCGAGACGGCCTTTTGTTTTTCCAATTTAGCTAAGGTGCGCAAAATAATAAGGAAGAAATTCATCCGCAATTAATGGCCTACTGAAAAAATAGCCCTGCATCTGATTGCGCCCTACACTTTTGCAGGTCTAATGATTACGCCTTTACAAAGCCTTGTAGTTGGAAACTGAAAAAGCCAGCTAAGTTCGCATGCACTACAAGGGTGACGTAACACCCCGAAAGGCATTAAAATGTAGAACTTCGCAAATCAGGCAGGTTTTAGTTGATGCTCACTTTTCAGCAAGTCATTCTGACACTCCAAAATTTTTGGGATAAACAAGGTTGCGCCTTGTTGCAACCCTACGACATCGAGGTGGGTGCGGGGACCTTCCATACGGCAACTTTTCTGCGCGCCATCGGCCCGGAGCATTGGCGTGCTGCGTATGTGCAACCTTCACGCCGACCCAAAGATGGGCGTTATGGTGAAAACCCCAATCGCTTGCAACATTACTACCAATACCAGGTCGCCTTAAAGCCTTCGCCCGAAAACATTCAAGACCTGTATCTCGATAGCTTGCGCGCATTGGGAATCAATACGCTGGAGCACGATATTCGCTTCGTCGAAGACGATTGGGAATCGCCCACCCTGGGTGCGTGGGGGCTGGGTTGGGAGGTGTGGCTGGACGGCATGGAAGTTACTCAGTTCACTTATTTTCAGGAAGTTGGTTCGCTGGTGTGCAAACCGGTTCTGGGAGAAATTACTTATGGTTTGGAACGCTTGGCAATGTATCTGCAAGGTGTCGAAAATGTCTTCGATCTGGTGTGGGCAAAAAATGGCGACACGGTAGTGACCTACGGTGATGTGTACCATCAAAATGAAGTAGAACAATCCAGATACAATTTTGAATTTTCCAATGTCGACATGTTATTCCGGCATTTCAACGAATATGAGAGCGAAGCAAAACGGCTGATCGAAGCCAATTTAGTCTTGCCCGGATTCGAAATGGTGATGAAGTGCTCGCACAGTTTTAATCTGCTGGATGCACGCGGCGCGATCTCGGTCACCGAACGAGCCGGTTATATTGGACGAGTGCGTGCGTTGGCAAGAGCCGTGGCACAAGCCTATTTCGAATCAAGAGAAAAACTGGGTTTCCCCATGTTGAAAAATGGGGAGAAAAAATAATGAAACAAACCCTATTGATCGAACTTCTCACTGAAGAATTGCCACCCAAGGCACTGGAAAAACTTTCCACCACGTTTGCCGATGAAGTATTTGGCGCTTTAAAAGAACAGGTCCTGGCAGGCGAAAATAGCGTGTGCATTCCTTATGCGACGCCGCGCCGCCTGGCGATGACAATTAGTAACGTTGAATCAATACAGGCAGACCGGTTGATCGAACGCAAAGGCCCCGCAGTCGGTGCAGGTCTGGATGCTGAAGGCAAACCTTCCAAAGCACTGGAAGGTTTTATGCGTTCTGCCAACGTGACCTTTGAAAAATTGCAGCGGGTAAGCGATGGCAAAGCGGAATACTTTGTTGCCAAGATCGAGCAAAAGGGCAAGGCACTGGATGATTGCCTGACCGATATCGTGGCCCAGTCGCTGAAAAAAATTCCCGTTCCAAAATTGATGCGCTGGGGTGACTCGGAGCATCAATTCGTTCGCCCGGTGCATGCCTTGACTGTGTTGCACGGCAGCCGTGTGATACTGGTCGAAGTGTTCGGCCTGCAAAGCGGCAATGTCACCCTCGGCCACCGCTTTTTGTCGAAAGATCCGCTTACGATTTCACATGCTGACCACTATGAAGCCATCCTTGAAAAAGAAGGCTATGTCATTCCGAGTTTAGCCAAGCGCCGTGAAATGATCGCGCTGAAGCTGGATGAAAATGCTGAATCGCTTAAAGCAACCTGGGTTGGACACACCAATTTTGATATTCAAAAGTTGCTCAGCCTGTCGAACGAAGACCGCAGCTTGTTAAGCTCACTGCTGGACGAAGTGTCTGCTTTGGTGGAATGGCCTGAAGTCTATATCGGCGAATTCGAAAAGGAATATCTTGAGGTTCCGCAAGAGTGTTTAATCTTGACCATGCAGCAAAACCAGAAATATTTTCCGCTGCTCAACAATGACGGAAAGTTATTGAACAAATTTCTGATCGTTTCCAATATGCAGGTAAAAGACCCGTCGCAAATCATCGGCGGTAACCAGCGCGTGGTGCGTCCGCGACTTGCCGATGCGCGCTTCTTTTACAACCAGGACCGCAAGCAAAAATTGGAGTCGCGTGTCGAAAAACTTGGCAAAGTCGTCTACCACAACAAACTCGGATCGCAATTGCAACGTGTGGAGCGCATCACGACGCTGGCAGGCAACATTGCACATTTGCTGGGTGCCGACAAAGCCAATGCAGAACTGGCGGCACGCTTATGCAAGGCCGATTTGCTGACCGATATGGTGGGCGAGTTCCCCGAACTGCAAGGGGTGATGGGACATTACTACGCGCTTTATGATGGTGAAAAAGCCGAAGTCGCGGAAGCAATCGAGGCGCATTACCTCCCCCGCTTTGCCGGAGACAGCCTACCCCAAAATAAAATTGCCTGTGCCGTTGCGCTTGCCGATAAATTGGAAACCTTGCTGGGTATTTATGGCATCGGACAAATTCCGACAGGAGATAAAGACCCCTTCGGTTTGCGTCGCAATGCGCTCGGCGTGTTGCGTATATTGATCGAGACGCCACTTGATCTGCCTTTGCCCTTGCTGCTTAAATTGGCGACTGATAATTTCCCTGCCGGCATGCTTGATTCTGCTGTCGCAAAAGATGTTGAAAACTTCATGCTGGACAGACTGCGCGGATATTTGCGCGAGCGCGATTTTGAGGCCTCTCATGTCGAAGCGGTACTCTATACTGTCGGCGGACGTTTGCATGAAGCCTTGCCGCGTTTGCTCGGTGTGCGCTCTTTTGCCGCGTTGGATGTCGCAAAAGATCTGGCCGCAGCAAACAAACGCGTACAAAATATCATCCGCAAAAATCAGGAAGAACTGGGTGCCGCGATGCGTAATGCGAAAGTCGATCCGAATCTGATGACTGACGAAGCTGAACGTAATTTATACGCCGCCATTCTGGATATAACGCCGTTTGCGCAAAACTATTTTGACCGCGGCGACTTTGGTCAGAACTTGAAAGCACTGGTCACACTCAAACCGTTCATTGACGACTTTTTTGATAATGTGATGGTGATGGCGGAGGACAAAAAAATACGCATGAATCGCGCCGCCTTATTGCAACAACTTGGTAGCCTGATGAACCAAGTGGCTGATATTTCGAAGTTGGCTGCGTAAATGCAGCAGGTAGACGTTAGACGCTGGTTTTGAGTTAACTTTAAAGTCCATGTCCGAAAATAGAGTTGGTGGTACCGTAACCTATCAGTTGATGAAGTTATTTAATCACAACTATTATGCAAACATGGTTAGATACACGGTTCAACTTCTCCCCCTCCCCAACCCTCCCCCGGAGGGAGAGGGAGCAAATTCAACAACTCGAAAAGGGCGGCATTTCAACTCCCACCGGGAATGGTTGGAGAGGGCGCAAATTCAACACCCCGAAAAGGGTGGCATTTCAACTCCCACCCGGGAGGGTTGGAGAGGGCGCAAATTCAACACCCCGAAAAGGGTGGCATTTCAGCTCCCTCTCCCTCCGGGGGAGGGTTGGGGAGGGGGTTCTTTACGTTCGCAAGCAGAAGTGTTTTGAGAAATGACCGACTCTATTTACGGACATAACTAAATTCAAAGTACTCTTGGACAACACTATCTAACGACTAGATACTAACGACTAAACTTATGAAACTCATTATCCTGGACCGCGACGGTGTCATTAATTTTGATTCCGATCAGTTCATCAAAAACCCTGAAGAGTGGAAACCTATTCCCGGCAGTCTGGAAGCGATTGCCCGCTTGTGTCAGTCCGATTACCGTGTTGTTGTCGCTACCAACCAATCCGGCATCGGTCGCGGCTTGTTCGATATGACCACGTTGAATGCAATTCACGACAAAATGCATAAAGCCTGCGCATTGCTGGGCGGACGTATAGATGCAATATTCTTTTGCCCGCATACTGCGGAATCAAATTGCAATTGCCGCAAACCAAAGAGCGGCATGATCGAAGAGATCGCGGAACGTTACAATATGGATTTACACGGCGTTCCTGTAGTGGGTGATTCTTTGCGTGATCTGGAAGCTGCAACGCGTTTGGGCGCTAAACCTTTTCTGGTACTCACCGGCAAAGGCATCAAGACACAGGCAAAAGGCGGTCTGCCTGAAGGCACTCAGATATTTCCTGATTTGGCCGCTGTTGTGACTCACATTCTTTCCTGATACTGAAATGATATTTATCCGCTCACTCCTCTTCCTGCTGGTGCAACTTATCTGGATACCTGTCTACGCGACCTTTGCTCTATTCACTTTTCCGTTTGATGCCCACACCCGTTACCGCATGATTTCCGGTTTGGCCCACAGTATGATGTGGCTGTTGAGAGTTATCTGTGACATTCGCTTTGAAGTCCTGGGAAAAGAAAATATTCCGCAAGAACCCTGTATCGTGTTGTGTAAACATCAGTCCGCCTGGGAGACCTTTGCATTGCAGACGGTGTTTCCGCCGCAAGTCTGGGTACTTAAACGCGAGTTATTATTCCTGCCATTTTTTGGTTGGGGACTGGCGTTAACCAGCCCGATCGCCATCGATCGGGGAAAAGGTAAACAGGCGATGAAACAGTTATTGGAACAAGGCAAGCAGCGTTTGGCTGACGGTTTTTGCGTTGTCGTTTTCCCTGAAGGAACCCGTATGCCTTATGGCGTTCACGGTAAATACAAAATAGGAGGTGCCTTACTGGGCGAATCCAGTGGCGTTCCGGTTGTCCCGGTGGCACACAATGCGGGTAAATTCTGGGGGCGTAAATCCTTCCTAAAATATCCCGGTACGATTACTATGAGCATTGGCAAACCCATCGATCCAAAAGGACTCAAAGCAGAAGAAATCAATAACCAGGTGGAAAATTGGATCGAGACTGAAATGGAACGTATTAAATCCGAGGCTTCTCTCCTTCACGTGGAAAGAAGATAAAACATTTTCAAAAATGTTCAGCAAGCTTCGCACTTCCGTAATCCGACCCGCAATCGAACAGCGCAGCATACAACTCGCGGGAACATCCATCACCTACACACTAAAGCGCAGCAGCAAAAGACGAAGCATCGGCCTGCGCATTGATGATAAAGGTCTCACGGTCAACGTACCGCTGCGCTCATCGGAAAAATGGCTTAATAGTGTACTCAGTGAAAAAGCCGACTGGGTCATTGAAAAACTCGGTAGCTGGCAGACGAACAGGAAAGAAAAACAGCTGTGGCAGGAGGGTGAAAAAATCGCCTTTCGCGGGGAGATTTTAACATTACGCATCATCCCAAGTTTATTCAATACTCCGGCGCAACTGCGTGGCGAACTACTTTATCTTCATGTGACTGATACAACCGACGAGGCAAAAATCGAGAAAGCTGTCACCAAATGGTATCGTGAAGAAGCCGAGCGAGTTTTTAAGGAGTGTGTGGCTCACTACTCACCGCTCATGTCTGTTTCACCTAAACAAATCAAACTCTCGTCAGCTCGAACCCAATGGGGTAGTTGCACAACTCAAGGCGTTGTGAGACTAAATTGGCAACTGGTCAAAATGCCATTGCACTTGATCGATTACGTCGTCGTGCACGAATTGGCTCATCTTATCGAAATGAACCACTCCGCCGCCTTCTGGTGCATCGTGGAAAGAGCGTGCCCCGACTATTCAAAATGTCGGGCTGAATTGCGCAGTCAGGGAATTAGCGAGTAATTGATTTCAGTTGAAAAGTCGAAGCAATATTTCCTGATCGAGCTTCACAAAAGTTTGCGTTGGATCAGATAAAATGATTGCGGCAACACCAATTATCAAAATGATTTTTTCCATGTCACACCTCCCAATATACTGAGAAAATTCCAGACTACGGTATTAGTCTATGTCGGGAGGAGTGAAACTGAAGTATGAATAAGAATGGGTTTTTCAGCCTAATTTAGGTGAATTGAACTTGATTTATGCCATGGCACCTGGAGTTACCATTTCAATAATTTCTTACCCAGCCATAAACCAACGATACCGATAACTAGCATGGGTAGGTAGTGCCACTCGAAAACATGAATGATTGAATCAGTATATTCGTGTAGCCTTAACCATAAGGCGCCAAGGCTGAAAGCGGAGAGCAGTGAAACACTGCCTGCCAATTTATAGTTCGTGCTGGCGTATTTGCGCAGGGCATAGAAAGTCCACAGCGCAGGAATGACTGCCGTCAGCGTGATACTAAAAGTACACTCGAAACTATGAACTGGAAGAGGCGCAGGATGACTGTCAAAAAGCCATGCAAAAATAAGCAACAAAATAAATAGCGTGAACATCCATATTGGAGCAACGGCCTGCTTTCGCTTCTGAAATTGATCTGGAAAACCCAGTAGCGCTGCGCTGAGTGAGGTGATAAAAAATAATCCGACTAGTGCCAATATTTCGGCAACAAACCAAAAGCTTTGAAATTTTTCCAGCAAATCCGGACGCGGTCCTGAGAAGGCGAGCGATACCAGTAAATAGATTGCCCCGGCGCCAATCAATTTTAAACTCAGCACGTAAGGATGAGGTGCAGGTTTTACCACACCCGCATCCTGCGCCAGTCTTGCAACAAGATCGTCAATATTTTCCATTATCTTTCCAAGCGTTTTCTTAGCACTTTGTAGGCACGATGCGCAGCAACTTTTACTGCGGATTCATTCATGCCCATTTTCTCCGCCACTTCTTTGGCGGTGTAACCTTCCTGATGCATTAATTGCAAAATGGCCGCCTGCTTCTCGGGCAGTTTTTGCACCTCTCCGCTTATAGATTCGTAACTCAGGCCGGATTCGGTTACATAATCTTCCAAAGTTTCTTCAAGTTCATCAAAATCAACGGAATGCCGAAGCTGATCGGCGTAGTGTGCGCGCAAAAAATCCTGCAAACGAAATTTGGCAATGGCATAAGCCCAGGGTTTATAGGGGCGATTGCCGTCGTAAGTATGGCGAGCCTTATGGATGGAGATTAAAATCTCCTGCATCAGGTCATCTACTTCATTGCTAAAACTCAGCCGCTTGGTCAAAAAAGGTCGCAACAATTGTGCCGTCTTGCGCAGCAAAGTAGCATAAGCGTGCTGATCTCCTGTCAGAGACTGTCGCATGAGTGTTTCAAAATTTTCGTTCTGATCTGTCACCAGGATTCCAAATTCATTTGTAACTATTTTTCGGGTTGAATCGAATACAGGAGCAACACGAGCGAATCATACTTAATATCACGGTTGTTAGTCAGTAGTATATAAGGAGGAAATTATGCAACGCAGAAATTTTTTATTTGGCTTAACCGGTGCTGCCGCACTGTTAGCAACACGCTCTTTCGCCAAAGATACACCCAACGCCAACAAGGTCACCATCATGCAATTTTCCGATGAAGGAAAAAAACTAGGCAGCGCTACGCTGACCAAAGTTCGCAAAGAAGCAGAATGGCGCAAAGTGCTATCGCAACTTGCCTATCAGGTAACCCGTGAAAAAGGCACCGAGATGGCTTTTTCGCAGCCGGGTTACGATAGGCACGATCCGGGGCTGTATCGCTGTGTCTGTTGCGATAACGCGTTATTTGATGCGAACACCAAATTCGACTCGGGTACAGGCTGGCCGAGTTTTTGGCAACCTATTGCGGCTGAAAATGTACATGAAATTTCGGATAACATGTTCGGCATTACGCGCACTGAAGTGCAATGTTCCTTATGCGATGCGCATCTCGGGCATGTGTTTGATGACGGCCCCAAGCCTACCGGCTTACGCTATTGCATGAATGCAGTGGCGTTGCGTTTTGTGACTAGAAAATAAAAAGGAACCCAGAGTATGCTGATTTTTTTACTGGCCTATCTCGGCGGAATACTTACCATCTTCAGTCCGTGTGTATTGCCTGTATTGCCCTTTGTATTTGCGCGCTCGGAACAGTCTTTCCGCCGTTCAGGGCTGCCAATTTTAATAGGCATGGCCGCGACCTTCACTGTGCTGGCTAGTTTAGCTGCGGTCGGTGGTGCCTGGTTAGTCGAGATCAATCAATATGGTCGTTATGCGGCAATGATGATGCTCTTGCTGTTGGGCGTGGCGTTGATATTTCCATCTTTAGCGGATCACTTGATGCGGCCTTTTGTCGCCTTGGGAGGACGCTTGCAACAGCATGCCGATCAACAAAGTAATGTGAAGGGCTCGTTATTACTTGGGGTTGCCGTGGGGTTTTTATGGGCACCTTGTGCAGGGCCCATTCTTGGACTGGTTTTGGCAGGTGCTGCGCTCAATGGCGCAAATTTATACAGTGCGTTATTGCTGTTGGTTTTTGCAGCCGGAGCAGCAACTTCACTAGGCGTTGCTTTATTGGCAGGAGGACGGGTATTCAGCCTGATGAAACGCAGTCTGGGTGCGGAAGAATGGATACGGAGAAGTTTGGGTGTGACGGTGGTAGCCGGGGTAGTAGTCATCGCGTTGGGATGGGATACAAAATTCCTGACGCAGTTTTCATTTTTAAGTACGGCCGGCACCGAGCAGAAATTAATTGATAATTTGGCTCAAAAATCCGCAAGTCAAAATACTGGTGACGCCAACAGTACCCCTCCGCTAACCGGTGCCACACAGTGGCTCAACTCGCCGCCCCTGACCAACGATATGTTACGCGGCAAAGTAGTGCTGATGGATTTCTGGACTTATTCCTGCATTAATTGTTTGCGCACTTTGCCCTACTTGAAGGCCTGGGATGAAAAATATCGCGCTCAAGGATTAGTTATCATCGGTGTGCATGCGCCCGAATTTGCTTTCGAAAAAGACGTGACTAATGTGGAAAAAGCAGTTGCAGATTTAGGTATTCATTATCCCGTCGCGATTGATAATCAGTATGCAATTTGGAACAGTTTCAAGAATGAATATTGGCCTGCGCATTATTTGATCGATGCACAAGGACATATACGTCATCAGCATTTTGGTGAAGGCGCGTATCAGGAAACCGAGGAAATGATTCAAACTCTATTAAAGGAATCTCATCAAGACTTGGCGTTATCTGAAAAATTCGTGCAGGTTGCAGGAACAGGGGCAACGGCAGCGGCAGCGAATTTGCATAAATCACCGGAAACTTATTTGGGGTATTCACGACAGCAAAATCTGGCTTCTCCTGAAGCAATCATTAAAGATGCAGCCGTACGCTATAGCGCTCCGCATAAGCTGAACTTGGATCAATGGGCCCTGAGTGGAGCTTGGCTTTTATCAAAAGAATCCGCAGCATTGCAATCAGCCCCCGGAAGCATTAGTTTCAATTTTCAAGGACGTGACTTGCATCTGGTCATGGGTACGTTAAAAAATATACCGGTACGCTTTAGGGTCACACTGGATGGGAAAGCACCCGGTGCCGATCACGGAACAGATATTGATGCACAAGGTTACGGCGAAATTCATGAACAACGCTTGTATCAACTTATTCGCCAGAGCGGAATTACAAAAAACAGACTATTTCGGATTGAGTTTATAGATGCCGATGCCGAGGCATTTGCTTTTACCTTTGGATAATATAAGGAGTACTAACATGCAGATCATGAGACATTTTCAAAAATATACTTTAACGCTTGTTGCTATAGTTTTTGTTTCGCTTCCCAATTACGTTTCTGCCGCCGAACAAACAGCTGTATTTTCCGGCGGCTGCTTCTGGGGCGTAGATGCGGTATTCAAGCATGTGAAGGGAGTGACAGAGGTGGTGTCTGGGTATTCCGGCGGAAAAGCAGAAACTGCACATTATGATCAAGTGAGTAACGGTGACACCGGACATGCCGAATCTGTAAAAGTACGCTTTGACTCAGCGCGGGTTTCGTATCAGCAATTACTGGAGGTATTTTTTAACGTTGCGCACAATCCCACCCAGCTAAATCGTCAAGGCCCGGATTCCGGTACCCAATATCGCTCGGCCATTTTTTACACCACTCAGGAGCAGCAAAAGGCCGCTCGTACTTATATTCAACAGCTAACCTCTGCGCACACTTTCTCTGCTTCCATCGTCACGCAGGTGGTACCCTTGCAGCAGTTTTACCCGGCAGAGGAACATCACCAGAACTACCTGGCGTTGCATCCAAATCAGCCTTATATCGTGTTTAACGATCAACCCAAGGTGGAACAACTACGCAAACAATATCCCCAGTTGTACAACTGAGTAATCGAAAAAATAAGATGTAACCATTTTAATTTTATTTTCGAATACACTGGTACGAGGAGATGTTGAAAGGAAGTTGATTAAAACATTGACGGATAGCATCAATATTCCCGCGTAGAAATTAGTTCAGGATTAAATACGATTTCAAGCAAGTTATTTTCACCACAGTTTTTTAACCAAAAGGAGACTCACCATGGAAAAGAATCAAATTTTATCAATCGCAATCGGTGGTTTACTGGCACTCGGATTAACAGGCAATGCCAGTGCTGCCGACAAAAAAGTGGATATGGAAAAATGTTTCGGTATCGCAAAAGCCGGCATGAATGATTGCGCAAGCAGCAAAAGCGCCCATTCCTGTGCGGGGCAAGCCAGCAAGAATAATGATCCTCAAGACTTCGTTGCCGTTCCAAAAGGCACCTGCAATAAAATCGCCAACGGAAGTTTGAACGATGGCGGAGAAATGATGATGAAAAAGGCGATGTGATTAACATGCCCGCAAGCAATGATATTTTGCCGTGTATCGCAGGTATCGGCCTGCGGGCGCCTCACTACCGTGAGGTGTTGGAGACCTTGCCCGAGTTAGGATGGGTGGAGGTGCACAACGAGAATTTTTTTGGCGGCGGTGCACCGCTGCATACTTTGCTCAAAGTGCGTGAACACTACCCCGTTAGCTTGCATGGCGTGGGAATGGGATTGGCTTCGACAGCTCCGCTTAACGAAGCGCATCTTTCTGCGTTGTGCAGTTTGTGCCATGAAGTTCAACCCGCCGCCGTGTCGGAACATCTGTGCTGGAATGCGGCCGGCGGATTTGTCGTCAACGATTTACTGCCATTCCCCTATACGCTTGAAGCACTCGATCATGTTGCGCGTCGGGTAACACAAGTTCAGGAAAGATTGCAGCGTCAATTACTGGTGGAGAATCTTTCCAGTTATCTGTCTTTTTCGCACAGCGAAATGACTGAAGGTGAATTCCTTGCCGAGCTCACTCGGCGTACCGGCTGCGGAATTTTGTTTGATGTCGAAAATCTGTATGTGAATGTACGCAATCTCGGTGTGGATGCAGAAGCATTCATCAAGACTATTCCGGCTGAGGCAGTGAAGGAATACCACTTGGCAGGTTACAGCATGCGTGAGGGTTGCCTGGTGGATACGCACGATCGTTCCGTGTTTCCCGAAGTTTGGAATCTGTTTGAGACTGTTTTGAAACATATTGGCCCGCGCCCTACGTTGATTGAATGGGATTCTGATATTCCTGCTTTAGCTGTATTGATGGGAGAAGCGGAAAAAGCACAGCACAGAATCGAGCATTGCCATGTCTGATTTCAACTTTGATTTGACACATTTTGCCCAGACCATCGTAAAGGGTGTCGAACCCTCATCACAGATCGACACTCACTATGCGAATTATTCACTCGGCACTGCGATCGAAGTTTATCGCAACAACTATCGCGGCAATCTGCATGATGCGCTAGCCGGTGCCTATCCGGTTATCAAGCAATTGGTCGGTGATGATTTTTTTCGATTACTGGGGCAGAGATTCATCGAAAAATATCCTTCTCGCAGCGCAAACCTGCATCACTACGGTGCTGAATTAGCTGGTTTCTTGGCGAATTTCCAGCCCGCGCAGGAATTGGTCTATCTGCCTGATGTCGCGACACTCGAGTGGGCTTGCCATATCGCCTATTTTGAAAATGATGAAGACCCGTTTGAACTGAACACGCTGTCTCGATTTTCGCCAGAGCAATATCCGCAATTAATTTTCAAATTGCATCCTGCTGTTCGCATAGTGCGTTCTGCCTATCCCATCAGCGCAATTTGGCAGGCCCATCAACCGCAGGCGGCAAATAACTTTCACATAGATTTGGATAGTGGGGCATGCATCGCTCTCGTCAGCCGAATTGCAGACAAGGTAGAGGTTATCGACTTATCCAAAGCCGAAGCGGAATGGCTGCAACACATACAAGCAGAAAATCCTCTGGGAATATCGACGGAGAAAACGCTGGAACAACATTCAGATTTCGATTTGCAAAATGCACTGCTGAAATTCGTGGCACAAAACGTTTTAGTCGATGTCAGATAGGAAACCGCCATGAATGCATTATTACGTTTAGCAAGACACTACTACTCCGCTTCACATTGGCCGGAATATCTTGCACCAGTTGTTGACCTGGCATTAAGAATCTATCTGGCGAATATTTTTTTCAAATCAGGCCTGACCAAGATTCAAAGCTGGGATAGCACACTCTATTTGTTCAGTGATGTTTATGCGGTACCCTTGCTTCCAACAGATCTTGCTGCCTATATGGCGACTGCTGGTGAATTAGGTTTGTCTGTGCTGTTGGTACTGGGTCTATTTGGTCGCTTCGCAGCAGCAGGGCTTTTTATCCTGAATGCGGTCGCTGCGTATTCCTATTATTCCGGACTGAGTGAGGCGGGTTTGAATCAGCATTTGTATTGGGGGATTATGCTCACCGTTCTGCTAGTCATCAGTCGTTATGACTGGTCGCTAGACGTGTGGCTGGAAAGAAAATTGCAAGCAAGTAAGAGCTGACTCGCTTCTGATAAAAAAAAAGTTCAGCTTCTCCCACTCCCCAACCCTCCACCTGTGTCAAAAAACTTGTGGCCGGGCACCCGGCAGAGGGAGAAAATCAACACCCCGAAACAGGGAGCGGCATTTCAACTCCCTCTCCCACCGGGGGAGGGTTGGGGAGGGGGTTCTTTGCTTAAGTGTTTTGAAAAATGACCAACTATATTTACGGACATAGCCTTTAATATTAAGGCCTAGTGCTTACTACCCAAAAAATTCTTTAACCTTGCTCATCCAGGATTTTGCTCGTGGATTATGTCGACCGGTATCCTGCAAGCTGATCGTCTCGAATTCACGTAAAAGTTCTTTTTGACGCTCTGTCAGGTTGGACGGTGTTTCCACCACAACATGGCAATTCAAATCACCGTGTGAATTCGTACGCATACCTTTAATTCCTTTGCCGCGTAGCCGAAATACTTTTCCGCTTTGTGTCTCGGCTGGAATCTTGATACTTGCCTTGCCATCCAGAGTGGGTATCTCGATTTCTCCGCCCAAGGCGGCAGTGCTGAAACTGATGGGCATTTCACAATGCAAGTCGTCGCCTTCACGCTCAAATACATTGTGCGGACGAATGTGAATCTCTACATATAAATCTCCGCTCGGCGCACCGTTGCTGCCGGCTTCGCCGTGTCCGCTATGGCGTAAACGCATGCCGGTGTCGATGCCGGCAGGAATTTTGATTTCCAGAGTTTTGTGTTGTTTGACTTTACCTGCGCCATGACATGAAGTGCAGGGCGAACTGATCTGCTTACCGCTACCGTGGCAACGCGGGCAGGTTTGCTGGATGGAGAAAAATCCTTGCTGCATGCGCACTTGTCCGTGACCGGCACAAGTCTGACAAGTGGTTGCACTGGTGCCGGGTTTGGCACCCGTACCTTTACAACTCTCGCAATCTTCCATGGTTGGAATGCGAATTTGTTTTTGCGAGCCACGCGCAGCTTCTTCCAACGAGATTTCCAGGTTGTAACGCAGATCAGAGCCACGATGAGGACTATTACGACCGCCCCCGCGCGAACCGCCAAAAATATCACCAAAGATATCGCCGAAATCAAACCCTCCCGCTCCTGCACCGGCACCGAAGGGGCTGCCACCGCCCATGCCACCGGCTTCGAAAGCAGCGTGACCATATTGATCGTAAGCCGCACGTTTTTGTCCGTCGCTTAAAGTTTCATAAGCCTCTTTGGCTTCCTTGAAATGTTCTTCCGCTTTTGGATTGTCAGGATTACGGTCGGGGTGATGCTTCATCGCGAGTTTGCGATAAGCCTTTTTTATATCTTCGTCGGACGCATCTTTATTAACGCCGAGAACTTCGTAGTAATCTTTTTTTGCCATGGTCGTTCGCTACAGGTCTTAAGTAATTAGTCGCTAGCCGTTAGTTGAAAGGCAAACCCGAAGGGTTCAACGAACAACTAACGCCTAACGACTACCAACTGTATCTTGCTTATTTTCTATTACTTCTTGTCTTTTACTTCAGTAAATTCTGCATCTACTACATTGTCGTCATGAGGTTTTTTGTCGCCGGCATGTTGAGCACCGGCGTCAGCTCCGCCCCCGGCAGCTTGTGCTTTGGCTTGTTCGGCGGCATACATTTTCTCGCCCAGCTTTTGCGCTGCAGTTGCCAATGCTTCAGCTTTGCTGTCGATAGCTGCTTTGTCGTCGGCTTTCACCACTTCTTCTGCTTCTTTCAACGCAGCCTCGACTGCGGTCTTTTCTTCCGCACTCAAATGCTCACCATATTCTTTCAGCGATTTATGGGTCGAGTGGATCAAAGCATCCAATTGATTACGCGAGGTCACCAATTCGATAGCCTTTTTATCTTCATCGGCATGAGACTCTGCATCCTGCACCATGCGTTGAATTTCAGCTTCAGACAAACCGGAGCTAGCCTGAATCTTGATCTTGTTTTCTTTGCCGGTGGCTTTGTCTTTCGCGCTGACGTGCAAGATACCGTTGGCGTCGATGTCGAAAGTCACTTCGATCTGTGGCATGCCGCGTGGTGACGGAGGAATGTCGGACAGATTGAATTGACCCAGACTCTTGTTGCCGGAAGCCACTTCGCGCTCACCTTGCAGAACATGAATCGTTACTGCGTTCTGATTGTCTTCGGCAGTCGAGAAAACTTGCGATGCCTTGGTCGGAATCGTGGTGTTTTTCTTGATGAGCTTGGTCATCACGCTGCCCATGGTTTCGATACCCAATGACAACGGAGTCACGTCCAACAACAACACATCTTTCACTTCGCCTTGTAACACGCCACCTTGAATCGACGCGCCAACTGCCACAGCTTCGTCAGGATTCACGTCCTTGCGTGGCTCTTTGCCGAAGAACTCCTTAACCTTCTCCTGCACTTTAGGCATACGCGTTTGACCGCCGACCAGAATCACATCGCCGATGTCGGAATTGGATACGCCTGCATCCTTCATGGCGATCTTGCAAGGCTCAATGGTGCGAGCGATCAGGTCTTCCACGATACTTTCCAGTTTGGCGCGGGTAATCTTTACCGCCAAATGTTTTGGACCTGAGGCATCTGCCGTGATGTAAGGCAGATTCACTTCGGTTTGTTGCGCGGAAGACAATTCAATCTTGGCTTTTTCTGCCGCATCTTTCAGACGTTGCAAGGCCAGCATGTCCTTCTTCAGGTCAATGCCGCTTTCTTTCTTGAACTCGTCCACCAGATGCTCGATCACGCGCATATCGAAATCTTCACCGCCGAGGAAGGTGTCACCGTTGGTCGACAATACTTCGAACTGGTGTTCGCCGTCGATTTCGGAAATATCGATGATTGAGATATCGAACGTACCACCACCCAAGTCGTACACCGCAATCTTGCGGTCGCCTTCTTGTTTGTCCAAACCGAAAGCCAGCGCAGCGGCAGTCGGCTCATTGATAATGCGCTTCACATCCAGACCGGCGATACGACCGGCATCTTTAGTGGCCTGACGTTGGCTATCGTTGAAATAAGCGGGAACAGTGATAACGGCCTCGGTGACTTCTTCACCCAGGTAATCTTCAGCCGTCTTCTTCATCTTGATCAGCACTTGCGCGGAGATTTCCGGAGCGGAAATATCTTTATCGCGCACCTTCACCCAAGCATCGCCGTTCTTGGCTTTAACGATGGAGTAGGGAACCATGGCAATGTCCTTTTGCACCATCGGCTCTTCAAAACGACGACCGATCAGGCGTTTTACGCCGTACAAGGTATTTTTCGGGTTAGTCACGGCTTGACGTTTGGCAGCAGCTCCGACGAGTACTTCACCGTCTTCCATGTAAGCAATAATGGACGGCGTAGTGCGAGCGCCTTCGGCGTTCTCGATCACCTTAGGTTTGCCGTTTTCCATAACAGACACGCAAGAATTGGTCGTGCCTAAGTCAATACCGATAATCTTTCCCATGATGCTTTCCTTTCGATTAAATACTTAAAATTTAATAGTTTTACTTCCTTGCCGCCCTAAGTTAGGGCGGGGGCTGTGTATTTCAAGTCCTGCAAATCCATTTCGTCATTCGGCGCAGGCCGGAATCCAGTGCTTCTATTCAATATGCTTTTTGGCTTTTGTCCATGCTGCGCAAGGAGATATTTGTTGGGCTAGATTCCGGCCTGCGCCGGAATGACGGCGCATATCTAATCCTTACCCTTAGCAACCATGACCATCGCCGGGCGCAGTACGCGCTCGTTCAAGGTGTACCCACGTTGCATTACGTTTACCACCGTATTGGCCTCTTGTTCGCTATCGACCATGCCAATTGCCTGATGTTTATGCGCATCGAACTTCTCGCCCACCGGGTTGACTTCCTTGATGTTGAATTTCTCAAACACAATTGAGAGTTGCTTTTGCGTCAATTCCATACCGCTCTTAAAGCTCTCCACGCTGGCCGATTCGACCGCCAGACCGGCTTGAAGACTATCCATGACTGCAAGCATTTCGTTGGAAAATCGTTCCACCGCGAATTTTTGAGCCTTGCTGATGTCTTCTTGCGCGCGACGGCGAATATTTTCACCCTCGGCCTTGGCACGCAGCCAGGCGTCGTGGTGCTCTTGCGCTTTTAGCTCTGCCTGTTTGAGCATTTCATCCAGGCTGGGAATGACTTCAGGCGCGGGCGTTGCTTCAACTTGTTGTTCTGTAGCGGTTGTTTCAGGTTCTTGAGGTTTGTTTTCGTGGTGTTTCATGTTTCTCTCCATTCATCGACTTGTCGCAAATGGGGGTAGATATTCCAGTTTCAAGGGGAGTGGCATAAATACTTTGATGCATCCCGTCGATTTGGTATTCGATGCGACAAGTGGCTCCGCCCGCAGGCCTTATAAAGAGATGTAGCCACCACCGTCTGGAAACTTCTTTCCAAGGGCTTTCTGCGAAACAAAAGCCTTGCAAGCGCTATCTGACAGATTTCCTGCAATACCCCCAGACATATAAAATCCTCTAGTTCAATTTGAAGTAATACCCCCTTCAATACCCCCGTTATGCGCGAATGCTGCTGGATTACGAAAAACCTATATGGACAGTGAATACAGCTATTACAAAGAAAAATGCCGTTTTTAGGACGGTGTCGAACCCTGCTGGGGGTATTATTAGGGGAGGTGGGGGGAATTGGCGATCCCCGCCAGCCAAAGCGCCTGCGTGCGCTTTGGCGTTCACGGGCTCGCAGCAGTGCTGCTCGAATTCCCCGTTCACCCCCCCCGTCGTTGCCGGACGCGGTTTCAATTTCCGCAACTTCGCTTTCAACCGAAAAAGCCCACCCTGACGGATGAGCTTTTTTGTTTATTGGTGGGGTGGGGACAATCACATTAAGCCTTGCAACGCTTGCTATTGCTCAATTCAGTGATTTTAGAGTTTTAAGATACCAACAAAAATACCAACAATTATTTTTCTGGTACAGCTTATGACAGATTATTTTGGTACTACATTACCTTTGGTAATTTGTTCAATTTTCACTCTACAGGTCTTTAGTTCGATACCACTCAACCCAATACAAGTGTATGCAACTAAGGTGACCTTATTTTCTTCCGTCTTTACTAGGGGTGGCAGGGGGAAAACTCAATGGATACAAAATCAGCATAAGGTGACTTTTGTCGGTAGCAAAAATCAAATGGCGTATTTCTATAACATGTGTGAAGGTAAGTACGCCGAACCACTAGTTCATCCCTTTGATGAGGGT